>NZ_JBFUET010000008.1:0-317683 GCF_056403815.1 Mesorhizobium sp. P2_E9
AGTTCACCAGTTGCAAGGGCGATGAGATGTGATGGCGAACCGGTCATACCGGGAGCTGGGATAACCCGTGCGAATGTCGTGGGCGTCATTGCCCGCAAAGCAGAGTGGGACCTGACTCGCGGATACCATCAAGGCCAGCGGTCAACATGAACGACTGCATCAACAGGCCGGACAGAAGACTGCACCTGACCCAATCGTCAAAAACGTCAAATCACCCCTTGCAATGCGGGAGCCATCCACAGAAGACATTCCAATCGCGCTATAGCTTGCGGCCGCGCAGTAAAATAGGCGCCACACCGATAGGGTCCGCAGGCTCCACGGCAGCTCAGATTGCCTGCGCCAAGAGCAGCATTTGCGCCGCAAGTTGTTTCGGCGCGATGAGAACGATTGATCGCCACAGTTCTTAAGGACGCTCCGATTTGCGCGGGGACGCCGGTTGGGCCTGTACACTTAAATTGCAAGCGCCACGTTAGCCGTTAGCGCTGTGGCACCGCAGGCTGCAAGTCAGGGCGGGGCTGGGAAGGTGTGTTCCTTGCAAATGACATCAAGGACGACCTTCGCCGGCGGCTTCTGGTCTTGGCCGGGCGGCTTATCTGGACACAACCAGACAGATAGTGCGGGCGTGAACGAATGCAGCGTGCCCAACATCTCCTCGGTCTTGGTCGCCCAATCCGGATTGTCGAATCCCGTCAGAATGAGGCCCGGGGTCCGGGGTGCCGTTCCGGCCGTCGCCTGCCGAAAATCGCTGGCCTGCCGCAACACCCGCTGCAGCGCGCCTTCCCATAGGTAGATGGGTTCGATTGCAAGAATCTGCTTGTCGGACAGGCAGTCGATGGGGCCGCTGCCCAGATCGAGGCCACGCACCATGTCGGGGCAATAAAGCTCCCTCAGCCCGATTCTTCGATCATCAACACCTCCCAACAGGAGCGGGTTAATGCTCAAGGCCTTCTTCGGCATTTCCTTCTTCGGCTGCCCGTCGTCAAACGGCATAACCAGCTTCTTAAACCCATATTTGTCGGCATACGCCATCTCACAGGTGAAAGGCTTCTCGGCGGGTGGGTACCCATCTTTGGTAGTTCCGGATTCAGACAACACGATGTTCACGAAAACTGATTCAGCAGGTAACAACTTGAAATCACTTAACTGCCGCTTGGTCGTTGCTATATCGATCAGATTAAAGTGGCCATTCAGCTTATCCGTCGAACAGGTCATCTGCGGCCTGACGGTCGCCGCTGTCGGTCCTGCATTGGTCAGGGTGTAGTGGTACACCGGGACGCTGACGAAGACCTCGTTGGCTTGTAGCGCAATGGCAGTGTCGTCCAGGCCAAGGTTGAGGTAATCGACATATTGATAGTCCAAGGACAGTGTTGGCGCGTCTAAGCGCAGGAGGGCGAGGGCATTGTTTTTGGCCGGCACGAACAGTGCGGTGATCGCCGTGATCACCGCGGCTGGGAACCCAATCCAGTCGCGGACGAACTTCGCATAGTCGCCAAAGGTTTTGGTCTCGGGTTTGGCCGTCGGCACGGGATTCGATGTCATGGCCTATCTCCCGCCAAGAGGCGCTGGTTTTCGCTCTGGAAAGCCCAGCGTCGGTCGGCTTCGGAAAGAGTCAGCAGCCAGATGCTGTCGTAGTCCGCGTCGTCCCACATTGCTGGGGCGATCGCGGCCGATGCGACGATTGCAGCTGCCAGGCGCGGAATCGCCTCGTGTTGCCAGCACACGAGCACGGGGAAGGGCTGCTGCAGGATCTGAGGTCCCGCCTGTTCCTCTTGACCCTTGGAAAAGGTGGTGTCGGGTTCGAGTTGCAGCCGGCGCGCCAGAGGCGCGACGGTTTGTGTTGGCCGCAGGCTTCGCATGCCGCTGCCGTCTTTCTTGATCGGCGCCGAGGCAACGATCGTGACCGGCACCTGCAGCGGGGACGGAGGATCGAAAAACAGGTGGGCAAGAGCGCCGGCACGTTGCCAGCCGCGCACGGTCAACGACTTGTCGTCGGCCTGGCCAAGTTCATCGACACCGAGTTCCGGCTGTTCCGGAACCGGTTTTTCGGCGTGTCGGATAATCATAATCAGCCTGTCGGCCATGGCGGCAAACCTTGGTAACCCTTGCTTCCTGAATGATCCTGCTGGCCTTCGCGGACGTTGGATCGCCGCGAAAACCTATTCCGCGAAATACGCCGATATGCGCCTGTCGGCCTTGTCCTGCCAGCTGGCATTCGTCTTCAGGAACCCTTCTGCCGGGTCTGCAGACACCGGAAGGCCTTTGCGCTTCAGGGCTGCTGATTCCTCGGCTTCGGCTGCCCGGAAGCGGTAATGATCGAACACATCCAGCACGTGGGTTGCGTAAGCCTTAGCAAGCGCCGGGTCGCGCTGAATGATAGTCAGGTTCTCGTCGTTCGAATACGATGCCTTGTAACCCAGATTGTGGCTGCCGAACGCGACAAGGCAGTTTTCCGGGTCCAGGGGGTCGATCACCAAGATCTTGTCGTGAATGATCGCCTTGCCGGCGCTTAGGATCTCATCATTCACGAAGTTCCCGAGCTGACGGCCGATGTCCTTGTCGGTCAGCGCTGTGGCGCGGACCACGTTCACGCCGCCCTGCTGGATGATGTAGGGAGATGCCGGCACCAGAGGGTTGCCGTTCGCGTCTTTGCCGGATGGCTGGTAGCCCCAGGCCAACGGATCGGACACCGCCCCAACAACCTCCAGCTTGGCGTCGGCAAGGCCGAGGTCGATGGCTTGCGAGATGATCGAATGCACGCCGGCCTTCGAGGGAAGAAACACGGCGAACAAGATGATCTTCCGCGCCTTGCGCATGAGAGAGAACAGTCGGCTCAGATCCGGTGGGGGCGGGGGCTGGATCTTGGCCTTCGCCGAGGGCGGTTGCTGCTTCTTTGGCACATTGGGCGAATACCAGCATTCGAAGCTTGCGCCGTTGACCAGATTGCCCGTGACAGGGTTGAGATTGCTTTCCTTGAGAGTGTCTCCCTGGTCCGCACCGGGGTTCGGGTCGGAGGGCCTGGCGGGCTGGGGCAAAGGGTTGTCGAAGAGACGCTGCCAGTACTTCAGATAGGCGTCTGCGACACCGGCATCTTCGATGACGATGCAGTTGTTGCTCTGGCCGCAGATGCCGCTCCAGGTCCAGTTCGTTGATCCGGTTAGCACCGCCTTCGGTCCTTGGTCATCGGACCAGACCACGAACTTGTTGTGGCCGATATGACCGCTGCCGTTGAAGAGCCGGTCCTGCATGATGAACTTGGCGGCTGGCTTGCTGGCAATGGCCCGCAAGGCCGCACGGGCATCGGCGTTTCGGGTGTCGTAGGTGTGGGTCGCTTTGCCGGTGGCTTCATCCTTGCCGTCGCGCTTGCCAGCATCGGAAAGGATCAGCTGCATCCGCGGCGCCGCGGTCTCTAGCAAGGCGACAAGTTGCCGGTCCTCGAGTTCGTATAGCGCTGCATGGAAGTGCCCGCCCGGCCGGCTCAGGAACTCGGTCATCGTGGTCGGCACGTCGCCTGCGAGGTAGCGTCGTAGCTTGTCGGCGGGGTCACGGAGACGGACTTCCAGCTCGCCGGGTCCGATTTTGCCGTCATCCTCCTCGAGGACTCGGATCAGGAACTGCGTCGACAGGATGCCGTTGGTGAACGTCGAGATGAAGGGACCGACGCGCCGCGTAGCCACAACGATGTTGGTGAGTGCTGCCGGCCCTAGATAGCCCAGCCGGACGGGCTTACCCTCGTAGTGATGCTCGACGATCTGCCCGGTCTTGGCGTCCTTGTGGCTGCTCGGCACCGGTACGACTTCGTCCAGTCCTGCCCGAAAGCGTCCCACCGGGCGGATACTGTAGCGCAGCCGCTCATTTTCCTGCCGCAGCCCTGCCTGATCACGGCGGCGTCGCAACGTGAGATCGCGCCAGTTGAATTTCTGCACCGGCCAGACAGTGGTGTTCTGCGCCTGCCAGTCGGGATTGGATTGGCCGTCGAAGGCAACATATGCAGCAAGAGGCCGCTCTTCGACAATGTCGTCGCTGTCATCCTTCAGGATTTGGCGAACAATGTGGAAGCCAAGGCAGTCCGGAATCGGATCAGGGTCGGTTCGCCACGCCAGGAAGGCGACTTCGTTATTGACGATTGCAGTAGCCTTGACGATCTGCACCATCTTGCCCTCTCACAAGAAAGACGCGCGCCACCATAGAACCTAGGCCGATGCCGACCTCGTTCGTCTCAAATGCCGGACGGAATGTTTTACACAGCCGCTCTGTTGAGCAAAGACCGTGGTTTATAGCTCCATATTATACTTCAGAAGCAAGCGCTAAAGTAAAGGTCCTTTCCAATATTTATTTTACATAAGCGCGATGGAGGTTGCGTTGACTGCAAAAGCCGGAGCCTCCTGTCACCGCGTGCCGCCTCTGGTCGTGCTTCCCGGGACCGCCGCCAAATTCAAGGAGACCGTCCTTCAGGTAACGTCGGCTCCCCTTCCTCCTCAGTCGTTGGACCAGGCTGATCATCGACCAGAATCCAAATGGTATTGGCGCCGGCTTTTTCTGTTAACTCATAGCGATACACGTCCGTCGACATCATCACCTACCTTGCGGAACAGCCCTGATTTTATCAGCCCTTAAGCGCCCGTGAACGAAGTGGACATCCGCCCTTTAGTCGACGAATGCCACCGCCGGCGGGTCAAGCAGCCCAGACCGCCGACCCGATCACGACTAGCGCGAAGGGTTGCGGACCGTTGGGTACGTTCGAAGCCACGACCCGGACGCGCCAGTCGCCAGCGGACGCCACGCCGATGTCGATGACCTCAACGTTATTGGCAGCGTCGAACTGGGTGGCTCCTGCGGCTGCATTGCCCAGGTGGTTTACACCATCGGGTCCTGTCACGATCACGTTGAGGTTGTTGACGAGGCGAGGTCCCGGGAAATCGGAATAGGCAAGGACCACGCGAAGCGGACCCGAGGCTGGACCCAGGGTCAGGATACGTTCCAATTGGTTGCCGGTCGTGAGGCCGGCTCCCTCGTAAAAAAGGTTTCTCAGCGGCGGGCGAGGCGCGAGCACCGCGTCGAGGTTCACCCGCCCGTGTCCCTCGTCGTTATTGGGGCGTTGAGCGCCGTTTAGGCTGACCGCACCCGCGATCAGGGTCGCTTTGAGAAGCGCGGCTGACGGGCTGGTGATGTTGGCTTTCTTGCGCAGGTATTCGCGGATGACGCCCACCGCGCCGGCCGTCAATGGCGTGGCCATGCTGGTGCCGCTGTCGAGCATGTAAAGGGTCGACGAACCGAAGCGACCGTAGCCCCACTGGTTGGAGGCCACCACGCGCGAGCGTGTCGACAGAATGTAAGTGCCCGGCGCGACGACGTCTGGTTTAATCCGCTTGTCAGTTGTTGGCCCCCGGCTCGAGAAAGCCACCATCTGATTCGGATTGTCCGCAAGCGGGTCGTTGTGAAGTGGTGGGCTCGGATAGTCGTCAGGCCAATATTTTCCGTAAGTCCCCGGCGAACCGGGACGGTTGTTCTCGCTCGCTCCGACAGTGATGCAGTTCTTGGCCGTACCCGGCGAGGTGACGCTTCCGAGATCGACAACGCCGTCGCCGTTTCGGTCGGAGCCGTCGTTACCGGCTGCGAACAGGATGCAGAAATCGGGATGATCCCAAACGAACTGATCGAGCTGCTGGCATTGATCGTCATAGGCGCCGGGATCGCCCCCGCCCCAGGAGTTGGAGTGAACGCGCGCGCCCTGCTGATAGGCCCAGGCGAAGAGTGTCTTAAGGTCCGCAGGTAGACCGGACAGCAGGTAGCGGCCGGGCTTTTCATTGAAGCTGGGATCCTTCCACTTCATTTCCTGTTCGACAGCCTGGAAGACCAATTTGGCCTTGTAGGAAAGTCCGCGGACCGGGCCGACCAAGCCGGGAAGGTTTGTGCTACCGGTGCCATCGCCAAGTACCGAGCCCGAAGTATGCGTACCGTGTCCGCTATCAAGGTCTGCTGGACCATCATCGCTGCCGGGATTCTTGACGTAGGGAGCGTAGGAAGCCCCCATGGGATAACTCTTGATGGCGACCACGCGGCCTTTGAAATCCGGGTGGATTGTCTTGGGGTCGCCGTTGTCGAGACCGGTGTCGCACACCGCGATGATCTCGCCCGCGCCCGCGAGACCAAGGCCGTTGGCATTTGCCGCGGCCAGACTGGCCGCCGACCCCATGATCACCGCAGCCTGGTCATTGGTCGTGCGTCGGATCGGTTGCGGCGCGATGTTCCGCACGCCGTGGACGCGCGACAAGTCACGCAACCGCACCTCAAGGCGGCTGTCCTTGCCCTTGCCAGAAGCCTTGGCGCGCACAATCATCACGAGAGATTTCGGGGGGAAATCGAGAATCTCGAAGCCGAGACGACGAACCTTGGGTAGCGCCTTTTCCGCCAGGTCTCTGCGGAAGTACTGTAGCACATAGGCACCCGGCAGATACTGCGAACGCGGGGTCAGCGGGTCGGTTTTTTCTTCTTTGCGGCCAGTCGCCTGCGGCGACAGTCGCGCCGAATAGGGCAGGTGGCCCATCCATCGCACCGAAGGCAGAGCAGCCACCTTGGAAACGGACTTGAGGTCCAAACGAACGACCACGGTGAAACCCGACCACGGCGCGACGATCTCACCCCCGGCGCCGCGAACAGCGGAAAGCCAGGCCTTTTTTATTGGGCCGACGAACTGAACCAGATAGTGATGCGGCCCCGGCGGCAGGGGCGGCGCGCCGCGATATCGGGGATGGGCCTTGGCCTCGCCCGTCGCTGCGATGCGCGGGATGTTCGTGTCGATAGCCCCATCGGCGCCATTGATGACGTATTGGTCGCTGATGTCCTCGGTCAGCCGCCCTTGGCGGACGGCGTCGACGGCCGTGTCATCGACCTGCGCCACGACGAAAGCTGGGTAAGTGGCGAGAACCCGGGCGCCGGGCGTCGCCTCGATCGTCTTGCGATCGACATCGTAAATCTTGAGCGTTTGGGGCATCACCAGACCTCTCAGAAAGGATCTTTAAAAGCCGAAGTGGGTCGGCGCGGCATGCCGCAGTATGCAAAGCAGGGCCCCAAGCAGGGTCGAATTCGTCCCTGATGCCAGAAAGTACCATATTCAAGCCTCGCTTTCCCGCTAGGTCAAGTCCAAACTATTAGTCAAACACTACGGAGTCTCGAAATTGAAATTCACTCAACAATTTTGATTTGACCATAATATCGAACGATTCCGCGTCCTTCGGCGGTCCACTCCATTCGACTTACTTCAGTCCCAGGCGCCAAAACCGTTGCGCAAATCGACTTTGGCAGGATCAGACGCGTATAGCGTGACATTAATCTGCGCTTCAGTCTCAGCCCTAGACATCGGTCGTCAACATGAGGCTTTTCGCTAAATATCGCTTACGATCTTCTTCTCCATAATTGGCCGTAAGAATTTCGCTCTGATTATGGTTTCGAGTTCGCCGGGAGAATGCAGCGGTAGCACCCATCGGTGCACGGGCAGAAAATCAATTTTACTTTCTCGAAAAAGAGGATCAAATTATTTTTTTAAGGGTCGCAGTAAGACGACCGATTGGGGAGGCAGGGGAAATATGGGCAAAGTTCGATGGGCTTGGTTGGCCATGCCTATTCTTGGTGGATGCGCGGCCTATCCGTTGCCCGATGACGTTATGGGCTACAGCAGCCGGGATATTGCGACACAAGTCCGCTGTGACGCGCGATATGCGGTTCAGGATCTCTGGCTTGTTGATCGTTTCAAAGCATATGGCAAGCAAGTGCAATATGACGGGATGGACGGCTCTGAGATGGCGGCGTGGCTGCTGAGTAATCGGGAGAATTTTCACGCGCTTAATCTCGATCAAATCGAGCCCAAGCAAGAACGGGATGCTTTTAAATTCTATCGTAATATTCTGATAAGCTATGACTTTGCTTTGGACGGCACTCTCCAGAACGATTCTGGGTTGTCAGCTTCCGTTCTCGGTGAATTCACCAGCCGGACCGACACGATTGGCATCGATATAGGCAGCACGCGTACACGACAGGGCAAACGGCAATTCCGCGTTTTCGACACCTTTGAGTCCTTGGGGATCAAGACGCCGGAAGGACTGTGCAAGAATTTCAACAGAGTGACGCCTGCGTCGAAGTTGCCAGACAAGAGTTACACCAGTGCAACCAACCGCTTGTTTCCAAGCACTGGAGCGCTTCGGATGCACAATTTGATCGACGACTTCCTCGTTCAGAATCAAACCGGAAATTTGGGCGGCGACAAGGACGACTGGAAGACCGCGCATATGACCGACACGATAACCTTCACCACAAGGACCAAGGGTGATCTATCTCCATCGACCAGCTTCAATGCGGAAGGCACGGGATGGAAGCTTGCAAGCTTAGGACTGACCAGCAAGAATTACAGGCTGGATGTCCACACTATTATCATTGACCTGAGCCTCTCGAGCACACCGTCGACCATTGTAACGGACGCGCTCGGACGTCTCGCCCTGCCTGGGGCTAAGCCGTTGATAGAAACAGGGAATCGAAATCTTGATCGTGCAAAGGATGATAATTTCAAGGATGACTTCCGTCGTCTCTCGACAATCGTGACGGACCACTAAGGTTTTCTACAGTAAGCCAACAGGAGGATCACATGGCATCGTTCGACGCTGCGGAATTCATTGAAGCGATGACTAAGTTGGCAGCAGACGAGAAATTCAAAAAGAGATTCATCAGCCAGGTGTCGGCATCGAAATTGGCTATCCGGGTCAACTCAGAGTTGGAAAAGATCTTCAAGGACGTCGTAGCAACAGCGAACCCAGACGGCGACCCCCTCCACATTTTTCCAACGCCCTTGCCGACTCCAAAGCCCAAGAAAGGGAAGTAGGCTTATCGCGCATGTCCTTTGCCCATTCGATAGTACTATCCTTGAGGACGGCTGATCTGTGCGAAAAGGTACGGTCAACCACTGTCGAGTTTCACCGTTATGAGCAGCTACTCCTCGTTTGAGCGGCGGGCGCTTGCCCTTTTCAGCTTATCAGGACGTCCATTATCGAAAATCGGACCCCGGAGCGGCCAGTCGGCTTCTGGCTCCGATGCTGCCGGGAGGCGATGCACCGCATTTCGGTCACCCCGTCGACGTCAGACGTGCACTGAAAGCAGGCATGATACCGCAGACACGACACGTGAGCTTGCGGCGTGATCGTGATGCCGATTAGGCCTAGATAGATGATTGAGATTGCAACTTATCGGTCGTCATCGAGCTTCGACAGGCGGGGCGTTGAGCCGAAGGTAACATCGCAGCTCCGCTGCTCTCCCAACTAGATGCGGCAAGTCACAGCTATGAGCCGCAGCAGGCGACAAGTTATTGTTCGAACTAAGCGATATGGTTGCAAGTGTCTCGTGATATTCACATGATCGGCCTGGCTCTAAAGGGTAGAAACGCTGCCCGCCGAGGAAACGTCTTTTAGCCTAAAATGAAGCCTGACGTGCCGACACCGAACCACTTGGAGTAGATCATGCGATACGTCGCGCGGGCACCAATTCCGCCAGCGGCCTTGGGGGGCTCGCTTGCTATGGAGAGACGTCAATCCTTTCTCCATTATCTTCAGTTGGATCCGATGAAACGCGAACAGACCCGCGTTCCGATCATGCAGCTTGAGCCACGGGAGATCATGCGCGATCTTTCGCACATGTTCTTGGGAAAGTGCGCGTTCTGCGAACAAGCTTCGAAGAGCATGTCCCTGCACCGCTTCAGGCCAATGAACGACGCCGAGCCAACGGTCGGCAGCGAGGAGGACGGGCGGGCACGCGACTCCCATCTCTATTATGGCTGGCTGTCGGATGCCTGGATCAATCTGTATCCGATCTGCGGGGACTGCAAGCCGAAACGAACCACCTTCTTTCCGGTCGAAGGACAGAGGGCGCATATTCCGACGCCGGAGGAATATGCAAGGTTCGTCAAAAAAGGCGACGGGACGTGGCCTGACTTAGACCTCGACGAGACACCCCTCCTCGTCGATCCCTGTGCCGATGACATTGCCCGCCATCTCGTCCCGCGCGAAGACGGAGCGCTGGAAGCTGCAAGTCGGAAGGGCCAGGAAACGATCAAGCATTTTCGGCTCAACCGGACGCGATTGAGAGCCAGGCGAAAACAGGCTCTCGAGGACTATGCAAAACTCGAAGGCGATGGGCCGAACGACACCAACGAATTCGTCGGCCTCTGGCGAATCGTCAGGCGCCAGATCGATGCCAGCGACGTAGAAATCGCGGCGATCACCGCGTCTGCCAATATTGTCGAGGAAGCCGACGTCGCGGGAGCCCGCCCGCGCCTCAAAGAAATCCGGCTGACGAACTTCAAGGCGATCGAGACGCTGTCGATCAAGCTGCCTGCTGCACCAGACTCGAACGAACGCATGGCGCAGGCACTGTTGATCCTTGGCGAAAACGCTGCTGGCAAGAGCTCCATCCTGGAGGCGATCGCGCTTGCCCTCATCGGCGCCGACGCGCGCCCAGACCTGGTGGAGGAACCGGGTGGCCTGAGGCTCAACCCGAGCTTCATGGGTGCGGAGGACCTGCCGCAAAAGCGATCGGCCAAGGTTCGGCTTCAGTTCGACAATGGACAGGTCTCGACACTCACGGTCGGTGCCAAGGGCTATTCTCAAATCGGCGAGAAGGGATTGCCCTTGGTCTTCGGCTACGGCGCCTACCGTCACTACGTGCGCGACTTGCATGCCTGGAAACCGTCGCGACCGGTGCTCAGTCTGTTCCATACCGACAGCCTTCTTAGCAATCCGGAGGAATGGCTTCTCGGCCTGCAGCCGACCGAGTACCGGGCCGTCGTCCAGGCCCTGGGCGTGATCTTCGGGGCGGCCGAAGAGATAGACGTCATCTATCGCGACGAGGCCAAGCGGAGATGCTTCGTTGAGATGCAGATCGATGCGTCCGGCAAGAAGAGCAGAACCCCGCTCTCGAACGTCTCGTCGGGCTTCCGTACCATTCTGGCTTTGTCCTGCGACATCATGCGATGGCTCATGGATCGCAACATCAATCCGAGCTTCACGAAGCTGACCTCGGTGGAGGGGATCGTGCTGATCGACGAGGTCGAGGCCCATCTCCACCCGCGCTGGAAGATTCACATCATGAAGGGCCTGCGCACCGCATTGCCGTCAATAACCTTCATCGTCACGACCCATGATCCGTTGTGCCTCAGAGGAATGCGCGACGGGGAAGTGGTGGTGTTGAGCAAGGTCGCCAGGCAGCTCCCCAGCGGCCAGATCCCCCTCATCGTCGATCGCCTAACCCAGTTGCCGAAGGTGTCTGCGCTGACCGTCGAGCAACTCCTCACCTCGGACCTGTTCAGCCTGTTTTCCACCGACGACCCCGAGATCGAGGCAAGCCTCGCAAAGCTAGGCGACTATCTCGCAAAGAAGGACGGGGGTGCGCCGGACCAGATCGTCAGGGCTGCTATGGACGCGCTCCGCAGGCAGGTGGTGGATGCTCTTCCGGTCGGGATGAGCGAGGCTGCCCGCCTAGTGCAGGAGGCCGTTGCCGACTATCTCGTCAAGCGACGCAACCTAGCCGGTAGGCCACGCGAGGACCTGCGCGATGAAACGAAGCGTCGTATCCTGGCCGTCCTGGAGGGCATCTGATGCGGCGCGTCGATCGGACCCTGGTTTCGGCGCCGGCTGTCCTTGTCGGCGACAAGAGCCGCGGCGGCAAGGAATTGGCGAAGGCGAAGATCTTCTTCGAGGCAAAGGCTGAAGCTGCGGGAGCGACCGCCGGCGCGCTGGCTCCAGCCACGAAAGCAAGGGAGAAGAAGAAAAAGGAAAAGACGTTCGATTTTAGCGCCTATTCCGACGAAGCGGTCAAATACGCGCTCGAGAAGCTGTTCTTCGGCAAATGCGCCTATTGCGAAAGCCGATATGCCAACCAAGCACCGGTCGATGTCGAACATTACCGGCCGAAGGGACGCATCGCCGGCGTTGCCAATCATCCCGGCTACTGGTGGCTCGCCATGGTATGGGACAACCTGCTGCCGAGCTGCATCGATTGCAATCGCCGGCGTTGGCAGGATTTGCCTAAATTCCCGGTAAGCCTCGCGCAACTGCTGTCGGCACCCGAGATGCAAGGGGTCAAGGCATCGCTTGGCAAGCAGGATCTGTTTCCGATCGCCGGCGCGGACAGGGCGACGGCGGACTTTCCCGGCATCGACGAGCAACCCGACCTGGTCAACCCCTGTGTGGACGATCCGGAAGAGCACCTGGTGTTCCACATCGACCGCGGTGACCCCCTCGGCCTCGTTCTTCCGGCATTCAAGGATAACGTCCCCTCCCGGCGTGGCCTGACATCGATCCATGTCTATGGCCTGAACCGCCTCGGATTGGTCCAGGAACGAACGCGGATCCTGCGCAAACTCGATTTCCTGAGCCGGTTGATCGACGAGATCGGCAAGATTTCGGAGGCGCTGCTTGCCAGCCGCGATAAGAAGAACAAGACGATGGGCGCGCGGCTCGATCTCCTGGTCAACCAGATCCTGGACGAGATCCGCGCGATGGCGGAGCCGGACCAGCCCTATTCGAGCCTCGTGAAGGCTTGGTCGAAGACGCTTAAAACCAACTGAGGGAGATGGGACATGAGCGCGCCTGAAAGGAGCTGCGACCTCGTCTTGAAAGGCGGGATCACCAGCGGGGTGGTTTATCCGAAGGCCGTCGTGAAACTCTCGCACAAGTACCGCTTCCGTAGTATCGGGGGCACGTCGGCCGGTGCCATTGCCGCCGTCGTTACGGCTGCGGCCGAATACGGACGCGCGAACGGCGGATTTGAAAAGATCGAGGCGCTTCCAAAGCAGTTGTCGGCGACGCTCCTGGAGAAATTCCAACCTCGCCAAGAGCTTCGTCCGGTCTTCAATCTGATGCTGGCGGCGATGTCGAAAAGCATCGCGGGCACGGTCTTCGCGCTTTTTAAGGGCTACCCGGTGCCAGCGCTTTTGGGTGCCGTCCCTGCGATCATTGTCGCCATCATGATCCCGTTCACCTGGCATTCCGTGCTAGCGGCGCTGCTCGTTCTCTTGCTGTTCGTGTTCCTGCTCGTTCTCCTGCCGGCCGCCACGGCCGCTTTTGTCGCCGCCCGCGATGTCGCTCACAGGCTCCCGGAGGCCAATTACGGCCTCTGCAACGGAATGACCCAACCCTACATGCCGGCCGGCCATCCCGCCCTGACCGAGTGGCTCGCCGACACGATCGATCTCGTCGCCGGGCGTTCGGCCACCGGCGCACCGCTTGGGGTCAAGGATCTTCAATCCCGCGAGATCAAGGTGCAGACGGTGACCACCGACATCACATCGCACCGCCCCTACGTGCTGCCGATGGAGAATAACCTTCACCACTTTTCCGAGCGGGAGTTCCGGTCGCTTTTTCCGGCTCGCGTCGTCGACGCGATGCTGACGACGCCAAAGGAGGGATCAAGCGACCTCTATCCGTTCAAGATCGATAATCTTCCGCTCGTGGTTCTCGCACGAATGAGCCTCAGCTTCCCGGCGCTGATCTCTGCGGTGCCGCTCTACAGAATCGACTATACGCTGGTCGGCGTTCCCGAACAGGACAGATTGGTGCGTTGCCTGTTCTCCGATGGTGGACTGTCGTCGAATTTTCCGGTGCATTTCTTCGACCGCTTCCTGCCGTCGCGTCCGACCTTCGGCATCTCACTCGGGGAATATGACCATCGGCGGGAGAAGCCGGAAAACACCGAAGAAACCCGGGTATTCCTCCCGACAAAAGCGGGACAGGGACAACTCCTTCCAACCCGAGGATTTTCCGGATTGATCGCCTTCGTGTTCGCCCTCTTTGACAGCGCCAAGGATTGGCAGGATTCGCTCCAGTCCATCCTCGCCGGCTATCGCGAACGGATCGCGACGGTCAACCTCAAGCCTGAGGAAGGCGGCCTCAATCTGGACATGCCGCCGGAACGCATCGACCGGCTTACCGGCTTCGGCGAACGTGCCGGCGACCTGATCAACAGCGATTTCGAACTCAACGAACACAAGTGGCGCCGCTATCTGGTCGAAGTCCGCGCGCTTGACGAGATGCTGCGGCAATTTGCGGACGCCTACGCTGAAGCACCCGAACCGGGCTCGCTTGGATACGGAGAGATCGCAACCGACTACGAACCGTCATCCTACAAAGATCTCAAACCAGGCGAGCGACAGACCTTGCGAGAACGTGCCGAGGCCATCGCCGCGCTCGGGAAAGCGTTCCAGGCGCTACAATCGCTCGATAGTTTCGATGAACGCATGCCGAAGAGCCGCAGCCAGATCCGCTCTGTTGCCAGGATGGATTACTGACCGCGACGACTGCAACTGAACCGCCACGGCTTTTGATCGACAAAGGTCGAGACGTCGCGGTTGCCGATTCATCTAACCTCGTCTCTGTCTCTACATAGGCTACCGGGAGCTATTGGGCCGCCGAACTTCGCATGCAATCGCCGAGGCCGGCTTTGCCGACCAGAGCGGTTTGACCGGGTGCCAAAGTGGTGAAGGGTATAGTACGTCCGCGCGTGAAGCCAACGACGAGCCTATCGCTGGGCGTCAGTCGAATTGCTGAGAGGCTGCATGCGAGTGAAATCCAATGACGCCAGCGTTGGAATCATTGAACAATTTCGACCACAGGCGCTACCGCATAACTGATATTGTCTCGCTATCTCAGATACTTAACGTGATGTTGGTAGCGGGAGACCGCTACGTCGTAAGACCCACTATTGAGGAGACGTTCTTTTGCTATCATCGACATGCGCCGTGACAGCAAGTCGGAGCCGTTGTCCGTCTACGCCAGCACCAACAATGCCACCAACCGGCAGGCCGACGAGGAACACGCCCAGGGCGCCAACCATCCTCGCTGGATATGAGGCGAAACGCTCCCTTCGCTACATATCTGTCTGGTGAGGCGAGCGAACCTCTTGTGAATGACCATCGATATTAACGACGAAGTGCCTGCACATGGGGTCGGTTCCGATAGCCCTACGGGGCCGAGTGGCACTGGACCATTCATATTGCCGGACTTCGCGCAGTGGCCGGTGAAGCTTTAAATCCGGCAGGCGTTGGCCCTTACTCTCTGGAAGGGCGTTCCTCCCCCTCTTCAAGGCCCCACCCAGACCACCGTCATCGCCGTTGGATCGCGACCAAGAGCGTATGCCGCCTGACCTGCCACTGAACTGTCATCCAGCTGCGATTAGAGCCTCGACCGTTTTGTTACGCCTTGTGGCGCGGGTTGAGCAACCGGCGGAGGCGCGGAGCCTTCCATCAGCACAGCGTCGGAGCCGGTTGCGGTGATGACCTCGGCATAGGCTGCCGGGGTCTGGTAGCCGAGCGAGGAATGTGGCCTGGCGGTGTTGAAGTCCTCCCTCCATTCGGCGATGGCGCTTCGGGCGTGGTCGAGACCGAAGAACAGGCTCTCGTTCAACAGCTCGTCGCGCATCCGGCCGTTGAAACTCTCGACGTAACCGTTCTGCATCGGCTTGCCCGGCGCGATGTAGTGCCATTCGATCCTGCAATCCTTCGACCAGGCGAGGATGGCGTTCGAGGTAAACTCGGTGCCGTGGTCGGAGACGATCATGCCCGGCTTGCCGCGGTGGGTGATCAGTTCCGTCAGTTCACGGGCAACCCGACGGCCGGAGATCGAGGTGTCCGGGATCGCGGCCAGGCATTCGCGCGTCACGTCGTCGACGATGTTGAGCACGCGGAACCTCCGGCCGCAGGCGAACTGGTCATGCACGAAATCCAGCGACCAGCGCGCGTTCGGCTTTGCCTCGACCAGGATTGGCGCCCGCGTGCCGACCGCTCGCCGCCTTGCCCGGCGCTTGCGCACCGTCAGGCCTTCCTCGCGGTAGAGACGATAGATGCGGTTGACCCCAGATGCCTCGCCCTCGCGCCTGAGCAGGATGAACAGCCGCCTGTAGCCAAAGCGTCGGCGCTCGTTGGCGAGGTCGCGCAACCTGCCACGCAGCTCCGTCTCGGGCGGACGCCGGGACTGGTAGCGGATCATCTTGCGATCGGCGCCGACGAAGGAACAGGCCCGACGCTCCGACAAGCCCATGACGGCCTGCAGATGCGCGACGGCTTCGCGCTTAACGGCGGGCCCTACCATTTTTTTGACAGAAGCTCGCGCAGCGCCGAGGCTTCCAGCATCTGATCGGCGAGCAGCTTCTTCAGCTTGGCGTTCTCGTCTTCCAGCGCCTTCAGCCGCTTGGCGTCGGACACGTCCATCCCGCCATACTTCGCCTTCCAATTATACAGCGTCGCCTCCGAGACCCCGTGCTTGCGAGCCAAATCGCCCGCCTTCGCTCCCGCCTCGTGCTCGCGCAGAACCGCAATGATCTGCTCTTCCGTGAACCGCTTTCTCTTCATCAGTCCGTCCTTCGATCAAGGGCCGGACTCTAATCTCAGATGGAGGAAATTCTCAGTGGCAGGTCACGCCCTTGGAACCTCGCACCAGGCTTTCGCGCATGGAGACGACTAGGGGGCGTTCCTGCCCCTTACCCTGACCAACCGTCCGCCGGTTGGATGCCGCCAGCATCTCGCTGCTGGATGCGCTTCTAGGCCAGAGTTACATCAGCTCTCATGGTCGTGTATTCTGTGGTCATGCCATCGGATTCTCTTTTTCCCGACAATGTATTAAACGCCCGTATCGCCGCACTTGAGAGCGCCATACAGAAATGGGCTACCGCGAAGGATCTCTGGTTCGATTGCGGTTTCTCAACATACTCACGGCATGTCGATGCTGAACCGCAAACTCCGCCGGTCGTCTCGATGTTTTGGTTCGAAGGCCCGCTGCACGGCATCTTTAACGGCTTCTACGAGGATGACGGAAGCTACGAAGAATTTGCGGAGTTGGTGACCAAGCAAGGGTTCGACTTTGAGCAGCGCGATGGCACAACAATAGAATTCTACGCATCGGATGAGGCGCTCTCTCAGTCGTTCCAGTCCCATTTCAATTGGCAGTGGATATGCAGCTTGATCCAGTCAGACTGCGCCGACGTATATGAAGAGCTTTACAGTCACTTTGCGAAGAAGCCTCATGACCTCAGCCGCTTGCCATGGCGCGATTTCGAAATTCTCTTATTTCGCATATTTCAGAATCATGGCTTTACTGCGGAACTTGGGCCGGGACGTGGTGACGGGGGCATAGACATTAGACTGCTGCAGCGTGACCCGATCGGTGACATGCTCACGCTCGTACAAGCGAAACGATATGCGCCACGGCGGAAGATCAAGCTTGAAGCCGTTGCCGCATTGCACGGCGTCGCTACCGTGGAGAAAGCGGACCGAAGCATCTTCGTTACGACTTCAAACTACGAGCCGGTGGCAAAACGCTTCGCAGAGCGAACATCGGGAACCCTGCAATTAAAGACATCGACCGACGTCGCGGAGTGGTGTGCGGCGGCGGCTGCCATCACAATCAAAGACAAGTCTTCCCTCGTTTCCGCGAACAGCGTCCAAGCCCTTGTCCGCAGCCTCAAAGATAAGGTCGATCCGAGGATCGTTGGTGCCAGTGGTGGGTACAACATGGTCGTGAACGAATTCGCGCTTATCATCAAAGAAACCAAACACGCAGCTCTCCTGATGCGCTTGCCATCAAAAGTCGTTACCGACGATGGCTATGGGCAGCGCGGCACCGAGATTCCGCTTCTCGACGAGACGAGCCTGAAAATGCATGCACCAGATACCGTTTGGCGTGCGAAGCGAGCTATGCACGACGGGCGGGTATCTTATTGGGACGGAAGGCGTTTGTTCTATCCATGGAACGGAAGACCGGCTTTGTTTGACTATGTCGATTAGAGACCAAGCCTACAGATCGAGGGCTGCTGCGGTGACCCCATGACCGATACACTAACTACGTCGGCGCGTTCGGAACGCATGTCCCTGATCAAAGGGAAAGATACCGGCCCGGAACTGGTGGTGCGCCGTATGGTCCACCAGATGGGGTATCGTTATCGCCTTCATCAAAAGCATCTGCCTGGACGGCCGGATCTCGTTTTCTCCTCGCGACGAAAGTTGATTTTCGTGCATGGATGCTTCTGGCATCGTCACTACGATTCGGCCTGCAAACTTGCGAGACTTCCCAAATCGCGCGAAGAGTTTTGGATGCCCAAGCTTGAGGCCAACGCGCAAAGGGATCGAAAGAATCAGGACGAGCTTCGGGCCCTGAACTGGAAATTCCTCGTGATATGGGAATGCGAACTTAAAGGTCACGCTTCCCTGAAGTCTAAAATCGAGTCATTCTTGCATGATGAAATCAATTGAACTTTTCGCGGGTGCTGGTGGTCTTGGAATTGGTCTGCATGAGGCCGGATTTCGGCCGGTAAATGTGATCGAATGGGATTCTTATTGCTGCGATACCATTCGAGAAAACAAAGGTCGCGGCATTCACGCGGTAAAGAATTGGAAAGTTACGCAGGGCGACGTTCGCGCGGTGGACTTCAAGCCATACGAGGGGAAGGTTCGTCTTGTATCTGGTGGCCCCCCCTGCCAGCCGTTTTCTCTTGGAGGGAAGCACGGCGCCTACGATGACGCTCGCGACATGTTTCCTCAGGCAATTAGGGCCGTTCGCGAGAGCAGGCCGCAAGCCTTCGTGTTCGAGAACGTGAAGGGCCTGACGCGGGCCGCCTTCCGAAATTATTTTGAGTACATTCGGCTTCAGTTGGAACACCCCGAGATCAAATCTCGCCGCGGCGAAGAATGGGGCGATCACCTAGCACGCATGGAGCAGCACCATACGAGCGGGAGCCGGGCAGGTTTGAATTATCGCGTCGTGACGCAGATCGTGAATGCGGCCGATTATGGAGTGCCACAGAAGCGAGAGCGTGTTTTCTTCGTGGGGTTTAGAGAAGATCTGGGCGTGAGCTGGCACTTCCCGCTGCCGACGCATTCCAAGGAAGCTTTATTGTTGGATCAGGAGCAGGGCGATTATTGGGACCGACATAAGGTCGCCTGGAGGGATCGCCCGGTCAACGCTGGCCGTAGCAGGAGCTATGACCCCGAAGAGCGAGGACAATTACAGCCGTGGCGCACTACTCGCGATGCCCTGGTTGGTTTGCCTGACCCCGAATTCGATGTGCGGGGTAGCGAGAAATTCTTGAACCATCGCTTGCAAGCTGGTGCTCGATCATACAAGGGCCACACCGGGAGCGCGTTGGACGAGCCCGCCAAGACACTCAAAGCGGGAGTGCACGGCGTTCCGGGCGGCGAAAATATGCTTGTGCGCCCGAACGGGTCGGTAAGATATTTCACGGTTCGGGAAAGTGCGCGCCTACAAACTTTTCCAGACAACTTCCTGTTTCACGGGTCGTGGTCGGAGACAATGCGCCAGCTAGGAAACGCCGTTCCTGTTGCTCTCGCGCGGGTGGTCGGTGAAGGCGTCGCCAGCCATTTGCCGAGGACCGCAGCGTGACAGGAAGCCCCTACAACCCTCTAGATAAGATCAATTTGGCGCGAAGCATCGAGTTCGAGCTTTTGGGCCGCCCTCCAGTACCGTTTTCCGAGCTAACGGACGTAAAGGGTGCCGGGGTTTATGTGATCTATTATGTGGGAAGCTTTCCTGCCTATGTCCCGGTGACGGACGGCAACAAGAATGGGGAGTTCAAGCAGCCCATATATGTAGGAAAGGCCATTCCCAAAGGTGGGCGCAAAGGCGGCGTGACCGCAGACGCCTCAAAAGGAAAGGCATTAGCCGAGCGCCTCGCACAGCATGCGTCGTCGATTGATCAGGCGACGAATATCGACCTCTCCGACTTCCTCGTTCGTTATCTGGTAGTCGATGACATCTGGATTCCGCTCGGTGAAAATATGCTAATTGACACCTTCAAGCCGGTGTGGAACCGGGCATTGGATGGTTTCGGGAATAAAGATCCGGGCAAGCGCCGCGCAACTCAGTTCAGATCGCCATGGGACGTTCTTCATCCAGGCAGGGCTTTCACGATCAAATTAGCAGAAAGCCCCATGACCCCCGAATTTCTGACGACACGGGTTGAAGACTATTTTGCTGGGCGGCCGTTGGCCAAGCTGCCGAAGGTCATCGAAGAGCAGGTCGAAGCGGAAAAAGCCGAAGCCGAGGAAAGTGCTGATGATGTGTAGCGATCGGGGATGATACTGGACGGGGCACTATTAACCAAGCTATTGGGCGCAATCGAGACAGATAGGCTCGTATTTTTGTGTGGCGCTGGCCTGTCGATGTCAGACCCGAGCAAGCTCCCAAGCGCGGCAAAGGTCGCCGAAATATGCTACGATAAGTGGGTGCCCAACGAAGCGCTTGCCGCTGACTTGCGATGGGATATTGATCGTCTGGCGGAGCATTTTCACGCACGCGGCGATTTCAAGCCGCTGTTCATTCCGCTCGTTCCTTGGAATGAGCTTACGGGCGTTCCAAATAGAGGCCATGCGGCAATAGCAGACATGCTTGTCAGCCGTGCGGCCCATGGTGCCCTCTCGGCGAACTTCGATTGCATGATTGAGCGATGGGCGGGTGAGCATAAAATCTCGATGCAAGGTGCACTCACGGGACAAGAAGCTGTTACGTTCGGTTCCGTGTCGAGTCCGCTCTTAAAGTTTCACGGGTGCATGGATCGCGGACGTGAGGATACGTTGTGGACGCAGGGCCAGCTAGCCGAAGCTGACGTCCAGGCTCGAATTGCCAGTTGCTCACAATGGATGACCCTCAATCTTCCAGGGCGCCACCTTGTTGTTGTGGGATTCTGGACGGATTGGGGCTACCTAAATGACGTGTTAGCAAATGCACTAACCATCGCGAATGCGCTGTCGGTTACCGTTATCAATCCCGAGCCATCCGCTGACTTGATGAGAAAGGCCTCGTTGCTATGGGAGAGGCTCAACTCTCTGAGTGCGAGTTTTTCCCATGTCCAGGCGTCCGGCGATCAAGCCTTGGATGAGTTGCGCAACGCATACTCAAAGAGCTGGGCTAGGAAATTCTTCGCCTTGGGTAATCCAATGGCTAACGCCGCAGGGATCACGAGCGCACTGTCGCCCGATGCGTTGACGACGGATGATTTGTACCGGTTGCGACAGGACGTGGAAGGAAAACCATACTCGCGGGCCGCCACCGCGAAATCGCCGCCAACCGATGCAGCGGCAGCCGCATACTCACATATCGAACTTAGCGCGGCGGGCGCTACTCAGTCGGGTGCCTGGCTTCATGTGAAGGGCCGGTCGATACGGGTAGTGAATGGCGCGGGAAAAGGTCTGAACGATGTCCGCCAAGCCCATGTTGAACCGCTGACGACGCCTCAGGCAGACATCGTTCTATGTGCTGGCGCGATCGACCTTGGCGTTCCCTCTAGGCTAATTGCAACAGGAATAGGCGCAAGCATTGTAAGCCCCGCCCCAGGGGGGCACGCTAAATGGCTGACCCATGACCAGGCTAAAGTGGACTTGGGACTATGATTGATCTTCTCTCGACATGCCAAGTACTGCTGAAAGAGGCCAACTTCACTACTAGGCTTTCGAGTTTAGGCCGGTCTTCCGTCGTGTGCTTCGAGGACGGCGCCCTGATGGGTTTCTGCTGTACGTTCGCCACCCCTGATGAACTCTTGGCTAAGTGGAAAACCACTGAACAAGAAATTCTCGTTCGCTTCGCGCCCAACTTCCGATCCGCTGGAGACAAAGCTTGGAACGTCTACTGCGTATTTTTATGCGACGCGACGCCCACCGACGAACAAAAGCGGGTGATTGGGTGGATTGAAGAGGATCTTGAACGCACTCGAAAAATCGCGGCATGCGGGATCGCGAGTCGCGAGGATGTTACTCGCGCACTTTTGCCGATCCTTCCAATTCAATATCAAGCCGTTCTGCTGGATACCGAAGTGACGGAACGCCTCAAAAAGAGGATCGCCGACATATCTCCGAACGCAGCGAGCATTGCGCTGGACCCCTCTATTCCCGTTGCGGAAGTGGCGCGTCGTTTAGGAGAACGGTCGTGAAGATCGATTTCGTCGAGCTGTCGGGATTCCGTGGCTTCAAGGATGCCACCCGTTTTACCTTCCCAGCCGGTTTTGTGGTGCTTACCGGACGGAACGGAGCAGGAAAAAGCACGGTGCTTGATGCGATCGACTTCGCACTGACAGGCACAATCGACAAGTTCCCAGTTACGAACGCCAAAAAGGGTGGCCTTGAAAGCCATATATGGTGGGCGGGAAGTGGCGGCATCACTCAGCAATATGTGACCGTCGGCTTCGTGGACGAAAATGGCGAGAAGTTAGTTGTCACTCGGGGCCGCGACAGGCAGCTTGAGCCTGACATTGAGACCCTGGGGCAGCGCCTCTGTTTTGGTCCTCGCGCCAGCAATTGGCCTAGGACCCTCATTCAAACGTCACTCATCCGCGACGAAACGTTGGCCGGGTTGAGCATGGACCTGCCTGAGCAAGCTCGGTTCGAAGCCGTTCGTGCAGCGATAGGGGGCCTTGCTGGCCCGGACTATTCAAATCGAACATCGTCACTTGTGGACGCCACGAAGGCAGCCCAGACCGATCAAGCAAACCGAATAACGCAGCTCCAAGCTGAACTAGGCCGCGCACTCACGGCATTGACTGAAGCCCGCAGTATTGCGGAACGACAGACCGACGTTTCCGAAGCCGAAGCGATCATCAATAGACTTGAACCTTCCGTTGGAACTGGACCAGGTGCGGCGGAACAGTTGAGGCGGAATATAGCGGAACGTAGGCAGTCCATTCAAGCCCTTACGGCTTTGATTCGTCGCGCTGAACAATTAGTAACTGAACTTGAGTTCATCAATTCAGAAGCAAGCCAAGCTAATATTGTCAAAGCGAACGAGATGATCGCGAGTTTGACGAATGAAAGCATTTCGGCCAGAGAGCAACTAGCTACGGCGGAGGCGGCGGACGCTGCCGAAAAGGAGGCTGATTCCTTTGCGACGCATATGGTGGCGATCTTAAATCATGGGGAAGAAATCGGGCTAGTGGGTGGGCACTGTCCCCTTTGCGATGCCGCTCGTACGGACAGTGAGTTTTCTGCTGCCATCAATGCTGCTCGAACCCGTCTGAGCGTTCGCGGAGAGGTGGCAACGCGGTCAGCAGCGAGGGTTTCGCAAGCCAAAAACAAGAGTAAAGAAGTTGAAGTTGCCTTAGCAAACGCACAACAGGTGCTCGCCAATCTTGAGTCGCGCGGAAAGACCCTAGCTTCAGAATTAGCGCGGATCATAGCAGAGTGCCGAACTCTCGGCCTCAATGCAGAGCCATCAGAGTTGGATAGAGCAATTCAAACGCTCCTGCAGCGAAGCGAAGAGACCGCCGAGATCGAACGTGCATTGTTTATTCTTGAAACATCAGGTGCCCACGATCGAGTAGTCGCTTTGGACACGCGTATTCAGCAACTACGTTCAAACCTCGACAAAGAAAACATACTTATGACGAGTGCGGATAAAGCGCTCGAAGCGGCGAAGCAAATCGACAACGCTGCAAAAACCGTCGCGAACCAAGTGCTGACCGAGCAGTTCGATACGGTGATGCCGCTCTTAAAAGAATTGTATCAGCGCCTTCGTCCCCATGCCAGTTGGCGCGATATTGAGACTGATTTCGGAGGAAAAATCCGAGCTTCACTTAACTTCACGGTAGGAGACGGAAAGAACCCGCAATTCTTGTTCAGCAGCGGCCAGAGACGAGCGGCTGGTTTGGCATTTCTCCTTGCGATCCATCTTTCCCGGCCGTGGGCCAATCTTCAAACCCTTCTTCTTGATGATCCTGTTCAGCACATCGACGATTATCGCGCGCTCAATCTTGTCGAGGTGCTATCCTCAATTCGGCGGTTGCGTAGACAGGTGATAGTCGCGGTCGAAGACCCGGCGCTGGCCGACCTTCTGTGCAGAAGGCTTCGCAGCGTACCCAACGAAACTGGTCGCAGGTTTGATCTTTCGACGAACTCAAACGGCTCTGCATCGATCGAGAGGCAGACGGATATTCTCCCACTGCCAGATGAGGTTCTACAGCTCTCTCGGGCCTCTTAGCCGTAATATCATTATATCGTTCATGCTTCGTCATACTTGAGGCCAAATGCTGCTCTGGCTACGCCGGACGGGCTCTACGGCTACCGCCACCGAACCGCAAAAGTACGTTTCCAGCAGGTGACGATCCCTAGCGGAAAATGGCACTCCTCGTCGGGGGCCGTCGGTCGCGTGTCCCGCCTTGGGCGGCGCTATGCTGACACTCCTGCGGCTGCCCTTTTAACCGATCTTGTCGCTGCAGTCAGTGCCGCGTCCCGGCCCTTTGGCCGGCGCAAGTGCTGACGCTCCTTAGGCTGCCTTTCTTCTGTGTGCGGGCCACCGAATGGAACGAAGACTTTGGGGCCATCCCCTTGCCCACAGGGCGGATCGTCAGCGCGGGTCGAGTTCCCTGTCCATCGTCCTGCCATGTGCTGCCGACGAAAGCTGCTTCACGCTCACACCCTTCCTCCGCCGCCTAAGGACAGCGGTCGGAGTGGTTATTGACGAGGAATATACGAGGCGGCTCGCACTTAAACGACTGGGGGGCTGCAATCCGCTGTCGACCATAAAAAAGAGGCGGCGGTGCTAGCGGCCAGAAGTCTTGATGTCCCACTTCAGCAGGTTGCGAGGGTCGATATGTTTACCTTTCTGCGGCAGCGGCGCCTTTGATAAACCAACATGGACGTGGTCGGAACGGCCACCGTCTGTAAACCATGTGCCACAATTCTCTTTCGTGAGGGAATTTCCGGAGCAACCGCTTACGGCAGCCTGATCGCCTAGATTTATAATGGTATTAACCGGCCACAGGGAGTCCCAGCAATGAGCATAGAATAAGCAGCGCGCTTCTCCCTCCCACATAAAGCTGAAGCATGCGGCCATTCCGCCGTCATCACCAACCCATCGATAAGAGAAGAGGGCCGGGCCAACTGGAGCTATTAGTTTGGTGCCTCCTGGACAGGCTATATCCCACCCTTTGTGGGTCCTGTGAGGACCATCCACCTTTGTTCTGAATTCACTGTTTTTGGGATGCCATCCAGAGAGCAAGTACCACCCGCGCCATTGAGGAAATGCATCGTCCCCGCCAGCTTCGGCAAATGGCGACGTACTAAACCCTTTACCCTCCGGGAGCTTGTCCAGTCCAAAAAGCTCATCGCTTCCGAATTCGGGCTCGTCAGGCTCCTGTTTTGGTGAAGCATCAGTCACAACGACAGCGAACGTGGGTTTGGCATGGTTGGGTCGCCATAGGCGCACCCCTAGAGTTGTCGCTTCCGAGTTGTTGTAATACGACGAGTCCCCGACCGAAAACGCGATGCGTACTGCCTTTTTGGGCACCCGCACAATAGTGTCTACCATTGTGCTGCTATAAGAAACTGCAAAGTCGTCTGGAGTTTCGGTTGGGCTATATGGTGGATGATCCATTGCCGCGTTTACGAAGGGGTTGTGTAGGGCGCCCTTGGCAGGAGGGATATATTCGCCCTGCTCACCAAAAAACACCGCACCCATACGCAATTCAGCAGCCAGATTGTCGGCCGCCTTGAAAGCTCCTTCCGCGCGAATAGCAAGGAAGTCGCCGGGACCGACACCGATATCTGTCAGAACCACACTTGTCGCTGGCAAAGCACCCAGTTTTCTGTCTTCAGGGCTCAGGGGTGTGTAGCAACCCTTGGCCAATACCGGTACATAGATTCCAACCATCGCTAACCTCTCTCTCGTGATGCGGCAGACAAGTTAGATCGCTATTCACTTAAAACACTCAATCCTGCGAGTTAAAGTCTACAGTTTTTAATCATGTCGGATCAGCCATTCCATTTCCGAAGGCGCTCTCGTCATAAAAGCAGGATGAAAGCCGCAGGCGCGCCCCAGAAGAGCAATATATCAAGCATATAAAGCCCCTCTGCAAATCGACAACAGCGGAATTAGAGCGCCGCAAATCCTTGCGGGCGGGTCACGATCTCCCGCTTTTTTTGCACCGCCCGCTGTTCACAACGCCTGCTTTCCCTTCGCAGTCCATAGGTTTCGCGCATGCTCGCCTTCATCGCTCTGCAGTTTGGCGGCGATCCAGAGCATCGCGCCATAGATAGTAGCGCGATCGTCGTTGGTCAGATCAACAATACCTGCCTTGACGACGAGCCCGCCAAGTTCGATCAGATGTCGCGTGCGCTTGCGTCGCTCGACCTGCCAGGTGCGCATGTCATTGCGAGCCTGTGCCGCCTGCTGGCGATTGTGTGCCGCCCGGTTGCGCCGAAGCGCCACGCAGCTTGCTTCCAAGCGCCGGAGCAACTCGCCGGGACCCGCTCTCGAAAAACGTCACCCCACGCTTGGCCCATGCCTCACGCTTTGAGGTGTCTCTCGTTTCAGCGATTGCAACCAGCGCGCCGGCCAGTTCATCGGTGCTGAGCTGATCGGCGCCGGTGGCGATCACCAGCTCGCCAAGCTGCTGCACCTTTCGCGTTTTGAGCTCTCGCGCTTTTTCTTCCAGCGCCTTCAGTTCCGCGTCGAAGTCCCGTGGTTTGCGCATGGCTGTCTCCGTTGATTGTCGATCTGTGAATCATAGGCGAGCGTCCTCCGGAAGGCTCCAGGGTTGCCGAGACAGCCCGGGACGGGCTGGTCCATCCCGAGAATTTTTCGAGGGAGGGCGCGCTTATACGTCGTGCCGACGTGCGGTTTGACGTGCAAATGATCTGGTCGCGATGGCGATCTATCATCTTCACGTCAAGGTCATTGGCCGCAAGGCAGGCTCAAGCGCTGTCGCATCGGCTGCCTACCGTTCAGCGTCGCGGCTGCGCGACGAGCGCATCGAACGCAGCCACGACTTTTCCAGCAAGCGCGGTGTCGTCCATTCCGAGGTGATGTTGCCGGAGGATGCGCCGGAGGCCTGGCGCGACCGCGAGAGGCTGTGGAACGCTGTCGAGGCGTTCGAGGTACGCAAGGATGCCCAGCTCGCCCGTGAGGTGGAGTTTGCTCTTCCACGCGAACTAAGCCAAGGGCAAGGCATCGAACTGGCGCGCGACTTTGTTCAGGCGGAGTTTGTCAGCAAGGGCATGGTCGCCGATCTCAATGTGCACTGGGACAGGGCGGAGGATGGCAGTCCAAAACCGCACGCCCACGTCATGCTTACCATGCGGTCCGTGGACGAGAACGGTTTTGGTCCAAAGGTGCGCGACTGGAACCAGACCGAGATGGTCGAGCGCTGGCGCGAGCGATGGGCGGAGCTGGCCAATGAACGCCTGGCCGACCTCGATATCGACGCGCGCATTGATCATCGCAGTCTGGAAGCTCAGGGCATTGCGCTGGAGCCGCAAACCCAGATTGGTGCGCCAGCGCAACGCATTGAGGGCAGCGGCCTTGCTGCTGGCGACATTGAAGCAGATCGCGCCCAACTGCATCGCGAGATCGCGCGCAACAATGGCGCGCGCATCATTGCCGATCCATCCGTGGCGCTCGATGCCATCACCCATCAGCAATCGACGTTCACCCGAAAAGACATTGCGAAGTTTGCGCATCGCCACAGCGACGGTATCGAGCAGTTTAACGAGGTTGCGCGAGCCATCAGCAACGCACCCGATCTGGTCGAACTCGGCAAGGACGGGCGCGGTGAAGGCCGGTTCACCACCCGACAGATGATCGAGACCGAACAGCGCCTGCACCACGCGGCCGAACGCATGGTCGGGGATGGATTTCATGCAGTAAGTGATCAGCATCGCGAGGCTGCTCTGGCACATGCCGGGCAGCGCGGCCTTGTCCTGTCAGGCGAGCAGGTCGAAGCGCTCGCGTATGTCACCGACGGCAGCGGTCTTGGTGTCGTTGTCGGTTTTGCCGGCACGGGCAAGAGCGCCATGCTGGGCGTTGCACGCCAGGCATGGGCGGCCGCGGGCTACGAGGTTAAAGGCGCCGTACTCTCCGGCATTGCGGCCGAGAATCTCGAAAGCGGATCAGGCATCTCTTCGCGCACCATCGCCAGCCTGGAACACGGCTGGGGACAGGGCAGGGATCTTCTCACCGCGCGTGATGTCCTGGTGATCGACGAAGCCGGCATGGTCGGCACGCGTCAGTTGGAGCGCGTGCTCTCCCATGCGGCGGACGTCGGCGCAAAGGTCGTGCTGGTCGGCGATCCGCAGCAGTTGCAGGCGATCGAGGCCGGCGCCGCATTCCGTTCGATCCATGAGCGTCATCGCGGCGTCGAGATCGGCCAGGTGCGCCGGCAGATCGAAGACTGGCAGCGCGACGCAACGCGTGACCTGGCAACCGGCAGGATCACTGCCGCGATTAGCGCCTACGACGACAGAGGCATGGTGCATCAGGCCACGACGCGCGATGAGGCGCGAAGCAATCTGGTCGAGCGCTGGGATCGCGACAGGCAGGCAGAGCCAGACGCAAGCCGGATCATCCTCACCCACACAAACGATGAAGTGCGTGCGCTGAACCAGGCCGCGCGCGAGCGCATGCGCTTTGCCGGCGATCTCGGCGACGATGTTCAGGTCCATGTCGAACGCGGCGTTAGAACCTTCGCAAGCGGCGACCGCGTCATGTTCCTGCGCAACGAGCGCGGGCTTGGCGTGAAGAACGGTACGCTCGGGACGATCGAGCAGGTCAGCGCGCAGTCCATGACCGTCCTCACCGACGATGGCCGGTCAGTTCGATTCGACCTCAAGGACTACAACCGGATCGATCATGGCTATGCCGCGACCATCCACAAGGCCCAGGGCATGACCGTGGACCGCACCCTTGTGCTGGCGACGCCGGGCATGGACGCCCATGGCAGCTACGTTGCCCTGTCGCGGCATCGAGACGGGATGGACCTGCACTACGGCGGCGACGACTTCGCGACACGGGACCGGCTTGTCCGTACGCTGTCACGTGACCGCGCCAAGGACATGGCGTCGGACTACGAGCAGATCGACCCGGCGCAGAGCTATGCAGAGCGGCGCGGCATCACCTTTCGCGAGCGTGTCGCAGAGATCGTGCGCAAGGTCGTGCCTGAAAGGCTACGCAACATGTTCGACGGCCGGCGCCCTTCGGCAGATGGCGCGCCCGACTTCGACGCCATGCGCAGGCCGGAAAGAGAGGAAGTGCGCCTCGAACCCGCCGCGCCCGCCAGGGAGATCGCCGAGGACGGCCAAGCGGCGTTACGGAAAGCCCGAACCGATGCGCTCGTGCGTCATGCCCGCGCCATGGACGCGATATTCAGCGATGAGGGTGCAGGAAACAAGGCCAGCCCGATGCGGTTGCGGGAACTGGCTGACGCCCGAATAGCCTTTGACGAGGTGCGGCCCCATGGCTGGCGCGATGCCGAGGCGGCTTATGTCAAGAGCCCGGAACTTGTCGCCGAGGCCGCCGGCGGACGGATCAACCGCGCCATCCGCGCCCTCCAGCTTGAAACCGAAATCCGCACCGGACTGGACAAAGATCCGGGCCGCCGCGCGGACCATTTCGTGGAGCGTTGGCACAAACTCGACCGCACCAGCCAGCACCAGTATCAGGCGGGTGACATGTCCGGCTACAAGGCCACGCGATCAGCGATGGGTGACATGGCCAAAAGCCTCGAGCGCGATCCGCAGCTTGAATCCATCCTCGCCAACCGCAAGCACGACCTTGGCATCAGCGTCGATTCTGGTCGGCGCCTTGGTGCGGAACTCGCATTCACCCACGGCATCGACCTCGGGCGGGGCCGGGGCATTGGACTCTAGACAGTCCTATCTGCCGCCGTCTCTATGCCGGGGTACGATGACGCGGAAAACCCGCTTGCGCGCCCGCAAGTGTCTGTCCTCTCTTGATCAGGAGCAATCAAAAACAACCAGCAGGAGGCAGTGTGTCCATGCGCGAACCAGACCGTATCATCCGCCTGAAAACCGTCGTGTCCCGGACAGGTCTGTCCCGGTCCACCATCTATCGCAAAATCGCCGAAGGCACCTTCCCACGCCAGATCCAGATCAGTATCCACGGTGCAGGCTGGCATGAATCCGACATCAGTCGCTGGATCACCAATCCCGTTTCGTGGCGTCCGCAAGACGAGGGCGACAAGTTGTGATCAGGGTGATGCACAATTCGCGGAAAGCTGGCCTTCACCGAGACGCCGCTGTCACGGCGGCAGGGTTACTGCCGTGTCCGTCAGGCGCGCCGCCGAGGCGAGCGAAAACGGCAAACCAGAAACGATGGTCGGCCCCGCGCCTATCAAGATGGCTTGCTCAAGCAGGGCAACTTTGGAGCGAAGCGGCCGTAACGGGCTGCCTCCGATCCGGCTTCCTTCGAAGCAGGCTGCATCCTCACCGCCTATAAGGTCCGTCGGCTAACGATTGCCCGATCGATCGCGATCATCGCCGGATCGATATTTTATGGTGGCGGCCGAGGTCATCCAGCACCGAACGGATATGAGGCCAAGGGAAATCGGCGGGATGTTCCCAATGCTCACCGTCATGCAAGATAACGAGCAGCTTGGCTAAAATGCCCTCGATGGAGGTAGCGGCTGTCTGCGGTAGATTATCCAGAAGTTCGCTTTCGGCTATTTCGGATTGCCGTATCAGTTCGTCTGCTTTCGAATAGCCGATCTCAGCATCGGCGGCATCCCAACGCGCCTGGTGTGCCGCGAAGTCGGCAACCGCCCTGTTCCATTCGACTTCAATTTCGGGAGAGTACGCGTCGTTCAGGCCTTCCATGGAATGGAGCGTTGATTCCGTACCATCGGCAAGCCGTACCTTGGCGCAGGGAAAGCCGACCGTCCTGGCGAGGTGTGTCTCCAACCTTTGCTGTTCGCGGCACAGCGCCAGTGTCTCGTTGTGGATCTTTTGCCAGTTCCCACACAGACGAAGAGCAGGATCAGCCGCGCTGCTGCCGTCCGTCAGTTCGGCGGCCCGTGACTTTACATGGAAGGGCCATGCCACGGCGGCCGTGGCCGTGCCCCCCAGCAAGCGCCGCCGGGTGACGAAAGACAAACTCATGCTATTGTCGGAATCATCCATGATCCGAGCTCCATGAAAGCTGGGGTTGTGGTTAGGTTGGACAGGTGTGACCGCACCTGTCCAACCGCTCAAGATGCATGTCGGCATCAACGGTAGTATCAGTGTTACTATCTATCGCCAGCAAATGCAACAAATTAGTAACAGGGTTACTACGGATGGCAATAACTTCGGCCCAGTGTCGGATGGCGCGGGCAGCTCTTCATCTAGGCATTCGGGAGCTTGCTGCCCTCGCCAAGGTCTCTCCCAACACTATCGCGCGATTGGAGCGCGGCGAGGTTTTGTTCGACAACACGCTGCAGGCGGTACAAGGTGCCCTGGAGAACGCTGGCATCGAATTCATTCCAGAGAATGGTGGTGGGCCCGGCGTGCGCTTAGCCAGGCGAAATTAGAGGTGGCGTCACGCACGGCCCATCGAACTGAGCGGAAACATCTCAGCGCCACCGCTGATAATTCCGGTTCGCCCCGATCAGCGATCGATATTGCTGAAAAGCTTAGCGTTCCGTTTTGCTCGCGAAGCTTATCGCCTTCGGCCAGCGTTGCCGAGGCTCATGTCTTAGAGCTTTGGTCAGTTCCCGCCCCGCAAAAACGCAGCCCAATCGCTCATCATGGCGCGGCGCTTCTCAATCATGGTTTCGCGCCGGTATGCGGCCTCAACGTCGCTGTTGATGGCGTGGGCGAGCGCAAATTCCCGCATGTCTCGGGGATAGTCGGACAACTCCCCTGCCCAATCAGAAAACGTTGACCGCAGCCCATGGGGCACGGCTGGACGCTTCGAGTTCTTGTCGAGCCAGCCCGTGCGGCCCGCCTCGATCGCGCTTTCGTGCATCCGTCTCATGGTAGCGCTCAACGTCATGTCGGATAGCATGCCGCCCCGGATCGCTGGAAACACATATTCTGTGTCGGCGGCCGCGGCCTCTCTCATCGCAGTTAGGATTGTCATTGCCGCATCGGATAGCGCCACAACGTGCGGCCGCCTCATTTTCATTCGCGATGCCGGCACCGTCCACAATTTGGCGTGCCAATCGATCTCAGGCCATTCCATGCCGCGCACTTCGCCTGACCGCGCAGCGGTCAACGTCGCGAATTCCAATGCCCGTGCACCCGTGCCTTCGCGTTTGCGCAATGCTGCGAACCACGTGGGCGCGTCTTTCAACTGAACGGCGGGCTGATTATCGACTGTCGCAACCTTGCTTGGCTTGGACAACATGGCATTGAGATTGCCCTTCCACTGCGCCGGATTGTCGCCCTCGCGGTGTCCGTGTGCCTTTGCCCAATCAAGCACGCGTTCGCAACGTTGCCGCAAACGCGTGGCCGTCTCAGTCTTGGTCGTCCAGATCGGCTTAAGGATTTCGACCATGTGATGTTTGGTGACTTCGGAAACGGCAAGATTGCCGATGACGGGCATTGCATACGTGTCCAGCGTGGATTGCCATTGCTTCCGATGCTTTTCGTTCCTGAATTCCGCCAGCGTGTCGGTAAGGAATTTGTCAACGGCATCGCGGAATGTAAGATGGCGTTTTGCGGCCTCGATCGCGGCTTTGCGACGCTCGCGCTTCTCTTGAAGCGGATTTATGCCGTTGCGGATTTTGTCTTTGGTCGCCCTCGCCCGCTCGCGGGCTTCGCCCAATGATACGTCATGCCCGCCAAGACCCATTTCGCAACGCCGGCCATTGACGTTTGTTGTGCGCAATAGCCATGACCGGCCGCTGCCCGGCGTGATTTGGAGCATGAGCCCGGCAACACCGCCAACAGCAAACACAGCGTTGCGCGCTGTGGTCGATCCGGGGTGTTTCAAGTTCTTGACGGCTAGTGCTGAAAGTTCCTTCGCGATCTTCGGCATTTCTCAATCCCATCATCTTACCCGCCAAAAATAGTGGCATTGGATGACGCGGATTGCAACGGCACGAGACAGTCATTTTAGATTAAGGCATTGATATTGCTTTATGATTTCCATTGATTGAGACGGCATGAGACAGCAGTATGGCTGTCGCTCTCTCCGCCAGTTATCATTGAAATAGCTAGATAAATTTGCGTTTTAGTCTGAACATAGTCGTCGATATAACGGTGTGCCGCGGGATATCCGGCGCGCCGGGATGCAATCGTCATGGCCTGTGAAAAGGTGGCTCGTTTCCGTTCGTCAGGGATTCCGAGTGTTCTTAAGTTCCTGAATTTCCTCAAGCAGGTTCTTGACCAGCAATACATAAACCTGCGTCAATTCTGCTGGCGTTAGTTCGACCCTGATGTCGTACTGGCCGGAATAAGCGACCTGCAGGCTGGCAGTCCCGAACAGCGTTGTCGTACCGTCGCGAATATCGGTGGCCACGATCAGATGCTGTATAGGCTGGTCCAGCAGAATGACGCCAGCTTCCCCTGGGTGGTTGTGAGTTGTCGTTCTGATCTTCATGTCGGCCTCCTGCTCCGATCTCCTCAGCCCCACAGATATAGCACGCGGAACAAACCTTCGGGCCACGGGGTTTCTCTCGTCGAAGGAGACGCTCATGCTTCGTTGGCTGGTTCGGATTGGTGCCCTGTTTGTCGCCTATAAATTTGGCGAAGAAGTTGGTCGCGCACAGGCTCGTGTCGACTTGCGGGCACCGTTGGATTACGAGCGCTTGCCGGCGGATCGGCAACAAGATGATTTTGGCATCGAGCCGTTCTGATCGTCGTCCAAAGCGGCCCAGGCTACTCTAGACGGTATAGCCGTTTTCTTCGGCTTCCATATTGTCGCGGACAGTCTCACGCGGGAAAACCGGCCTTGCTGAAGCCTGACGTGAAAAGCTCCAGGGCGACCTGGTCGGCGAACGGGAGACCTGAAATCAGCCGGACAGTCAAGTCGTGTTTCCTCGTCAGTGCTTCCTCGACTTCAGCGCGCGCCTTATGCATCTCGCCCAAATGTGCGTACGCGGCTGCGAGGAAGGCATGAATGAAGAATTGGTCGCCGGCCTTCTGATACGAACCGACGGCTTCCGAGTACCTTCCAAGCAGGAAGAGGGAGCTGCCTTTCACCTCCCAGAACCATATCGGAGGTAACGGGTCGCGCAGGAGCGCGGTTTCGAGCACGTTCAGCGCCGTCTCGGCCCGTCCGCCGTAATTGAGCCAGCTTGCGTAATCCCCCGCTATGTTCACGTCGAGCGGGTTCAACGAGCGCGCTCGCTCGAAATGCACACCCGCATCGCCGTGCTGGCGCATATGCGTAAGTACCAGCCCCATGCTCTGGTGACAGACGCCATCGCTCCTATCGAGAGCGAGGGCCGTTCGTGCCGAGTCCCAGGCCTTCTGTAGCGTCCGCTGATCGTTGTCGTACCAGAATCTGCCGACGAGGGCCTGTGCGAGGAAGGCGTGGCCTTGAGCGAACGTCGGATCGAGTTCGACACACCGGACGAATAAGGGCTCGGACTTGTCCAGTTCATACCGGTAGAAGTGCGCGCGCCCCTGCAGGTAGTAGTCGTATGCATCCCAGTCGGCCGGCGGCTTGCGGCTGGTCCGGCTAGCCGAATCGGCCTCTGCTTGGCCTTCGACTATCGAGGCGATTAGAGCCGCGACCTCGTCTTGCAATGCGAAGATGTCGTCGAGGGCGCGGTCGTACCGTTGAGCCCACAGGTGGGTGCCGGTGGCGGCGTCAATCAACTGTGTGGTGATTCGAATGCGATCACCGAGCTTTCGTACGCTGCCTTCGACGAGATAACGAACTCCGAGTTTGCGATGGACTTCGGCAAGGTCCGATGCCGAATGGCGAAACTGAAAAGATGAATTGCGCGCTATGACGAGGAGGGAGCGGAACCTGGCCAGCTCCGTAATTATGTCCTCGGTTATGCCGTCGCTGAGATACTGCTGGTCCTGATCGCCGCTCAGGTTGGCAAAAGGCAGCACTGCAATCGACGGCTTGCCCGACTGTGACGTCGGCGGTCTGGGGGATGCGCTCGGCACCGGCTCGACAGCCCCGGTGAAGCGGTAGCCGACGCGAGGCACTGTGGCGATCCACTCGCCGCCGTTCTCAGCCGGACCGAGTGCCTTTCTTAGTGTCGCGATTTGGACGGTAAGGTTGCCTTCCTCAACGGCGGTGCCCGGCCAGGCAGCGTCCATCAGCTCGGCCTTGGTCAGAATTTCACCGGGCCGCGCCGTAAGCGCCGCAAGCAGCGTCAGCCCACGATGCCCAAGAGCGATCGGGATCTGCTCTTTAAGGAGCGTCCCGATGTCGGGATCGAGTACGAACGGACCAAAAGCGATGCGAGTGCCCTGCATGTGGGCATACTAGACGTTTCGGACGTTTTCGGAACAGTTTCGGCACAGCCTCTATAGCCCGAAACCGTTGCGACGGTTCAAGAGCCAAGGCCTGACCTGTTTTCTTCAAAGACAGCTCACACATCTATCTCTTCATGAAGCATGCGCGGCAAGCGTGGCACGGTTCTTGCTGCCACATCTTCAGGCAATGCCGGGCGCAAAGACGCTGTTTCATATCGACACCGGCGTGTGAGGTTGGGACAATGATGTCGCGTAAGCTTCTGTTCGGGCTTCTGGCAGTGTTCTTGGCCATCGCCCTGGGTGGAGCGCCTTTGCCGTCAGTGCCCTCGTGGGGGTTTCTGATTGCGGCTCAAAACAATTCTGTCTTTTGCTCAAGCGCTCCACCAACCGAGACGGCGGCTTCAGTGTCGCGGACTTTGCGATCCTGTCCGCCATGACAAGATCATAGGGAACCAGCTACGATGGCGACGAGATTGTGGATCGGAATTGAACAGCCTCATGCAGCGTCATCTTGCAGAGAATGGGTCACAGGACGCCGGGCTATGGTCACTCGGTTGGCATCAGCCTTTCGTGAATTCATTGCACCGCGCTACCGGCCAGAGCTCCACTATATGCGCGGCCCCGGACCGGCCTGCGCGCGCTGTGTGAGCGAGCGTTTCCTTGCCGGTCGCTCTCCTGCACAGATGAAGCGTCCTGCGGGCCTTGGCCCCCGCCTGTAGCCAGCGCCATGCGCTGTGAGGCGATGCTCCGTGAAAGGCCTTCATGCTTGTTGAGCCATGGCCGAAATGGCACGCCGCTCTACTGGGCGGCGATGGTCTCCGGTATAGGCTGCTGCTGATCCGTGTCAGCAGCAGCCATGGCCGGTGGACCGGGCATCTGATGTAGTCCCACGGGCCATCGTCGCGAAGGGAATAAAAGCATCCATCTGGAACCTCCTGCCTCTCCGTGCGTTTCACGGCGTCCCGTCCGTGGACCAGCCCGGATATTTCTCCTGGCGCTGCGATAATCAGGAGCCGTTTCATGTACGATAAGCTGTTTCATTCGCCGGTGGCGCTGACCGTCGGGCTTGGTTTCAAGCGCGAGATTGCCTCGCTGGCCGAAATGCACGATTTCCTGACCAACTGGACGACTTCGCGCCGTGGTCCGCTCCATCGCCATGCCGTCGAGGCGTGCGGCCTTGCGCTGGAAGGTTGCATCACCAGGGATGACGCGCGCCATGCGCTCGTCGACTTCGCGAGAGCCACCGGCATTCTCTGGCCAGAGATCGAGCCGGTCATCGTGGCGCGGGCCGTCGCGCGCGGCTATGGCGGCTACGCCGCCTGAGTTTTGAGGCCACCTCCCGTCGTGGTGGCCATTCCGCTCTGACCACCGCAGAAAGCCCGGCTTGGCCGGGCTTTCACTTTGTTGCAGGAAGATTCGCGTTTATCCACCGATGATGTTTGCCCGGCGCTTTTGGGGCAATCAACCTTTCGAGGCCGCGCCCCGGCGTGCCGGCTTGGGCCTCGCCGGATCAGGCGCCTGTGCTGACTGCGCGGCAAGGCGCAGCTCTCTCAATCTGGCGGTCTTTGCCTCGCGGGCCGCCCGCTCGGCGTCGATCACGATCTGCGATTCACGTTTGGCGCGCTCGTCACGCTGGGTGTCGACTTTTGCACGGTTCATGTGCTGCTACCTCCATTCCACAGGGGGCGGCGGTTCGGAACGCCGCCTCTTCCGGCCCCGCATGGTGCAGCGTCGTGGCGGGGGCGGCGATTACAAATGATGGTCGGGAAACTTTTGTCGTCGATGCCGGGGAGGGCCGTCAGTCGCACCAGCCTGACGAGACGACGAGCGACGCCTCGAAGATCTGGCGCCCGTCCTCGTCGCGTACCTTGACGGTGATCGCGGTGTGGTCGCTTTCGATCATCTCGTCGCGGACGATGTCGGGAAGGATGCGGATCGCTTCGCGCCGCATGCGTTCGCGCGTTTCGAAGACCTGGCCGTCATCATCGATCGTCAGACCGTCGCCATTGTAGAGGTCAAGATAGTATCGAGGCATGGTGGGCTGGACCTCAGGCTGATGAAATGGCGAGATATTCAACCGACAATTCGCGGGCCCGGCAGTTGTTCCACCAACGGTGGCATTTGCCGTGGAACAAGCGGGTCCAACAAATGTTAATGCCCATCAGCAGCCAAGGGCCTAGTTCATGCAAAGCCGCCTTGCTTCCGACAGAAACACTTGGGGGTCGGCCCCTGAAGCCCTTTCGCCGGAGATTGCGGTGCTTGAATCCCTTTACCTGAACCTCGGCCAGCACGATGCGCTGTCGGACGCCGAGAAGGCTCTGCTGGCCGGCGCAATGACCTTCGAGCGGCATTTCGCCATCGGCCAGGATATTGTCGCATCGGGATCGCGGCCGACCTATTCGACGCTGATCCTCGACGGGTTGGCGGCGCGCTACAAGGTGCTGGAGAATGGCGGCCGGCAGTTCACCTCATTGCAGGTGCCTGGCGACTTCGTCGATCTCCATGCCTTCCTCTTGAAGACCATGGATCACGGCATCGTCGCTCTGTCGCCCTGCCATGTCATGTTCGCCGATCATGGCCGGCTGCGCACCATCACCGAGCAGGCGCCGCATCTGACACGGCTGTTGTGGCTCGATACGCTGGTGGACGGCGCCATTCACCGCGAATGGATCGTCGCCATGGGACGGCGCTCCAAGACCTCGCATCTGGCGCATCTGGTCTGTGAGCTTTTCGTGCGGTTGCAGGTGGTGCAGCGGACCAACGGCATGAGCTTTCACCTGCCGCTCTCGCAAGCAGAGATGGCCGACGTGCTCGGCCTCTCGGTGGTGCACATGAACCGGGTTATCGGCGCGCTGCGCAAGGTCGGCGTCGTCAGCTGGGCAAACCACACGGTGACCATTTTGGACTGGCACCGGCTGCAGGAAATCGCCGAGTTCGATCCCACGTATCTGAGTATGATGCGCGAGCCGCGTTAGATAGCATCCGAACGCGGCTCGACGATCATTTGGGAGTTTATGCCGCTTCAGCCGCGACGTTGACCGCCGACTCCGCGATCGTGGTCAGCGCCTGGTCCGTCGCCTTCTCTTCCTTCAGCGTCGCTTCGAGAAGCGTCACGGCTTCGTTCAGGCCAAGTTCACCGGCCCATGTCCTGAGCGTGCCATAGCGCGAGATCTCATAATGTTCGACCGCCTGCGCGGCGGCCAGCAGGCCGGCATCGAGCGCGGGTGAGCCCTTGTACTCCTCCATGATCTCGGCACCTTCCTCGGTGATGCCCATGATGGCCGCACAAGTCTTGCCGACAGGCTTCTTGCCGATGACGCCGAAGACTTTCTCCAGCCTCGCGACATGGCCTTCGGTTTCGGTGCGGTGCTTTTCGAAGGCGGCCTTCAGCTCGGCGCTTTGCGCGGCCTTCGCCATTTTCGGCAGCGTCGCCAATATCTTCTTCTCGGCGAAATAGATGTCCTTCAGCGTGTCGTGAAACAGGTCGTCGAGCATTTTCGGCTTTGCCATTGTCATCTCCTTCAGGTGGTCCCTCGGGTCGACAATCTCGCATTGGGGGATTTGTTCCGCCTGACCTGCATCCCGAAAATCTTTATAAAATTCCTATTTCTTTCCATCCCGCGCCGTCTCGAACCTTTATGGCGATCGGGTGCATATTCTCCAGGGAACACGCAGCTCCGTCACGATGATCTATCGTGACGGAGTGGTTCCATATGGATTTCGGCCTGCGGACTGCAGGCAGGCAATGCAAAGCGCAAATAAAACGAAGATAAGGAACATGCACGATGGATATCGTCGTCGTCGGGTTGGAGATTTTGTTTTTCGCCCTCTCTATCGCCTACATCAAAGTCTGCGACATTCTTTAAGCTGGAGGATCGCAACATGCTTCTTGACTATATCCTCGGCGGCGGTGTGACCTTGTTCCTGCTCGCCTACCTGACATACGCCCTCGTTCGCCCAGAACGCTTCTGACGGCAACAGCAAGGCACGGAAAGCTACAGCCATGACATTCAACGGATGGATACAGATCCTCGCCTACTGCGTGGTCGTCGTTCTGCTGGTGAAGCCGCTCGGCGGCTATATGTACCGCGTTTTCAACGGCGACCGCACATTTCTCTCGCCGATCCTCGGGCCCGTCGAACGGGTCCTTTATCGCATTGCAGGAACCAGCGAGCGCGAGGAGCAGCACTGGACGGTTTACGCGGCAGGCATCATGCTCTTCAGCCTGGCCAGTTTCCTCGTGCTTTATTTCCTGCAGCGGCTGCAGGGCGTCCTGCCCTACAATCCGGCCGGGATGCCTGCCGTTGAGCAGACCCTTTCCTTCAACACCGCCGTCAGCTTCGTGACCAACACCAACTGGCAGAACTATGGCGGCGAAAGCACGATGTCCTACCTCGTGCAGATGGCCGGCCTGACGGTGCAGAACTTCATGTCAGCGGCGGTCGGCATCGCCATCGCGGTCGCGCTGATCCGCGGCTTCGCCCGCGCCTCGGTCAAGTCGATCGGCAATTTCTGGGTCGATATCACACGCTGCACGCTCTACATCCTCCTGCCGGCCTGCATCGTGCTCACCCTTGTCTATGTCTGGCTTGGCATGCCGCAGACGCTCGGCCCTTATGTCGACGCAACCACGCTCGAAGGTGCCAAGCAGACCATCGCCCTTGGTCCCGTCGCTTCGCAGGTCGCCATCAAGATGCTTGGCACCAATGGCGGCGGCTTCTTCAACGCCAATGCGGCGCATCCTTTCGAAAACCCCGACGCGATCTCGAACTTCATCCAGATGGTCACGATCTTCGCGCTCGGTGCGGCGCTGACCAACGTCTTCGGCCGCATGGTCGGCAACCAGCGCCAGGGCTGGGCGATCCTGGCCACGATGGGTGTCCTGTTCATCGCCGGCGTCACCATCTGCTACTGGGCGGAAGCTGCTGGCAATCCGCTGGTGCACGCGCTGGGCATCGATGGCGGCAACATGGAAGGCAAGGAGACCCGCTTCGGCATCGCCCTGTCGGCACTGTTCGCTGTCATCACCACGGCCGCCTCCTGCGGCGCGGTCAACGCCATGCATGACTCGTTCACCGCGCTCGGCGGCTTCATCCCGATGATCAACATGCAGCTCGGCGAAGTCATCGTCGGCGGCGTCGGCGCCGGTTTCTACGGCATCCTGATGTTCATCGTCGTCGCCGTCTTCGTTGCCGGCCTGATGGTCGGCCGCACGCCCGAATATCTCGGCAAGAAGATCGAGGCCAAGGAGGTCAAGATGGCGATGCTCGCCATCCTCTGCCTGCCTCTGGCGATGCTGACCTTCACAGCCATCGCGGTCGTGCTGCCAAGCGCCGTGGCCTCGATGGCCAATGGCGGTCCGCACGGCTTCTCCGAAGTTCTCTATGCCTACACCTCGGCGGCGGCGAACAACGGCTCGGCCTTTGGCGGCCTTTCCGGCAACACGCCCTGGTACAACATCACGCTCGGCATCACCATGTGGATGGGTCGCTTCTTCGTCATCATCCCGGCGTTGGCCATCGCCGGCTCGCTGGCGACGAAGAAGACGGTTCCGGCTTCCGCCGGTACCTTCCCGACCGACGGTCCGCTGTTCGTCGGCCTGCTGGTCGGCGTCATCCTGATCGTCGTCGGCCTTACCTTCTTCCCGGCGCTGGCGATCGGACCGATCGTCGAACACCTGGCCATGATCCATGGTCAGACCTTCTGAGAGCGCCCCGTCTTGGGTCAAAATCATGTCCTGGTTCAAAAACATGCGTCGCAAGGTTGAACGTCGGACCGACAGGGAGGGGGAGCAAATCCCCCCTCCTTTCCCGACCGTGTCCACATTCCTCGGCATTGCGGCAGCCATGATCGTCATCTGGCTGCTGGTCTATGGGCCGCCGCATCTTCCTTCGGCATCCGATCGATCGGTGCCTGCCAACATTTCAGATACTGGAGCCAACAAATGAGCCAGTCCAAATCCGCTAGCATCATGGATGCCAGCATCCTGTGGCCCGCCATCGGCGGAGCCTTCAAGAAATTGAACCCGCGCACCCTGATCAAGAACCCGGTGATGTTCGTCGTCGCCGTCGTCTCGGCGCTGACCACCGTGCTGTTTGTCAGGGATCTCATCACCGGCGGCGGCGATTTCAAGTTCACGCTGCAGATCATCATCTGGCTGTGGTTCACCGTGCTGTTCGCCAATTTCGCCGAAGCGGTCGCCGAGGGGCGCGGCAAGGCGCAGGCCGATTCGCTGCGCAAGGCGCGCACCGAGACCCAGGCCAAGCTTCTGGCCGGCGAGGACAGGACCAAGTTCAAGCTGGTGCCCGGCACCAGCTTGAAGGTCGGTGACATCGTTCTGGTCGAAGCCGGCGACATCATCCCGTCGGACGGCGAGGTGATCGAAGGCGTCGCCTCGGTCAACGAAGCCGCGATCACCGGTGAGTCGGCCCCCGTCATCCGCGAATCCGGTGGCGATCGTTCGGCGGTTACCGGCGGTACGCAGGTGCTGTCCGACTGGATCCGCCTGCGCATCACGGCCGCCTCCGGTCACACCTTTCTCGACCGCATGATCTCGCTGGTCGAAGGCGCCGAACGCCAGAAGACGCCGAACGAGATCGCGCTCAACATCCTTTTGGTCGGCATGACGCTGATCTTCGTGCTGGCCACCGCAACCATCCCGAGCTTTGCCTCCTATTCGGGTGGCTATATCTCGGTGACCGTGCTCGTCGCCCTGTTCGTCACCCTGATCCCGACCACGATCGGCGCGCTGCTGTCGGCGATCGGCATCGCCGGCATGGACCGCCTGGTGCGCTTCAATGTGCTGGCCATGTCCGGCCGTGCCGTCGAGGCGGCCGGCGACGTCGACACGCTGCTGCTCGACAAGACCGGCACGATCACACTCGGCAACCGCCAGGCGACGGAATTCCGTTCGGTCAAGGGCGTCACCGAACAGGAACTGGCCGACGCGGCGCAACTCGCCTCGCTTGCCGACGAAACGCCGGAAGGCCGCTCGATCGTCGTCCTGGCCAAGGAGAAATACGGCATCCGCGCCCGTGACATGGCAACGCTGCACGCAACCTTCGTTCCCTTCACCGCGCAGACCCGCATGAGCGGTGTCGACGTCGATGGCTCGTCGGTGCGCAAGGGCGCGGTCGATTCCGTGCTTGCCCATGTCAACCAGTCGACGGTCGCCGCCCACGGCACGCGTCCCAGCAGCGAGTCCGTCAAGGATCTCCAGGCGATCGCCGACGAGGTCGCGAAGTCCGGCGGCACGCCGCTGGCGGTCGAGCGTGACGGGCGCCTGCTCGGCGTCGTCCATCTCAAGGACATCGTCAAGGGCGGCATCAGCGAACGCTTCACCGAACTGCGCCGCATGGGCATCCGCACGGTGATGATCACCGGCGACAATCCGTTGACCGCGGCCGCGATCGCGGCGGAAGCCGGCGTCGACGACTTCCTTGCCCAGGCGACGCCCGAGGACAAGCTGAAGCTGATCCGCGATGAACAGGCCAAGGGCAAGCTGGTCGCCATGTGCGGCGACGGCACCAACGACGCGCCGGCCCTTGCCCAGGCCGATGTCGGCGTCGCCATGAACACCGGCACGGTTGCCGCGCGCGAAGCCGGCAACATGATCGATCTCGACAGCGATCCGACCAAGCTCATCGAGATCGTCGAGATCGGAAAGGCTCTCTTGATGACGCGCGGCTCGCTGACGACATTCTCGATCGCCAACGACGTGGCCAAGTACTTTGCCATCATCCCGGCCATGTTCGCCGTCTTCTACGTCGCGCCGGGGCAGACCACCGGCCCGCTGCAGGCGCTCAACATCATGCATCTGGCGACGCCGCAGAGCGCCATCTTGTCGGCGATCATCTTCAACGCGCTGATCATCATCGCGCTGATCCCGCTGTCGCTGAAAGGCGTCAAGTATCGTGCCATCGGCGCCGGCGCGCTGCTCAGCCGCAACCTTCTGGTCTACGGCCTCGGCGGCATCATCGTCCCCTTCGTCGGCATCAAGGCGATCGACATGATCGTCACCGCCCTCGGCCTCGCTTAACTCTTTGTTTTAACGCAATTCCGGACGGAAAACCGTTCACACTTTTCCTGGAATTGCTCTGAGGAACAGATCCATGCTCACCCAGATAAGACCCGCGATCATCATGATCGTCTTCTTCACGGTCCTGACCGGCCTGATCTATCCGATCGGCATGACCGGCATTGCCCAGGCGCTGTTTCCGCGCCAGGCCAATGGCAGCCTGATCGAGAAGGACGGCAAGGTCATCGGCTCCGAACTGATCGGCCAGGGCTTTGCCAGCGACAAGTATTTCCATGGCCGGATTTCGGCGGCCGGCAGCAACGGCTACGACGCCACCGCTTCCGGCGGAACCAATCTCGGCCCGACCAATCCCAAGCTGATCGAGCGCATCAAGGGCGACGCCGAGAAGCTGAAGGCGGAGAATCCGAGCCAGCCTGTGCCGATGGATATGGTGACGTCATCGGGCAGCGGCCTCGATCCCCATATCAGCCCCGAGGCCGCCTATTTCCAAGTCCCCCGCGTGGCCAAGGCCAGGGGCCTCGACGAAGCCAAGGTCAAGGCGCTTGTCGACGGCCAGGTCGAGAGCAGGGAACTCGGCTTCATGGGAGAGCCGGTGGTCAATGTTCTGGCGCTCAACCTGGCGCTGGACGCCGCTAAGTAGTTGATGGCGAGGGCCGGGGATCGACAGCATCCCCGGACCTCTCCATGATCGATCCTGATGCCGGACGACCGAAGCAACGAAAACAGGCCTTCCCCCGACGCGCTGCTCGAGCATGCCGAGCGGGAGGGACGCGGCCGTCTGCGGATATTCCTTGGCGCGGCACCAGGTGTCGGCAAGACCTACGAAATGCTGATGTCGGGCCGTGCCAGGCTGGCCGACGGCATCGATGTGGTGATCGGCGTCGTCGAGACGCATGGCCGCAAGGAAACCCAGACCCTGGTCGAGGGTTATGAAATCATTCCCCGCCGCAAGGTCGACTACAAGGGCCGCATGCTCGACGAGATGGATATCGACGCCATCCTTGCCCGGCGCCCGGCGCTGGTTCTCGTCGATGAACTCGCCCACACCAACGCGCCCGGCAGCCGCCACCCCAAGCGCTATCTCGACGTCCAGGAAATCCTGACGCAAGGCATCGATGTCTACACGACGCTCAACGTCCAGCATGTCGAAAGCCTGAACGATGTCGTCGCCCAGATCACCAAGGTCAGGGTCCGTGAGACGGTTCCAGATTCCATCATCGACCAGGCCGACGATGTCGAGATCATCGATCTTACCCCCGACGACCTGATCAAGCGGCTGGAGGAAGGCAAGGTCTACTTCCCCAACACCGCGCAGCGCGCCATCGAGAACTATTTTTCGCCCGGCAATCTGACGGCGCTGAGGGAACTGGCGCTGCGCCGCACCGCGCAACGTGTCGACGAGCAGTTGCTCAATCACATGCAGTCCCATGCTATTCAAGGCCCCTGGGCTGCGGGGGAACGGGTCCTCGTCTGCCTCGACGCGCGCCCGGGGGGAGCCGCCCGCATCCGCTATGCGCGCCGGCTGGCCGACCGGCTCCGTGCCCCGTGGACGGCACTGCATGTCGACAGTCCCCGCTCGGCCAGCATGCCCGAGGAGGACAAGGACCGGCTCGCAAACAATTTGCGCCTCGCCCAACAGCTTGGTGCCGAGGTGACGACCATTCCGGGTCAGAATGTGGCGCAAGACATCGTGCGCTATGCGACGGCGAACAATTTTACCCATATCGTGGTCGGCCGGCCGACCCGCTCGCGCTGGCGCGAATTGATCGAAGGCTCGCTGACCTATGATCTCATTCGCAATGCTGGCGACATCAGCGTCCATGTCATTTCGGGAACCGAACGCAACACCGAGGCGACATCGAGGAACGTAAGGACCGCGGACGAGCAGACGCCATTCCAGATCCGGCCCTATCTCCTGGCCACGGCCTATGTCGCCGGCTCGCTCGCCTTTGCCGTCCTGCTCGACCAGTTTCTCGACGTTCGCAACCTCGCGATCATCTTCCTCATCGGGGTGCTGGCGTCGGCGGTGACCGGCGGTCTCTGGCCTGCTCTGTACGCCTGTCTCGCCAGCGCCCTTGCCTTCAACTATTTCTTCCTGGAGCCTCGCTACACGCTGACGATCCGGGATCCGGAGAGCATTGTCGCGCTCGGCGTGTTCCTGGTCGTCGCCGTCATTGCCAGCAATCTGACGGTGCGCGTGCAGCGCCAGGCAATCGCCGCCCGCTCGCGGGCGCGGGCCACGGAAGACATCTACCTCTTTTCAAAGAAGCTCGCCGGTGCCGGCACGCTGGACGACGTGCTGTGGGCCACCGCCTTCCAGATCGCCTCGATGCTGAAGCTGCGGGTGGTGCTGCTCCTGCCCGAGGACGGCACCATCACCGTCAAGGCCGGCTATCCGCCCGACGACACGCTGGCCGAGGCCGACATCGCGGCCGCCCGCTGGGCCTGGGAGCACAACCGCGCTGCCGGGCGCGGCGCCGACACGCTGCCTGGCGCCAAGCGCCTCTATCTTCCCTTGCGCACGGGGCGCACGGCAATCGGTGTCGTCGGCCTGGACAATGACAAGCAGGGCCCGCTGCTGACGCCGGAACAGCAGCGCCTGCTCGACGCGCTCGCCGACCAGGCAGCGGTCGCCATCGAGCGCATCCAGCTGGTCGCCGATGTCGACCGGGCCAAGCTCCTGGCCGAGGCCGATCGGTTGCGCTCGGCGCTGCTGACCTCCATTTCGCATGATCTGAAGACGCCGCTCGCCGCCATCATGGGCGCGGCCGGCACGCTGCGGGAATTCGCGCCGGCACTTCCCGAAGAGGACCGGGCGGAACTGCTGACGACCGTGCTCGACGAATCCGAGCGGCTGAACCGCTTCATCGCCAATTTGCTCGACATGACCAAGATCGAGTCCGGCGCAATGGAGCCGAACTTCGCTTTCCACTATGTCGGCGACATCGTCGGCTCCGCCCTGCAGAGGGCGAGGAAAATCATCGGCGAGCACAAGAGCGAGGTGGATATCCCCCCGGATTTGCCGATGTTGAAAGTCGATCCCGTCCTGTTCGAGCAGGCGCTGTTCAATCTCCTCGACAATGCGGCGAAATACGCGCCGGCCGATTCGACGATCCGCGTGCAGGGTTGGACCGACAATGGCTCCGTCATCCTGCAGATCATGGATGAGGGGCCGGGCATTCCGCCTGGCGACCTGGAGCGGATTTTCGACACGTTCTACCGCGTGCGCAAGCGCGACCAGGTTCGCGCCGGCACCGGGCTCGGCCTGTCTATCTGCCGCGGCTTTATCGAGGCGATGGGAGGCACGATCACGGCGGCAAACCGAACCGATCGTTCGGGCGCGGTCTTCACCATCAAGATGCCGAAGCCGACGAACCCGCCCGATCTCAGCGCCGCCACTATGGACGACAATGATGTGGATGATTTGGCATGACGAACGCGAATGTCAGGATATTGGTTGTCGATGACGAGCCGCCGATCCGCAAACTGCTTCGGGTCGGCCTCGGCAGCCAGGGCTATGCGGTCAGCGAGGCGCCGAACGCCAAGGCGGCGATCGAATTGATGGACCAGGAAAAGCCGGACCTCGTACTGCTCGACCTCGGCCTGCCCGGCATGAGCGGCCATGAGCTGCTGCGTAAATGGCGCGACGACGGCCTCGACATTCCCGTCGTCATTCTCTCCAGCCGCACCGACGAGGCCGGCATCGTCCAGGCTCTGGAACTCGGTGCCGACGACTATGTCACTAAGCCGTTCGGCATGAACGAACTGGTGGCGCGCATCCGCGTGGCGCTGCGGCACAAGTTCCAGCAGCAGGGCGAAAAGCCTGTATTCCAGAGCGGCGACCTCAGCGTCGACCTGGTCAAGCGCATCGTCAAGGTCGAGGGCAAGGAGATAAAACTTTCGCCGAAGGAATACGACATATTGCGCATCCTGGTGCAGCATGCCGGCAAGGTGCTGACCCACCATTTCATCCTGAAACAGATCTGGGGTGACACGACCGACGTGCAATATCTCAGGGTCTACGTCAGGCAGCTCAGACAGAAGATCGAAAAGACCCCCGACCAGCCGCACCACATCACCACCGAGACCGGCGTCGGCTATCGACTGCGTGTGGTCGAGTGAGACAACCCTTCGACTGAACTCGCGTCAGCCAATGGCTTCCAATGGCCGGGTCGTCGCGGATGCCCGCAACGCCGCGATGCAGCCGAGAATACCGAGCGGCACGAAGGCGAGGAACAGCCAGCTCGCGACATTGGCTGCCGCGTCATGGTTCAGCCCTTGCGAAAAGCCGCTGGCATTGGCGACGATGCCGGCAAGGGCAGCACCCACGGCATAGCCGATGCGCTGCATGGTGGGCACCGCGGCCGAGGCGATGGTCTGTTCGTCGTCCGGGGCGGAGGCGACGATGACGCGGGTCAGGAACGGCCAGGCAATGCCGAAGCCGCCGCCCTGCAACAGGGCGCAGACCAGGATCAGCGGGATGGAGCCCAGCGGTATCGTGTAGGCAAAGCCGGCGATGCCTGCCGCGATCATCAGCGCGCCGGTGACAATGATCAGCCGCTCGCGCTGCGGGGGCGCGTTGGCGACGAGGATCGACAGAACAGACCAGGCGATCGATTCGGCGGCGATGATGTAGCCGGTGGTCAGCAGCGGAATGTCATGCAGGCTGGTCAAAAGCAGCGGTCCATAGACGCCGAAGGAACAGGTGGCGACGGAAAAGGCGGCGACCATGGTCATGCCGGCGCCGACCGGCGTGCGCCACGAGAACAGCCGCGACGGGAAAAGCCGCGAGCGCGGCTTCAGCGCGTCGATGGTGAAGAACAGCGCCAGGCCGGCGAGGCCAAGGACGATCAGCAGCGAGGAGCGCAACACGGCTATGTCGACGCCGGCCGAGGCGATCAGCACCACGGCGACGGCAAGGCAGGCAAGGGCGGCGAACGGGAAGGGCGGCACCTTGCCGGCGCTCAGCACGGGTCGCGTCGCCTCCGGCGTGTTGAGCACCAAGAAGCTGGCCAGCGCCATGGCGGTGCCGCCGAGGGTGAAGACGCCGAAGGCCCAACGCCATGACAGCAATTCCGTCATGATCGCGCCCAGCAACGGGCCACTGAACGCCGCGACGCCCCAGATCGCCGACATGATGCCGAAAAGCTGCGGCCAGATGGCGCGCGAAAACAGCCGCTCGACCGAGACGAAAGCCAGCGACACCAGCGCGCCGCCGCCCAGCCCCTCGATCAGGCGGCCGGTCAGAAACAATTGCATGGAAGGCGAGGTGGCGCAGATCAGCGCCCCGGCGGCGTAGAGCAGGGCGGCGACCACCATGTTGGTGCGCAGCGCCACATAGCTCACCAGCCGTCCGGCCGCGGCACCGGCGACAATGGCGCCGAGCTCATAGACCGCCAGCGACCAGCCGACGAGCTGCACGCCGGCCATTTCACCGACCATGGCCGGCATGACGGTCGCCACCATCGTCTCATTGGTGGCGTGCAGCAGGATGCCGAGGCTGATGAAGCAGAAGCGCGCCAGATCGCCGCTCGCCCACAATGCGCGCCAGTCGACCCTGTTTGTGCTGATTTCAGTCATGTCCACCCCAGTCCTGCATATCTCGATGCCGGCGCATGGCACCAGAAGCCAGCAAGGGTTTCCGGCAGGACCATGCGCAGCAATAGCGCCGGATAGCGTGCCATCAAGGTGCCAGTCCGGTCGGGGTGGGCTTGTAGGACCTCAACCGCGGTTGAGTTCAAGCGGTCTTTTCAAGAGATCAGTTCTCGGTGCTGCGCAGTTGGAACTGGCTGACGCCGATGGCGAGATTGATGCCGGTCTGCGTCTGCAGGCTGAGCGGCTGGAGGGTGAAGGATTGTGACGAGCCGCCGACCAAAAGATTGGCGCCGGCACCGACGGCCGCCGTCACCTCGGCGCTGGCGCCGATATAGTCGCCCGCCAGCGCGCCGGGCGCGTAGATGTTCTTCAGCGGCGTCAGCACCAGCCATCGCATCACCGCCTGCTTTGTCGTGCCGATATCGAGGCCGTATTTGTTGACGGCGCCGAAATAGGCTTCCGGCGCGAAGCTCTTGTCGGTCGGGGTGAAGGTGCAGCTCAGATCCTTGCTCGAGCCGAAGATGAAGCCGGTACCGCCCGATATGGCGCATTCAAGCGTGCCGAGTTCGATGCCGCGGTCCTGTGCTTGCGCCTGTGGCGCGCCGGTAAGCACGGTTGCGATCACGGCAGCAGCGATGGCTGTCTTCGGCATGGCGGTCCCCTCAAAATAAAACGGCGCGGAACCATCCTATCCGGTTCCGCGCCGCAGGGTAGAGAGGAGCGCTTGGCTCCATGCAATCACTTGAGCGAGTGGATCAGCTCAAGCGAGGTCACGGCCACGGCGAGATTGACGCCGGTCTGCGCCTGGACGCTGAGCGGCTCCAGCATGAAGGCGCTGTCGAAGCCGCCGACCAGCAGATTGGCGCCGCCACCGGTGACGACGCTGGCCTCGGCGTTGACGCCGTAATAGCTGCCGGCAAGGTCACCCGCATCGCGGTCGCGGGTCGCGGCAAAAACCGCCCAGACGAGCTGGCCCTGATGCGTCTGGCCGAGATCGACGCCGATCTTGGAGATGACGCCGGTGTAAATCTCCGACGGTCCATGGTGATAGGGACGGAAGACGCAGGACACGCCCTTGTTGGAAGCGACGATGTAGGCGGTGCCGCCATCGATGGTGCAGTCGAGCGTGCCAAGCTGCAGCTTTCCGGCGCTGGCCGGGGCGGCAGCGAATACGGTCGTGGCAAGGGCAGCGGCGCAGACGAGTTTCTTGATCATGGGAGGGTCCTTTCGCAAATCGCTTGGAAATAACGGCTAGAGTGGCCAGACCGTTCCGTCGAAAACTTGGCGTGAACAAGGCAAGGGTTAATGCAATGCTCCGGGGGTTAACGCGCGGTTGCCGGATTGGCGACGATAGCCAGCGCTGCGTGTCCTTTTGGACACGCAAACAGCCCGTACTGCTTAGCCGGTTAAGCCGAAGCCGACCTCAGCTGGCGCTGCCACCGACGCGCGACAAGCCGTCCTTGGCCGGCTGGTAGCTGGGGTTGAGGCGGACGGCTTCCTTATAGGACTTCGCGGCCTTGGCCTTGTCGCCGCGGCGCTCGTAGATCAGCGCCTGGTTGGCCCAGGCCTCGGCGTTCTGGCCGTCGAGCTTGATGGCCATGTTGAAGTCGGAGAACGCATTGTCCTCGTCGCCCGTCGCCAGATAGGAGAGGCCACGGCCGTTGTAGGGCTCGGCGGCATCCGGCGCCAGCGAGATGGCGGTCGAGAAATCCTCGATGGCGAATTTGTGCTGGCCCTGGCTCTGATAGATCAGGCCGCGATTGTGGTAGGCGCGGGCGTCGGTCGTGTCGAGCTGGATCGCCTTCTGGAAGTCGCTGAAGGCATCCTGGGTGCGGCCCGCCTTGCGGTAGAGATTGCCGCGGCCGATATAGGCGGCGTCATAATTGCCGTTGATCTGGATCGACTTGTTGTAGTCGTCGAGCGCGGCCGTCTGATTGCCAAGGAAGCGCTGGATGAGCGCCCGGTTCGAATAGGCCTGGTAGAAATTCGGATTGAGCTGGATGGCCTGGTTGAAGTCCTTGAGCGCCGCCTGGTACTGGCCGCCGCGGCCATAGGCCGAGCCGCGCACATTGTAGCCTTCGGGATCCTGGGGATTGCGCTGGATCACCGCCGACAGCGAGGAGATATTCTCGCTCGACCCTTGCGCCTTGTCGATGTTGTTGAACTCGCCGGTCGGGCCCGATGTCTGGCAGCCCGCCAGCACCAGTCCGGAAAGCAGGGCCGCTGTCAGGGCGAAACCACGCAATGCGGTCCCGCGCTCCACGCTCGTTGCGTTCATGTCTGCCCTGTCCTCACTTGCGCCGTCATTCGGGTCCGGATCCCCCCTCCGGGCCGGGTCACATCAAAACAAAAAGGTGGCGGCGATTCCGCATCGCGCCACCTCTAGTATCCTTCGAAAAGGACGAAAAATAGGCGTTAGAACCGCGGCGGACGCGGCGCACCACCTGCACCACCGGCGGCGCCAGCAGCAACCGGGCGCGGCGTCATCGGCAACAGACCCTCGCGCTGGGCGCGCTTGCGGGCCAGCTTGCGGGCGCGGCGAACGGCTTCAGCCTTTTCACGGGCGCGCTTCTCGGAAGGCTTCTCGTAGTGGCCGCGCATCTTCATTTCGCGGAAAATGCCTTCGCGCTGCATCTTCTTCTTGAGCGCGCGAAGCGCCTGATCAACGTTATTGTCGCGGACGAGTACCTGCACGGGCAATCCTGTCTTTCGGGTTTGATATCATCAGGCAAGCAGCCATAGCCACTAGCCTCCGCGGCGGTCGACACCACGAATTGTGGCGGCTGATAGCAGAATCAGGCTGCGCTGTCCACAGTCGAAATGCAGGACGACAGCCAAATTGCCACGGTAGGCTCGAGATAGGGCGCCAGCTATGCCGTGGCCAGATGCAACCGTTCGAAATCCTCGAAGAATTCGCCGTAGTCGCAGGTGATCTCCTCGCCCGCGGCAATGTCGCGGGTCGCGGTGGCGCCGCCATATTGCGAAAAATCGGTGTTCGGCGTCGCCGAATGGTTCATGAAGCGGCCATTGTCGACCTCATAGACCATGAAACCCGGCCGATCCGGGCTCGGATAGGCATAGCGGTCGAGCAATTCCTTCAGAGGCTGCGGCGCCGCCTCGTATTTGTCCATCGGGATCAGCCGGTCGAAATCCGGGTCGAGGCGCCAGATCGAGGCGCCTTTCCGGATCGGTTCGGCGGCGAACATGCCGACGCCCTCGATTGCGCTCGCGGCCACATAGGTTCGGATCAGCATCATGGTTTCGGGGCCCGTTTCGACAAGAAACGGAATCGCCAAATCACGCGGAAAAAGCAAGACCGCCTGCCTGCGTCAAAGCGGCGAACCGGCCTGTTCGCCGCAAAAAACCTTCACGTCCGGTTGATCGAGACGCCGCCATCGGCAAACAGCGCGGTTCCCGTGGTGAAACTCGAGGCGTCGGAGGCGAGATAAAGCGCCGACCGGGCGATCTCCTCAGGCTGCGCCATCCGCTTCAGCGCATGGATGCCTTCGACGAAAGCGCGGGCTTCGGGCGTCGTTGTCGTCGCGCCGGGCGTATCGGTCCCGCCGGGCAGCAACGCGTTGACGCGCAGGCCTTTCGGCCCGTATTCGGCGGCCAGCACCTGCGTCAGGCCGATCAGGCCGGCCTTGGCGGCGGCATAGGCGGCCATGCCCGGCATGCCGGCAGTGTAGCCGACAAAGCTCGACGTGAAGATCAGCGAGCCGCTGCCGCGTTCCAGCATCGCCGGTATCTGGTACTTCGCACCGAGAAAGGCGCTGGTCAGGTTGATGTCCATCGTCTCGTGCCATGTCGCAGGCATCATGTTGGGCAGCGGCGCCATCAAGCCGACGGCGCCGGCATTGTTGAAGGCGATGTCGAGGCCGCCGAAATGTTCGACAGCCAGATCGACAAGCGCCTTCGCATAGGCTTCGTCTCTGACATCACCGGCAAGGGCGACGGCCGTGCCGCCGGCTTCGAGGATTTCCTCGACAAGCGTGTCGAGTTCGGCCTGACGGCGGGCGGAGACGACGACCCTTGCACCTTCCTCGGCGAAGAGTTTTGCCGTGGCGCGGCCGATGCCGGAACTGGCGCCGGTGACGATGGCGATCTTGTCGGCGAGTGCGAACATTTTTGGCATCCCTGTTTTTCGCGCCGGTCTCGCCGGCAATCGAGATGCTTGGTCGCAGATGGAGCAGGTCGGAGCCACCCGATACCTGCACAGGCGCGTCGTCCCGCTCTATTGCTTCAGCAGCCAACCGAGCCGGTCGAGCGAAAATGCGTAGCTGATGGCGATGAGCAGCGCGACGATGATGCCCGTGGTGGTGTAGCCGGCGGCATAGAATCCGGCAGCGCCGCCGAACAGGATGACCAGTTCGAGCGCCAGCCGCACCGTGCCGGGCACAGGCACCGGTGCGCGGCCCGAACGGCTTGGGTCATTGAGCACCGCGAAAGTCCCCCACAGCACGGCCGCAATGAGCGGCAGGGCCACAGCCAGGACCCAGCGCCACCATCCCTCGGAGAAGCTCCAGCCCGCTATGCCGAGGCCGAGCAGGGCGGCAAGTTCCAGCAGGAAACGCAACGTCAGATTCCACCAGGCGTTACCCATAATCGTCCTCTGGAGTTTCGCGGCGGACAATGTGACCGAAGGCCCGCATGAGAGCCAGCCCACATGCGTCTTTTTCGTCGCGGCGCAAAACGGCAAGCGCCGTCGCAAACAGCGCAAGGGTGGAAGCGCGGTTTCGCTAGTGATACACCTCGCGCGCCGGGGCTGAGTGAACGCCCTGCCGCCATTTGCGAGGCCAGGACGTTGAAAAAATATTCGGTATTCGCCATCGCCCGCGAGGCCATGCGCGGCCACAAGGGCTGGGAGGAACAATGGTCCTCGCCTGAGCCCAAGAAGGAATACGACGTCATCATCGTCGGCGCCGGCGGTCATGGCCTGGCCACCGCCTATTATCTTGCCACGGTGCATGGCATCACCAATGTCGCGGTGCTGGAAAAGGGCTGGCTGGGCGGCGGCAACACCGGCCGCAACACCACCATCATCCGTTCCAACTATCTCTATGACGAGAGCGCCGGCATCTATGATCATGCGCTGAAGCTGTGGGATGGGCTTTCCCAGGAGCTCAACTACAACGTCATGTATTCGGCGCGCGGCGTCATGATGCTGGCCCACAATGTGCACGACATCCAGGTGCTGAAGCGCCATGTCCACGCCAACCGGCTGAACGGCATCGACAATGAATGGCTGTCGCCGGAGCAGGCCAAGGAATTCTGCCCGCCGCTGAACATCTCCAAAGATGCGCGCTATCCGGTCGTCGGTGCCGCGCTGCAGCGCCGTGGCGGCACGGCGCGGCATGATGCGGTGGCCTGGGGCTATGCACGCGGCGCTTCGGCGCGCGGCGTCCACATCATCCAGAATTGCGAGGTCACCGGCGTCAAGCGGGCTGCCAATGGCGCCGTCACGGGTGTCGACACGACGCGCGGCTTCATCGGCGCCAAGAAGGTCGGCGTCGTTGCCGCCGGCCATTCCTCGGTCATCATGAACATGGCCGGCGTGCGCATGCCGCTGGAAAGTTATCCGCTGCAGGCACTGGTGTCGGAGCCGATCAAGCCGGTCGTGCCTTGCGTGGTGATGTCGAACACGGTGCACGCCTATATCTCGCAGTCCGACAAGGGCGAATTGGTGATCGGCGCCGGCACCGACCAGTATGTCTCCTATTCGCAGACCGGCGGCTTGCACATTCTTCAGCACACGCTGGACGCCATCTGTGAGATGTTCCCGATCTTCACGCGCATGAAGATGCTGCGTTCATGGGGCGGCATCGTCGACGTGACGCCGGACCGCTCGCCGATCCTGGCCAAGACGCCGGTGCCCGGCCTCTATGTCAATTGCGGCTGGGGCACGGGCGGCTTCAAGGCGACGCCTGGTTCGGGCCATGTCTTTGCCCATACCATCGCCAAGGACGATCCGCACCCGATCAACGCGCCCTTCACCATCGAACGCTTCCGCACCGGCCGCCTCATCGACGAGGCGGCGGCGGCGGCGGTGGCGCACTGATGATGATGGCCGAGATCGCTGTTGCGGTGCCGCTGGTGCTGGCGGGGGAACAGGGCATGTTCCATCTGCCGTCGCCGGAAGAGGTGCGCACACAGCCGATCAGCCGCGCCGGAAACGAGGCCAACTGGCCGTTTTCTGTTGATGACGGCGTACTGGCCTGCGTGTGGAGCGGTGGCCAGAAGGTGGTCATGTTCGTGGAGAACAGGCCTTCCGATCTCAGCGAGGACGACACATTCGAGCCACGTCGCGTCATCGTCACAACTGATCCGGTGCAACTCACCATCGGCAATATGGCGTATCGCGACCTGTTTCGCCCGGCTGCAAGCGTGGAGGAGCGCATCCGGCTCGTCGCGCCATTTGCGGCTATGGGCCAGAGGCTTTGCGACCAACCGGCCGGCGCCCACGTCGGCCACGGCGAATTGTAGGAACGAAGACGATGCTTCTCATCCGCTGCCCCTATTGCGAGGAAGAGCGCCCGGAGCTCGAATTCCGCAACGCTGGCGAGGCGCACATTGCGCGTTCGGCCAACATTGCGGGCGAGAGCGACGACGACTTCGAAAAGTTCTTCTTCATCCGCTCGAATCCCAAGGGAATCATCTATGAGCGCTGGCGGCACATGCATGGCTGCGCGCGCTTTTTCAACGCGGTGCGCGACACCGTCACCGACAAGTTCGTCATGACCTACAAGGCCGGCGAACCCAAACCCGCCAAGCTGCCGGGAGTTGCCAAATGAGCGGCGCGTTCCGCATCCCGAGAGCCGGTCGCCTCAGCCAGGCCAAGACCGCGCGCTTCAGCTTCGACGGCCAGTCCTATACCGGCATCGAGGGTGATACGCTGGCGTCCGCACTGCTCGCCAATGGCGTCCATCTGGTCGGCCGCTCGTTCAAGTATCACCGGCCGCGCGGCTTCCTGTCCGCCGGCGCGGAAGAGCCCAACGCGCTGGTGCAGATCGTGCGCGACGATGCGCGCAAGACGCCGAATGTGCGCGCGACCGTACAGGAGCTCTATGACGGGCTCGCCGCCAACTCGCAGAACCGCTGGCCGTCGCTGTCCTTCGACGTCGGTGCGGTCAACGACCTGGCGTCACCGATGTTTTCGGCCGGCTTCTACTACAAGACCTTCATGTGGCCGAAGGCGGCCTGGAAGAGCCTGTACGAGCCCAAGATCCGTGAAGCCGCCGGCCTCGGCGTTTCGCCCGACAAGCCCGATCCCGACCACTATTCCTCGCGCTATGCGCATTGCGACGTGCTGGTGCTGGGCGGCGGTGCCGCCGGCCTCGCGGCGGCATTGGCGGCGGCCGAGACCGGCGTGCGCGTCATCCTCGCTGACGAGCAGGCCGAATTCGGCGGCAGCCTGCGTTTCGAGACCGGTGCGAAAATCGACGGCCAGGACGGTTTCGCCTGGGCGCAAGCGGCAATCGCCAGGCTGCGGGCGATGGGCAATGTCCGCGTGCTCTCGCGCACGACGGCCTTCGGCTACTACGCGCAGAATTTCGTCGGCCTGGTGGAGCGCGTCAGCGATCATTTGAAGGCTCCCGGCCATGATTTGCCGCGCGAGCGGCTGTGGCAGGTGCGTGCCAAGCGCGTTGTGCTGGCCTCGGGCGCCATTGAGCGCCACATGGTGTTCGCCAACAATGACCGGCCGGGCATCATGCTGGCCGGTGCGGCGCGCACCTTCCTCAACCAGTATGGCGTGGCGGTCGGCAGAAATGTCGGCGTCTACACCGCCAATGATTCCGCCTACGCGGCGGCGATCGACCTGAAGAAGGCCGGCGTCAATGTCGCGGCGATCGTCGATCTGCGCGACAACCCGACCGGGCCGGTGATCGACGAGGCGCGGGCGCTCGGCATCGAGATCAATTTCGGCCGCGCGGTGATCCGCGCCGGCGGCAAATTGCGGGTATCCTCGATGACCGTGCAGCCGAAGAATGGCGGTGGCGAGCGCACTATTGCTGTCGATGCGATCCTGATGTCGGCGGGCTGGACGCCGTCGGTGCACCTGTTCTCGCAGTCGCGCGGCAAGGTTGCCTTCAACGACGAGACCAAGCGCTTCGTGCCGGGCACCTATGCGCAGGACTGTGTCTCGGTAGGCGCCTGCAATGGCACCGACGGGCTGTCGGCGACGGTGGACGAGGCCTATGCGGCTGGCGCCAAGGCTGCCAAGGATGCCGGCGCCAAGGATTCCAGCGTTAAGGCGGGCAAGGACACGAAGCCGAAGGTCGACGCCTCGGAAAGCTGGTCGCGCGGCATGCTGGGCGCGGCGCCTGGCGCCGGCCCGGACACGACGGTGAAAGCCTTCGTCGATTTCCAGAACGACGTCACCGCCAAGGATATCCGCCAGGCGGTGCATGAAGGCATGCGCTCGATCGAGCACGTCAAGCGCTTCACCACCAACGGCATGGCGACCGACCAGGGCAAGACCTCCAATATGCATGGCCTGGCGATCGCGGCGGAGACGCTGGGCAAGCCGATCCCGGAAGTCGGGCTGACCACATTCCGCGCGCCCTACACGCCGGTCACCTTCGGCGCGATCGTCAGCCATGCGCGCGGGCCGCTGTTCGACCCGACGCGCAGAACCGCGATCCATCCCTGGGCCGAAGCGCAAGGCGCCGTGTTCGAGGATGTCGGCCAATGGAAACGCGCCTGGTATTTCCCCAAGGCCGGCGAGGACATGCATAGGGCTGTCGACCGCGAATGTGTCGCGGTGCGCACCAATGCCGGCCTGTTCGACGCCTCGACGCTCGGCAAGATCGAAGTGGTCGGGCCGGACGCCGCCAAGTTCATGGAGCTGCTCTACACCAATCCGTGGGAGAAGCTGGAGCCCGGCCGCTGCCGCTATGGCATCATGCTGCGCGAGGACGGCTTCATCTATGATGACGGTGTCGTCGGCCGGCTGGCGCCGGACCGTTTCCATGTGACGACGACGACGGGCGGCGCGCCGCGCGTCATGAACCACATGGAGGACTATCTCCAGACCGAGTTCCCGCATCTCAATGTCTGGCTGACCTCGATCACCGAGCAGTGGGCGGTGATTGCCGTGCAGGGGCCGAAGTCGCGCGACATCATCGCGCCGCTGGTCGAAGGCATCGACATGTCCGATGAGGCGCTGCCGCACATGTCGGTGCGCGAAGGCAAGATCTGCGGCGTGCCGACCAGGTTGTTCCGCATGTCGTTCACCGGCGAGCGCGGCTTCGAGGTCAATGTGCCGGCCGATTACGGCCAGGCCGTCTGGGAAGCGCTGTGGGCGCAGGGCCAGAAGCATGGCGCTGCCGCTTACGGCACCGAGGCCATGCACGTGCTGCGCGCTGAGAAGGGCTATATCATCGTCGGCCAGGACACGGACGGCACGGTGACGCCGAACGACGCCGGCCTCGACTGGGCGGTCGGCAAGAAGAAGACCGACTTCGTCGGCATCCGCGGCCTGACGCGGCCGGACCTGGTCGCCAAGGGCCGCAAGCAGCTGGTTGGTCTCAAGACCAAGGACCCGAAGGTGGTGCTGGAAGAGGGCGCGCAGATCGTCGCGGATCCCAAGCAGCCAATTCCGATGAAGATGATCGGCCACGTGACGTCCAGCTACTGGTCGCAGAATTGCGGCCGTTCCATCGCGCTGGCGCTGGTTGCCGGCGGCCGCGACCGGATGGGCGACACGCTCTATGTGCCGATGCCGAATGGGGTGATCGAAGTGGAGGTTACCGGCATGGTGTTCTTCGACGAGACGGGAGGCCGCCTCAATGGCTAAGGCTGCTGCAAAGAAAACGGCTCCGGCCGCATCGCCTTCGGTCGAGCGCCGTCCGGCGTTGGCTGGCCGCGCCACATCGGCGACCGGCGTCAAGGTTGAAGTGCTGCCGCCGGCGGAGCGCATCTCGTTGCGCGCGCCGGAGGCTTCGGTCGCTGCCCTGTCGAAGGCACTTGGCCTGACTTTGCCGAAGAAGCCGAAGACTTCGGCGTCGAAGACAGGGCGCACCGCACTGTGGCTCGGCCCTGACGAATGGCTGGTCATCGACGAAGCCGGCAAGGACCCGCTGGCCGATTGCGCAGGGGTTGCCGCGTTGCATTCGTCAGTCGGCATCTCGCATCGCAACATTGCGATATCGGTTACCGGTCCGGCGGCTGAAGCCGCGATCAATGCGGGCTGTCCGCAGGATCTGTCGCTCGACGCGTTCCCGGTGGGAGCGGCCTCGCGCACCATTCTCGGCAAGGCCGAGATCGTGCTGTTGCGCACCGCCGACGATGCCTTCCGGGTGGAATGCTGGCGTTCCTTCTCGGACTATGTCTTTACTTTCCTGTCCGAGGGAGCCCGCGACGCGGCTGGCTGACCCCGGAACGTTTGCCGCCCGCATCCGTTGTGCGGCAACAGGTCGAGGGAGAAATGCCGATGCCATCGAAGTCCGCGCCGAAGTCGCCGGTGAAAAAGACGGCCGCCGTGCGCTCTCTTGAACATGAGCAACACGAAGCGCCAAGCGCCGAACAGGAACTCGAGGAAGGCCTCGAGGACACCTTTCCAGCCAGCGACCCGGTGTCCATCACCAGTTCGGCGATTCCCGGCGCGCCCGCCAAGCCCGGCAAGGCCAAGACCGTAGCAGGCCGGAAAGCCCGCAAGCCCTGATTTTCAGCAATTTTGGTTGAAAGGTATCTTCCCAAGGCATCGTCAGTTGAGGTATTCAAAGCGCTTTGGAGAGGAAAAATGCCGATAAAAGCCGTCGTCTGGGGCGAGAACGTCCATGAGCAGACCAATGCCGCCGTGCGTGACCTCTATCCCCTGACCATGCATGGCACGATTGCCGCGGCGCTCAACCAGGACAAGGGCATCGAGGCGACCACCGCCACCTTGCAGGAACCCGAGCACGGCCTGAGCGAGAAGCGTCTTGCCGCCACCGATGTGCTGCTGTGGTGGGGCCACGCGGCGCATGGCGAGGTCAAGGACGAGATCGTCGAGCGCGTGCAGAAACGGGTCTGGGAAGGCATGGGGCTGATCGTGCTGCATTCCGGCCACTACTCGAAGATCTTCAAGCGGCTGATGGGCACGCCCTGTTCGCTGAAGTGGCGCGAGGCGGGGGAGCGCGAGCGCGTCTGGGCGATCAACCGGAGCCATCCGATCGCGCAAGGCATCGGCGAATGCCTGGAGATCGGCGAGACGGAAATGTATGGCGAGCCGTTCGCGGTGCCGGAGCCGCTGGAGACGGTGTTTGTCTCCTGGTACGAGGGCGGCGAGGTGTTCCGCTCGGGGCTGACCTACCAGCGCGGCGCGGGAAAGATCTTCTATTTCTCACCCGGTCACGAGACCTATCCGATCTATCACAATGAAGGCGTGCGGCAGGTGCTGCGCAATGCCGTGCACTGGGCGCACAACCCGGCTCCCGCATGGGCCGGCATCAGCAATGCGCCGAACGTGCCGACGGACAAGGCCAAGGAGAAGATCGTGCAGAAGGGCCTGCGCCTGCATGCCGACGGCGACAAGGGCCTGAGTTAATGGGGGGCTTGAGTTGATGGGGGACCTGATCTGATGCATCGCCTGCTCTTGCTCGGCACCGGCTGGATCGCCGGACATCATATCGAAGAGTTCGCAAAGGTTCCTGGCTGCAGCATTGTCGCCTGTGTCGATCAACTGCCCGGGCGCGCGGCGGCGTTTGCCGCTGCCAACAAGATCGGCGACTTCTTCGAGAGCCTTGAAGCGGCGATCGCCTGGGGCGATTTCGACGCCGCCATCAACGCCACTCCGGACGGTGTGCACAAGGCGACGACGTTGGCGCTGCTTGCCGCGGGAAAACATGTCTTTTGCGAAAAGCCGCTGGCACCGAACCATGCCGATGCGCTTGCCATGTCCGAAGCGGCCGAGGCCGCCGGCCTCGTCAACATGGTCAATCTCACCTACCGCAATTCACCGGCGATCCAGGAAGCACGGCGTCTGGTGCTGGCGGGCGCGATCGGCGAATTGCGCCATGTCGAGGCGAGCTACAAGCAGAGCTGGCTGGTCAGCAAGTCCTGGGGGGACTGGCGCGTCGAGGACAAATGGCTGTGGCGCTTGTCGAGCCGGCACGGTTCGACCGGGGTTCTGGGCGATGTCGGCATCCACATCCTGGACTTCGCCACCTATGGCGCGGCCCAGGATATTGTCAGCCTGCACGCCGATCTGGTGACGTTTCCGAAGGCCGAGGGCGATCGGATCGGCGACTATGTGCTGGACGCCAATGACAGTGTGGCGATGACGGCGCGGCTGACATCCGGCGCGCTGGCGACGGTCATGGCGAGCCGCTACACAACCGGCCATGGCAATGATTTGTCGCTGACGCTGCATGGCACCAAAGGAGCGCTCAAGGTCGAGACCGATGGCAAGGCAGCGCGGCTGTCGGCGTGCCTGGGAGAGGACGTCGATTTTCAGCTCTGGCGAGAGCTGGCGTTGCCGGATGTCAAGCGCAACACCCGGCGTTTTGTCGACGCGCTGGATGCCGGGCAGAATGGCGATCCGTCCTTCCGGCGCGCCGCCGACATGCAGAAGCTGATCGACGCTGCCTTCGAGAGTTCGGCGAGCAGGTTGCCGATCTCGGTAGGCTGACATCTGGCCATCGCGGCGATTGGCAGCCTTCGCGCAAAGCCGGGGCTACACAATCCATTCATGCCCGGGGAAACCCCGGGCGGCATGCACTCGAAGCTCAGAACGCGCTCGGCACGATCCACGGGTTGATGCTGATGCCAAGGCGCGGGCCCTTGCCTTCAGCGGTGTTTTCCGTGGCGCCCTTCTTCTCAACCGAGCCGGTCGAGGCGCAATCGAGCTTCACATTGGTCTTGGTGTCGACGCAGGTCGCGGCCGGCGCGTGCCTGACCGGGTGGGTGGTGTTGGCGGCGAAGGCCGAGCCGGAAAGTGCCAACACGGCGGCGAGGGTCAGGAGGGTCTTTTTCATTGTCAGTCTCCGCTTTCGACGGGTGAATTTTTTCCGTACATGTACGTTACGACGTACAGATACGACCGCCAATCGCGAAGTTCAAGTCAAGATCGTACGCGTACGATAAATTTTTTGTTAACCAAGAAATTGGCCCTCCGTTTGGTTGGGAAGGGTGGCGAGGAAGCGTGGAAACGAAGGAGATGTCGTTCAGCAGTCGACCGGAGTCTCGGTCAATGGCGGCACGTTCTGCGTGCTAAGCGCGGCCATCTGGAAATCGCACATCCGCTTCACGAAGGCGTAAGGGTCACCGAAGGGGTAGAAGGGGAAGGTGATCAGCAGCGAGATCGTGCCGTGGCCAACCGCCCACAGCATGGTGGCGATGGCGCGGGGGTCGCCCTGCAGCTTGCCGGCGGCGACACAGGCTTCGACCCGGGTGATCAGCGCTTTCATCGCCGGGTTGGCCTCGTGCATTTCTTGAAAACTCCGGCCTTCCGGCGGCCGCGTCTTTTCGGTCATGAAGACAGTGCGATATTCATTGGGATTGCCGAGACCGAAAGCGGCGTATTCGGTCATCACCGCCTGCAAGGCTTCGATCGGATCATCTGACGAGTGCTCCTCGATTCGGCGGGCCAGCGTCTCGAACGCGTCTTCGGCAAGTGCAAACAGAATGTCCTGCTTGTCGGCGAAATAGGAATAGACCGACATCGGCGCATAGCCGACCCGCTTGGCCAGTTTGCGGATGGTCAGGCCCTCATAGCCTTCTTCCTGGACGAGCTTGTGCGCGGCTTCGACCAGTTCGGAGCGCAGTTCGGCCTTTTGTTTTTCGCGGCGTTTCTGGACGCTCGGCGGCAAGATCTGGTGCCTTCGTTTGGTTGGTGCGTGGCTAAATTATATACGCTGTACGGAAACGGACAAGGGCGCGGGAAGTTCCCAAGCGGCATGGGAGTCAAATCGTGGGTCAGATGGCGCCGACACCGCCGTCGACGGCCAGTGCATGGCCGGTCATGAAGGAATTGGCCGGGTCGGCGGCGAAGAGGATGGCGGTGATGATTTCATCGACTTCCGCCACGCGTTTCATCGGCACGCCGCGTGTCAGTTCGGCCAACGCCTCTGCCTCCGGCGCGCCGGATACGCGCACGAAGCTGTCGACCATCGCCGTCCTGGTATGGGCAGAGCAGATGGCGTTGATGCGCACACCCTTGGTCGCGTATTCGGCCGCCGCCGATTTGGTCAATCCGACGACGCCATGCTTGGCTGCCGCGTAGACCGAGAGCTTTGGCGCGCCGACCAGCCCGGCAACCGAGGCGATGTTGACGATGGCGCCGCCCTTGGCCGTCGCCTTGAACTGCCGCTCCATCTGCGGAATCTGGTGCTTCATGGCATAGAAGACGCCGAGCAGGTCGATCTCGATCACGCGGCGGGCTTCGTCCGACGGCACTTGCGGCAGGCGCACGAAACTCTGGACGATGCCGGCATTGTTGATGGCGACATCCAGCTGGCCGAATCTTTCGACCGCCAGCCCGACCAGATCCTCCGACAGTTTCTCGTCGGCGATGTTGCCGGCCAGGATCGCCGTTTCGGCCGGCAAGGAAGTTGCAAGATCGGCTAACGCCTTTTCGTCGATGTCCGACAGCACCAGCCGCGCGCCTTCAGTGGCAAAGCCCTTCGCGGCACCACGGCCGAGCCCGCCGGCGGCACCGGTGATCAGCACCGTTGCTCCGTCAAAACGGCCCATCATGACTTCCCCTGCTTGTCGATCAGTTTGGCGGCGAGATGCGAAAGCAGCTTCACCGCCTCGCCATAGGTTCTGGCTTTTTCGGGATTGGAGGCGTTGCCGTCCAGCGCGCGCTTGTAGACACCCTGGCAGATCGCCGCCAACCGGAAGAAGGAGAAGGCGAGGAAGAACGTCCAGTTGCCGATGCCGGTGAGCCCGCGACGACGGCAATAGGCGGCGACATAGTCTTCTTCGGAGGGCAGGCCGAGTGCGGCGCGGTCGATACCACCCAGGCCGCGAAAGCCTGAGGCATGCGGCAGGCGCCATTGCATGCACTGATAGGCGATGTCGGCAAAGGGGTGGCCAATCGTCGATAGTTCCCAGTCGAGCACTGCAAGAACCTTTGGTTGGTCCTGTGCGAAGATCAGATTGTCCAGCCTGTAGTCGCCATGCACCAGCGATATCAGGCCGTCGTCCGCGGGCATGTGCGTTTCCAGCCAGGCGATCAGCTGGTCCATGTCGGCAATGCTGCCGGTTTCCGAGGCGCGGTACTGGCTGGTCCAGCGCGCCAGCTGCCGCTCGAAATAATTGCCTGGCCGGCCGAAATCGCCGAGACCGACGGCGTCGGCATCGACATCATGCAGGGCCGCGAGCGTGCCGTTCATGGCATCGTAGATCGCGGCGCGCTCGTCATTGTCGCGCGCTTCCGGCAGCGCCGGATCCCAGAAAATGCGGCCGTCGAGGAAATCCATGACATAGAACATGCGGCCGATCGGCGAATCCTCGGCCGACAAATGCAGCATTTTGGGCACCGGCACGGCGGTGCCGGCGAGCGCCTTCATCACCCAGAATTCGCGGTCGACCTGATGCGCCGATTTCAGCAATTGCCCGGGCGGCTTGGCGCGCAGCACGTAGCGGCCGCTGGCCGCCGTCAGGAGATAGGTCGGGTTCGATTGACCGGATTTGAATTTTTCGATCGCAGTGAGTCCGGAAAAACCCGGAATTTCCGCCTCGAGGTAAGGCGCAAGCGCTGCCTGGTCGAGCGCGTTGGCGTTGCTCATGCGGTCTCGGGCTGGCGTTCGATCAGGGTGAGCGTCAGCCAGCGGGCGGTCAGCGCCGGTTTCTTCGAGCCCTCGATCTCGATCGTCACGTCATGCGCGGTCTGCACCCAGCCTGACGGCCTGACCTTGACGTCGGCCAGCACGAAACGGGTGCGGATGCGCGCGCCGGTTTTCACCGGCGCCAGGAAGCGCAGCGAATCGAAGCCATGGTTGACGCCCATCTTGCCGTTTTCCAGCGGCGGCATGGTCTCGAAAGTCATTGCCGAGAGCAGCGACAGCGACAGGAACCCATGCGCGATGGTGCCGCCGAACGGCGTCTCGCGCTTGGCCCGCTCGGGGTCGCAATGGATGAACTGGTGGTCGTCGGTGGCGTCGGCAAACTGGTCTATCATGCGTTGCGTCACCACCCGCCACGGTGAGACGCCGACTTCCTTGCCGACACTGGCCAGAAGCACATCGAGACTGATCGGTTCCACGCTCATGTCCTCCAGTTCACCTCCGGCTTCTACGGCCGGAAAATGTCATTCCTTGAACAAGGTCAATCCATGCTGCACCGACTGCCCGCCGTCGATCGGCAGGATGGCGCCGGTGACATAACTGCCTGCACGGCTGCACAAATAGAGCGTTGCGCCGGCAATGTCATCCGGTGCGCCGATACGGCCGATCGGAACATGATTGCCGACATGCCTGGCCTGTTCATCCGTACCGGTGGCAAAGGCCGTCATCCGGCTCTGGAAAGGACCGGGAGCGAAGGCGTTGACGGTGATGCGGCGGGCGGCGAATTCGAGCGCGAGCGTGCGCGTCAGATGATGCACCGCAGCCTTGGACGCGGTGTAGGAATAGGCATCGTCGGCCAGCGGCTGCGTGCCCATCACCGAACCCAGATTGATCACCCGGGCAGGATCGGCATCGCTGGCGGCGGCTTCGAGCAACGGCAGCAGTTCGCGTGTCAGGTGGAAGACCGCGGTGACATTGACGCCAAACACCTTGGCCCATGCCGAATAGGGGAAGCTCTCCAGCGGTGCGCCCCAGGAAACGCCGGCATTGTTGATCAGAATATCGAGTTTTTCGGTCCGCGCCTTGACCTCGGTGACGAGTGCGGCAATGCCAGCCTCGCTGGAGACGTCGCCGGCGAAGCCTTCGGCCCTGCCAGGCGCGCCAAGCCCGTTCAGTTCGGCGGCGACCTTGATGCAGTCCTCGCCCTTGCGCGAAGCGATCATGACGCTGGCGCCGGCCCTGACCAGCGCGGTCGCCGCCATGCGGCCGATACCGGTTGCCGCTCCCGTCACCAGCGCGGTCTTGCCGGCCACCGAAAACAGCTCGTCCAGATAGGCCATTCCAATCCTCCGCGCTCTGCCTCGACATGCGGGCAAACAGTTCGCGTTGACAAGGCTATCCGAAGTACGGTCATCCTTGCCACGGGTAAAATGCCGGGCCTCTATGAAGGGTTAGCGACCGATGACGGAGATGAATCTCGGCATGAGCGAGCGGCTGAAGCCGATCCACGCGCGCGTCGCGGCCATGGTGCGCGACGAGATCATGCCGCTCGACAAGGAATTCTTGGGCGAGGTCGGCAAGGCAGGCGACCGCTGGGTCTACAGCGCGCGCCAGAGCGAGATCCTCGAAGGGCTGAAGAAGACCGCACGAGAGCGCGGCCTGTGGAATTTCTGGCTGACCGGCTCGGAACGCGGCTACGGCCTGTCCACGGTCGAATACGCTTATCTGGCCGAAGAGATGGGCAAGGCGCACTTAGGCGCCGAGACCTTCAACTGCTCGGCGCCCGACACCGGCAATATGGAGGTGCTGGAGCGCTACGGCTCGGCCGACCACAAGAAAACGTGGCTTGAACCGCTTTTGGATGGAAAAATCCGCTCGGCCTATCTGATGACCGAGCCTGATGTCGCCTCGTCCGACGCCACCAACATCGCGATGCGTTGCGAGCGGCAAGGCGACGATTATGTGCTCAATGGCGAGAAATGGTGGGCGTCGGGCGCCGGCGATCCGCGCTGCGCCATCTATATCGTCATGGTGCGGACCGGTGGCGACGACGAGCCGCAGCACCGCCGCCATTCGATGATCCTGGTGCCTTCGGACACGAAAGGCGTGACCAAGGTCCGCGCCATGCAGGTCTATGGCGATGATGACGCGCCGCATGGCCATATGCACCTTCGCTTCGACAATGTCCGGGTAGCGGCCTCGAACCTGATCCTCGGCGAGGGCAGGGGGTTCGAGATCGCGCAAGGACGGCTTGGCCCCGGCCGCATCCATCACTGCATGCGCGCCATCGGCCAGGCCGAGATGGCGCTGGAGATGCTGTGCCAGCGTTCGGTGCGCCGCGAAGCCTTCGGCCAGAAGCTGGCGAAACTCGGCGCCAATTTCGACATCATCGCCGAATGCCGGATGGAGATCGAAATGGCCCGGCTGCTCTGCCTCAAGGCGGCGTGGATGATCGACCAGGGCGATGCGCGCGCCGCAGCCCCGTGGATCAGCCAGATCAAGGTCATCGCGCCGCGCGTCGCGCTGAGGATCACCGACGAGGCGGTGCAGATGTTCGGCGCGCAAGGCATCAGCCAGGACACGCCGCTGGCGCGCTCGTGGACGCATCTGAGGACATTGCGCCTCGCCGACGGGCCTGACGCCGTGCATCGCCGCCAGGTGGCGCGGACGGAGCTGAAGAAATACACGCAGGAGAAGGTCTGAGCAGCAGCTCGGCCTGTCGCACAGGGTTTTCCGCCGCAACCAAGGAGTGTCACCGATGACCATCCCCTCCGAAATGAAGGCGTTGCTCCTGGTCGGCGACGGCTACACCAAGACACCGAGCGGCAGTGTACTCGAGGCGATGGAGCCCTATCTCGAGTCGGGCAGCATCGCGGTGCCGAAGCCTGGACCGAGCCAGGTGCTGATCAAGGTCAGCCTGGCTTCGATCAACCCATCCGATGTCGCCTTCATCAAGGGCCAGTATGGCCAGCCGCGCGTCAAGGGCCGGCCGGCGGGCTTCGAGGGTGTCGGCAAAGTTGTCGCCGGGGGTGACGAACCCTATGCCAAAAGCCTCGTCGGCAAGCGCGTCGCCTTCGCCACCGGCCTCAGCAATTGGGGTTCGTGGGCTGACTTTGCCGTCGCCGAGGCGGCAGCCTGCATTCCGCTGCTCGACACGGTTCGTGACGAGGATGGTGCGGCGATGATCGTCAATCCGCTCACCGCGATCGCCATGTTCGACATCGTCAAACAGGAGGGCGAAAAGGCCTTCATCATGACCGCCGGCGCCAGCCAGCTCTGCAAGCTGATCATCGGCCTGGCCAGGGAAGAGGGCTTTCGGCCTATCGTCACCGTGCGCCGCGACGAGCAGATCGCGCTTCTGAAAGAGATCGGCGCTGCCCATGTGCTGAACGAGAAGGCGCCGGATTTCGAGGCCACGCTGCGCGAGGTGATGAAGGCTGAACAGCCGCGCATTTTCCTCGATGCGGTCACTGGGCCGCTGGCTTCGGCCATCTTCCATGCGATGCCGAAACGGGCGCGCTGGATCATCTATGGCCGGCTCGACACGGACGCCACGATCATCCGCGAACCCGGCCAGCTGATCTTCCAGCACAAGCACATCGAAGGTTTTTGGCTGAGCGAATGGATGCGCCAATCTAGAGATCGGCGTGGTCCGGCGATCCTGGAAGCGCAGAAGCGTTTTTCCGACGGGCGCTGGTCGACCGACGTGACGGCGGTCGTGCCGCTCGCCGAGGCCATCGCGCGGGTGCCGACGGAACTGGCCAAGCCCAACGGCAAGGTTTTTATACGGCCTTGAATGAAAATGACCGGACCAGATGACATTCGGGAAACTGCCAGAAACGGGGTCGTTATGAGAAAATGGTGGGTCATCTCGATAGTCTTGATGTCGCTGGCCGGCGCCGTTGGCGCTCAGGCCGCCGACAAGTTCCCGCCGTTTTGGCGCAAGGCGATGACCAACGATCCGAATACGAACTACTTTCTCAAGAAATATTCGACCCCGTTGGATGATCCCGCTGGGACCGCTGTCAGAAATATCATGCTGGCGCGGGTCATCGGCGTTGGATGTCAGTCGTCCAGGCTCAACGAGGCCAAGGTCAAGGCCTATCGCGACAGGATGATCGGTCCGCTCACGCCTGAGCAACTTAAAGCAGCAGCATTCGAAGGCGGTAGTGCGTTGCGCAGTTTCAACTACCAGGATCTCGCTTACCTCTGCGCCGGCATCGACTATCAATTCGGACCGAAAGGGGTGCTGATCCCGGGTGCCGTATCAACTGGCAAGGGTGAACCAAAATATCCATACGACCCGCGCAATCCCTATTTTCACCTGCCTGAATTCACCGGCGACTAGTTCAAGTCGCCTGATCGCGGAGAGGGAACCAGCAAGGCAGAATTTGGCGTTCGGGCCAGCGCGAGTGCAGCTTTTACGCCCATTCAGCCCCTATGCCACGCCGCTTTGTCCGTGATATGCCGCCGCCATCGAATGCCGCGACAGTGCTGGACTGAGCCTGTTCCGGGTGTTGTGGGGTGTCTTGATGACGATGTCCAAGCCGGTTTTCGACCGTTTGGGACTTGGCCTGTGGATCGGAGCGTTCCTGGTCGTTCTTGTCCTCGTCCTGTTGGCGCCCGACACGCGCAGCGTGCTGTCGGCCTACAGATATGGCAGCCAGGAATTTCTCGCCGGGCGGCCGCTCTACAACATCCAGTCCGAGATGGGGTATCTCTACGCGCCGGCCTTTGCCACGCTCTATGTCCCACTGTTCAAGCTCGGCCCGCATCTGGGTGGCGTGGTGTGGCACGTTATCGGCTTCGCGGTGCTGACCTTCGCCGCGATGCGGCAGGTGCGCAAGCTCGGCGGTGGGGAATTGCCATGGCTGCTGTCCTTCGGGCTGTTCCTCGCCCTGCCGATGGCGCTGGGGGCGATCCGCAACGGCCAGGCGACGATCCTTCTGACAGGTGCCTGCTGGCTTCTCACTTTGTCGGCCCTCGAAGGTCGGCGCGCCGAAACGTTCTTCTGGGCTTCGGTCGCCATCATCGCCAAGCCGACCGCGATCATCATGCTGTTGTTGGTGGGAGCCCTGCGCCTGCGGCTGATACCGGTGCTGGTGCTGGCGGTGCTGTTCGTGCTGGCTTTGCCTTATGCTTTCGCTCCCGCAAGCTATCTCAACGACCAGTATCGTGTTTTTGGCCAGATGTTGACCTCGATGGCTGTCGACAACACCAGCCACTTCGTTCCCACCGACTTCACGGCGCCCTTCACCAAAATGGGGCTGCCCCTCCCGGAATTCGGTGCCACGATCGTGCGTGTCCTCATGGCCCTGTTCACGCTCTCCGCGGTTGTCTGGTTCGACCGCAAGCTGGAACGCGGGACGGCCGGGCTCGCCATCTTCCTGACGGCGACGTTCTACATGTGCGTCTTCAACCCTCGCGTCGAGCCCAACACCTATGCCATGATCGCCGTGCCTGCCGGTCTCGCTATCGCCTTGTTGTGGCGCGAGGAACGAGGCGGTGTCCTGGCCTCGGTGCTGGCGGTGACCCTGTTCCTTACGGGGCTAACCGGGGTCGAACGCCATATCCAAGATTTGACGTATCCCTGGTTCCGGCCGATCACGGTCACCGTTGTCGCCGGCTTCCTGATCTGGTGGTTCTGGGCGAAAGCTGGAGACAAGGTGATGAATGAAAGGCCTGTGGCAAATGGCTGAGTCGCGGCCCGTTCTCGATATCGTGGCGCCGTTCTTCAACGAGGGACCATCGGCATCGGCCTTTGCCGCATTGCTCGACAAGCTCGAGGCCGAGGTGTCGCAGCGTTTCGGCATCGAAGTCCACAAGATCCTGGTCGATGACGGCAGCCGCGATGATGGCGCCGAGCGGTTTTCCCGGGTGCTGTCGGGTTCCTGGGAGATCGTGCGGCTCAGCCGCAATTTCGGCAAGGAGGTCGCGGTGCTCGCCGGCCTCGACCAGTCGCGCGGTGACATGGCGCTGGTCATGGATGCCGACCTGCAGCATTCGATGGACACCGGCCTGAAGATGATCGCCGAGCTGGTGGAACACCCGGATATCGATGTCGTCTTCGCGCAGAACGACCGCCGCGAGGCCAGCTGGCGGCGCAGCCAACTCGCGAAGCTGTTCTACAGCCTGATCAACAGCAGCCAGCGCTTCGACATTCCAGAAAATGCCGGTGACTTCCGCGTCATGCGCGGTGCCGTGGTGCGTGCGCTGACCAGCCTGCGCGACAAGCGGCGCTTCAACAAGGGCCTGTTCGCCTGGGCTGGCTTCCGTCAGAAAGCCATACAATACTCGCCGGAGAACCGTGCCACCGGCACGTCGAAATGGAGCCGGCTCAACCTGATTGCCTTCTCGCTGGAGGGGTTTACGTCCTTTTCCGTCATTCCGCTGCGCATCATCAGCCTGAGCGGGATGCTGGCGGCTTTGGCGGGCCTCGTCTACGGCGCCAAAGTGTTCTTCGAGGTGATGTTCTATGGCATCGCCGTCCCCGGCTATCCCAGCCTGATGGTCGCCGTCGTCCTGCTCGGCGGCCTCAACCTGACCTTGCTCGGCCTGATCGGCGAATATGTCTGGGTCACGCTTTCGGAGAGCAAGGATCGGCCGGTGTATATCGTGCGCGATGTCGTGCGTGGCGCGGTTCCGGACAGGCCGCCAGGCGGCGCGCCCGGCGCATGACGCGCCGCATCCGCCTCATCGCCGATGACTACGGCCTGGCTCCTGGCGTCTCCACCGGGATTCTCGACCTGCTCGATCGCGGCCGCCTGACCGGCACCAGTTGCATGACCGGCTTTCCGGAATGGCCTGATGCGGCGACGCGCATAAAGCCACTGTGCGGCCGCGCGGCGGTCGGGCTGCACCTGACCCTCACCGACCAGCCTGCCGTCACCGGCCGGTCGAGCCTGGCGCCGGAAGGCCGACTGCCGCCGCTGCGTTCGCTGGCATTGCCGATCCTGCGCGGCAGCATTGACGAGCGGGATGTCCATGTCGAACTCGATGCGCAGTACAGCCGCTTCGTCGAGGCGCTGGGCTGCCAACCTGACTTCATCGACGGCCATCAGCACGTGCATTTCCTGCCGGTCGTGCGCAAATGGCTGCGGGCGAATTTTTCCGAAGCTGCCGGCAGGCCGGTACTGCGCGGTGCGCCGGCGCTGGGCAATGCCGTCGTAGCACCGAAAGTCGCGGCAATCGCCGCCGTGGCGGCCGGCTTCAACCGCTCGATGGTGCGCGCTGGCTTCAGCCTTTTCGAGCCGCTCGCCGGCATCTATGACTGGCGGCAACCCGAGCGATTTGCCCCTGTTCTGCAAGCCGCCGTCGACGCACTGCCGGAACGAGGCCTGTTCATGTGCCATCCCGGCCATGTCGACGAGACGCTGCGGGAGCGCGACCCAATGCAAGGCGTGCGCGAGGTGGAGTTCGCGGTCCTGGCCTCGGACGCGTTCGGCGCGAGCCTCGCCCGCGCCGGTGTCGAGATCATGGATGGCCAGGGATGAGCGGCGCGGAACAGCCCCGGCGTTCGACCGGCAGCAAGATCGTGCGCTTTGCCATCGTCGGACTGGTCAACACGGCCATCGACCTTGCCGGCTTCTTCGTGCTGCTCAAGCTGGATGTTCCGCCGCTGCCGGCCAATGTCACCTCCTGGTTCATTGCTGTCATCTTCTCTTTCACGGCCAACAGTTTGTGGTCGTTCGAGCGCAACCAGGCCATCCGGCTGCATGATGCCTTCCTGCGTTTCGTCTCGCTGGGTGCGCTGATTTCGCTCGGCGTCTCCAGCCTTTCGCTCGCCCTGTTCGCCGGCATCGTTGGGGTGTGGCCGGCAAAGATCGGCGGCGTCATCGTGGCGGCGGTGCTGAATTTCCTCGCCGCGCGCTGGTCGATCGAAGGCCGGTTGCTGAAATAGCGGCACTATCTCCGACGAGATTGCAGACGAAAAGCAGCTACCCGCGGCCCCGAGTTTACCTACTCCGCCGGCTCCATATTGGTGTAGGCGGCTTCCTCGAGTTCGCGCTTGAGGCGCGCTTCCTCATGGGTCTTCGGGGTGACGAAGCGGCCAAGCAGGAGATAGGCGACCGGCGTCAGGAACAGTGTCGGGATGGTGGCCAGCCCCAGCCCGCCGACGATCACCCAGCCGAGCGCCACGCGTGCCTCGGCGCCCGCGCCCGCCGCCAGCACCAGCGGCACGCCGCCAAGTATGGTGCTGATCATCGTCATCATCACCGGACGCAAGCGGATGATCGAGGCCTGCTCGATCGCCTCGCGCACACCAAGCCCGCGGTCGCGCAGCTGGTTGGCGAACTCGACGATCAGGATGCCGTTCTTGGCCATGACGCCGACCAGGAGCACCAGGCCGATCTGGCTGTAGGCGTTGAGGCTGGTGCCGGAGAGAAGCAGCGCGAAGATGGCGCAGGCCAGACCGAGCGGCACCGTCGCCATGATGATGACCGCACTGACGAAGCTCTCGAACTGGGCAGCCAGCACCAGGAGGATGATAACCAGCGCGAAACCGAAGATGGTGACCATGGCGCTGTTGGTCTCGCCTAGCGTCGCGGCCTCGGCCAGCGGCAGGATGCGGCTGCCTGGCGGCAGCAGCGGCGTGGCGATTTCCTCGGCGCGGCTCAGCGCGTCGCCAAGCGCGAAATTGCCCGAGAGGTTGGAGGTGATGGCCACCGATGGCTGCTGCTGTTCGCGCGACAGCGACGGCGGCACGGCGCGTTCGGTCAGCGTGGCGATGGTCGACATCGGCACGAAGCGGCCATCGGCCGTCTTCAGGAAGATGTTTTCCAGATCGGTCGGATCGTTGATCGGATTGGTGGTCGAGACCAGCTTCACACCATAGCTGCGGTCGGCGATATAGACGTCGACGACATCGTTGCCGTCGAGCATGGCCTGCATGGTGTTGGCGAGGCCTGATATGTCGATGCCGAGGTCGGAGGCACGCTCGCGGTCGATGGCGACAGCCAGCTGCGGCTGCGTCGGGTCGATCGACAGGCGCGGCGTCTGGAAACGCGGGTCCTTCTGCATCTCGGCGATGATCTTCACCGCCGCGTCGCCGAGCGCCTTGCGGCCGTTGCCGACCAGCGCGAATTGCAGGCCGTTGCCGGCGCCGCGAATGCCGAGGCTGTTGGGCTGCACCGGGAAGATGCGTACGCTTGGCACCTGCTTGGTCAACTGGCTGATCTCGGCCATGATCTCCTGCTGGCTGCGGCTCCGCTCGTTCCAGGGCGCCAGCGTCATCACCATTAAGCCGGAATTGTAGGAGCCGTTCTGGCCGGCATTCTCGAAGGTCGAGCGGATCTCGCCGGAATCGCGCATCGGCTGGATCAGCTTCTCGATCTTCTGCATCTGCTGCGTCGTGTAGTCGAGGCTGACGCCTTGCGGTGCATTGATGCGCAACAGCACGGCCGCGCGATCCTCGGTTGGCGTCAGTTCCTGGCGGATGGTGCCGAACAGGGCGAAAGCGGTGCCGGCAAACAGCACCGCAACCAGAACCACGATCCAGGGCGCGTCAAGGGAAGCGTGCAAGATCCGCTTGTAGGCGGCATTCAACGCGCCGCCGATACGGGCGCCGATGCCGTGACCGCCTTGATGGTGAAGCGATGCGCCGGTCAGCATACGTGAGGCGAGCATCGGGCAAAGTGTCAGCGCCACCACGCAGGACAGCAGCACCGACATGGCAAGCACGAAGCCGAATTCGCGGAACAGGCCGCCGGTCTGGCCGGGCAGGAACGAGATCGGCACGAAGACGGCGACCAGCGTCAGTGTCGTCGCAACGACGGCGAAGAACACTTCCTGCGCGCCGAGCACGGCAGCCGCACGCGGTCCCATGCCTTCATTGCGTCGTCGCACGATGTTTTCCAGGACGACGATGGCGTCGTCGACGACAAGGCCCGTGGCCAGCACCATGGCGAGCAGCGTCAGGATGTTGACGGAGAAGCCGGCCAGATAGATGGCGGCGATGGTGCCGATCATGGCGACCGGCATCGACAGGCCGGGGATCAGCGTTGCGCGCCAGTCGAGCAGGAAGATGTAGATGACGATCAGCACCATGGTGACCGACAGGCCGAGCGCGATCTCGACCTCGTGCACCGCGCCCTTGACGAAGACGGCGTCGTCGCTAGTGATCTTGATCGCCATGCCCTTGGGCAGGTTTTCCTGCAGTTTGGCGACGGCGGCCTGGACGCCGGTCGATATGTCGAGCGTGTTCGATTCTGCCTGGCGGATGATACCGATGCCGATGCCGGTCTTGCCGTCGGAACGCAGCGTCGTCTGGCCGACATCGGGGCCGAGCGTGACGGTGGCGACGTCGCGGATGCGCGTCGTGCCGCCGATGATGATGTTTTCGAATTCCTCGGGCGTCGTCACATCGGCGGTGGTGCGGACAATCAGGTCCTGGTTGGTGGTGGTGATCGAACCGGCCGGGGAATCGAAAGCGACGGAGGCAAGCGCCGCCCTGAGATCTGCCACCGTGAAGCCGAGGCTGGCGAGCTTGTTCTGGTCGACGTCGATGCGAAAGATCTTGTCGCGGTCGCCATAGACCTGGACGTCGGCAACGCCGGGCACGGCGGCCAGTTCGTCCTCGATCTGGTCCTGGACGACGACCGTCATGTCCTGGATCGACATGTTGTCCGATGTCACCGCCAGCCGCATCACCGCGTCGGAATTGGCGTCGGCCTTGACGATGCGCGGCGGATCGGCGGTGTCCGGCATCTGGTTGGCGACGCGGCCGACAGCGTCACGCACATCGGAGGCGGCGACATTGAGGTCGACGCCATCATTGAACTCGATGGTGACGCGGCTCGAGCCGAAGGAGGAGGAAGACGAGATCGACTTGATGCCGGAGACGCGGGCAACGGCGCCCTCGATCGTGTCGGTCAGTTCGCGGTCGACGGTTTCGGCAGCGGCCCCTTCGAAGGTTGTCGACACCGTGACCACGGCGCGGTCGACGTCGGGCAATTCGCGGATCTCGACGCCGTAGAAGGCGGCGAGGCCGGCAACCGCGATGAGGACGTTGAGCACGAAGGCCATGACCGGCCTGCGGATGAACAGGGCGGTGAAGCCGGTATCGCTGGCGGCGTTGACGGGACCAGTCATGAGCCTTCGGCGGCGTTGGCGGGATGCTGCTCCTGGCCGGCGATGCGGACCTCGCCTCCCTCGCTGACGTTCTGGGTGCCTTCGGTGACCACCATGTCGCCGCTGTCGATCTCGGCGTCGATCAGCACGGTCTCGGTGTTGCGCTGGATGATGCGCACCGGCACGCGTTTGGCCTTGCCGTCCTCGATCTGCCAGACATAGGCGCCGTCCGATCCCCACAGGATCGCCAGCGGGCTGACGGCCGGATAGGTTTCGCCGGGGAATTTCATGATGATGGAGAACGACATGCCGGCGCGCAGCGAGTCGGCGGGATTGGCGATCTTGGCCTTGACCAGCAGCGTGCGGCTCTTTTCGTCGATATGGTTGTCGATCGCCGAAATCGTACCGGTATAGGCGTTGCTCGGATTGGCGATCGGCGTTGCCGTCAATTGCCCACCGACCTTGACCGCGGCGGCGAAACGCTCGGGCACTTGGAAATCCACCAGGATCGAGGAGCGGTCATCGAGCGTGGCGATCGCCGACTGGTTGGTCACGTAGTTGCCGGCCGAGATCGGCAGGATGCCGACAGTGCCAACGATCGGAGCCAGGATGGAGCGGCGCTGCAGCGCAAGCTCGGCATCCTGAAGCGCCAGCTTGGCGCCTGCCAGCACCACTTCGGCGTCGGCCACGGCGACCGGCGTCGCGGCATTGGAAGCGCGCAGCGACTTGACACGGTCAAGCTTGGATTGCGCATCCTGCAAGGCGAGCTTGGCCCGGTCCTGAGAGATGATCTCGGTCTCGGAATCGAGCATCGCGATGATCTGCCCCTTGTCGACATGCGTACCGGATTCGACCAGCAGTTCGGCAAGGCGACCGGAACTGTATGGATTGACGGTCACCGAGGCGTTGGCGCGGCCGGTGCCGATCGCCTGCAGGCGGTCGTTGATAACAGCCGAGGCGGCCGGCGATGCAACAATGGTGGCAATCTGGGCGCTGTTGCGCCCTGCCTGCCGGGAACCAGTTGCCGCAATGTCCATCGCTGGAGGCGTCGCGCCATGGGCCCAGTCGATGCCCCAGCGCGCCAGCACTTCGGGAGCGCCGGGGTAGAAGCGAGCCCACGCAGCCGCGGCGGCGACCACGACGACAAGCGCGAGGACAATCTGTTTCCAACCTGACATCGGCACTCCAGCGGCAAAATCGTTCTGCCGGTTCCCAAGTGGAAGCGGATGCAGCGACGACAAGGGCTGGGGACCAAAACTGGTCACCACAGTCCCGATATCATCGGTTTATGGCAATTATCACGCAATCGTGCACATTAAATCGCGGTAACGTGATGTCCGTGCGCTTGATTTGGGGCGGATGCGTCTGAACGGAGCCCGCTTAACGCAGCTCTTCCATTTCCCGAATACGCCGTGCGCCGTCGGCCTCGAGTTGCCTGGTGACGGCGCCGATCAGCGTTTCGGCGACGACGAAAAGGGCTGCCGAGGAATCCCATGCGGAAGGCACCGCGGTTCGTCCGGCGATGACATGGCGGGCAAACCTGGCGATCGGCGACAGCCACTGGTCAGTGAACAGCACGATCTGGACGCCGCGCTGATGCGCCTTCTCGGCGAAGCGCACGAGGCTGTCCTGGTAGCGCCTGATGTCGAAGATCACCAGCACGTCGCGCTTGCCCATGTCGATCAGCCGGTCGCGCCACATGCTCTCCTGGCCGGCGAGGTGAAAGACATCGGGCTGGATGACGGCGAGGTGGGCGGCCATGTAGCGCGCCAGCGGGTCGGTGAAGCGGCCGCCAATGAGGAATGTCTTGCCACGCCGGTCGGCAAGCCGTGCGGCGATGTCGGCGAGCTGCTTGTCGGAGAGGTGGCGGAAGGTCTCGCGCATATTGTCGAGCGTCGCTTCGAGCATCGGCGACACCGTGCCGCCGCCGGGCGAGGGTGGATTGAGCGTCCTTATCGCCGGTGACTGCAGCTGCGCCGCCAGCTCGTCCTGCAGGCTCGACTGGAATTCCGGATAGTTCTGGAAGCCGAGCCTGGCCACGAAGCGCAGGATCGTCGGCGAGGAGACGCCGGCCGCGGTCGAGAATTCGGCGACCGTCTTCAGGCCGATCATCGGATAGCTCGCGATCAGCGTCTGCGCCGCGCGCCGTTCGCTGGCCGGCATCGTGCCGATGCGGTCGGCGATCAGTTCGGCAATGCTGGAAATCATCTTTTTCCCCACCCCTTGGCCCGCCCCATGAGATCGCGTTTGACAAAGCCGGGCAAACTGTATGAAATCATCCATAGGGACGCAATGAGGCAAAATACGTAACATACGATACAGCGCTCCCCGGGGACGGCAGACTATGGAGAAAGCACGGCCCGCCAGCCTTGCATCGTCTGATACCGTGGGGGTGACGAACCCTGGCGGATCAAGCCCTTTCGTGCTGACCTGCGATCACGCTTCCAATTTCCTGCCCGCCGAATTCGGCACGCTCGGCCTTGCCGCCGAGGACCTGTCGCGCCACATCGCCTGGGATCCGGGTGCGCTGCCGGTGGCAATGCGGATGGCCCAGGCGCTCGATGCGACGCTGATCGAGACCCGCATTTCGCGCCTCGTCATCGACTGCAACCGGCGGCTCGATGCGCCGGACCTGGTGCCGCGGGTCAGCGAGACGACAGCCATACCGGGCAATACCGGCCTGTCGGAAAAACAGCTTGCGGCGCGGGTCGCCCTGTCATGGCAACCGTTTCACAGCGCCATCGAACGCACCGTCGAGGAACGGCTGGCGCGCGGCCAGGAGACCCGGCTGGTTTCCGTGCATTCCTTCACGCCGGTCTACAAGGGCCGCAACCGGCCCTGGCACATCGGCATCATCCATGACGAGGACCGCCGGCTGGCGTCACCTCTGATATCGGCGCTCAAGCGGCTTGCCGGCGTCACCGTCGGCGTCAATGAACCTTATTCGCCTGATGACCGCGTCTATTTCACGCTGGAACGGCATGCACGCTCGCGCGGGTTGCCCTGCGCGATGATCGAAATCCGCAACGACGAAATCTCCGGCGAGACCGGACAGCGGAAATGGGCGGATCTGCTCACCGGCATTTTTTCGGATCTGGAACCAGAGGAGGCCAAGGGCTCTCGATCAAGCGCAGTCGGAAAGTCAGTTCAATCGGCCAGCTAAGAACCAATAAGGGGAATTCTGACATGACAACACCGGATCACTCTGACAAGTCGGACGACACAAAAATCCTTCACAGTATGGGCTACGCCCAGGAATTGGCTCGCCGCATGAGCGGCTTCTCCAACTTCGCCATTTCCTTCTCGATCATCTGTATTCTGGCGGGCGGCATTACGTCTTTCCCATTGGCCATGGCCACCGGCAGCGGCTTCGAGGCGACCATCGGCTGGGTCATCGGCGGCGTCTTCGCGCTCGTGGTCGCGGCTTCTCTCGGCCAGATCGGCTCGGCCTATCCCACCGCCGGCGGCCTCTATCATTGGTCGTCGATCCTGGGCGGACGCGGCTGGGGCTGGGCCACGGCCTGGATCAACTTGCTCGGCCTGATCTTCGTTGTCGCTTCGGTGAATGTCGGCGTCTACTTGCTGTTTCAGGGCCTCGTCGCGGGTCCGATCTTCGGTTGGGACACATCGGCCTGGGGCTTCTGGCAGCAGACGACGGCAGTCGTCCTGATTACCGTCACCCAAGGCCTCTTCAATCATCTCGGCATCAAGACGACGACGATGTTGACCGACTTTTCCGGCTACCTCATCCTCGTTGTTGCGGTCGTCCTGACGCTGACCTTCTTGATCTGGGGGGCGCATGGCTTCGATCTCGCGCGGTTAACGACTTTCGTCAACACGACCGGCGATCTCGGTGGCGGCTATGTTCCGACGGCTCGCACCGCCCTCGTGGCCTTCCTGATCGGCCTTCTCTACCCGCTTTACACGATCACCGGCTTCGACGCCTCGGCGCATACGGCCGAGGAAACGCACAATGCCCGCGTTGCGGTGCCCAGAGGGATGATCCATGCGGTCCTGTGGTCTCTCGTCTTCGGGTTCGTCATGGCGGTCTCCTTCGTCCTGGCCAGCCCCGATCTCGTGGCGACCGCCAAGGACGGCGGCAATGCCTGGTTCAACCTGTTCAACAATCTGCCGGCGCCAACCTGGCTGAAGGCTGTGCTCGGCATCGCCATCGTGCTGTCGAACTATCTGTGCGCGCTGGCCGGCCTCACTTCGACCTCGCGCATGATCTTCGCCTTTTCGCGTGACGGAGGCCTGCCCGGGTCGTCTTTGTGGAAGCAGGTTTCGCCGACCTGGCGCACGCCGGTGCCTGCCATCTGGCTCGGCGTCGTTCTGTCGATTGCCGCTACGCTTTATTCGCCGGCGTTCGCGGCACTGGCAGCCGGCTGCGCTCTTTTCCTTTATGTCTCCTACGCCATGCCGATCGCAGCCGGACTTCTCGCGGAAGGTAAGAGCTGGACCGAATTTGGTCCGTTCCGCCTCGGCATCTGGTCAAAGCCGTTCGCCGTCATCACGGTGATTGGTGTTCTGGTGCTGATGTATGCCGGCATCCAACCGCCCTTCGACATCCTGATCAACTATGCGATCGGATTGATCGTTCTGCTCGTCGTTTTGTGGTTCGCCGTTGAAAACCGCCGCTTCCAGGGGCCGCCCATCGGCGATGCGGCAATCGCCAAGCGCAGGGCGACCATCGCAGCGGCCGAAAAGGCCGTCGGCGAATCCGCCTAGCCGCCAATCAAACCGTGGCGGGTTCGCTCGCCACGGTTTTTTCCCGTTCAACGTGACAAGCCCGAAACGACAAGCGCTGGAGTGCCAAAGGAATGGCCGGAAATTTCTCGTTCGATCAGTTGAAGAAAGCGGTCTCCAGCGGTGAGATCGACACGGTGCTGGCCTGCATCGTCGACCTGCAGGGACGATTGGCCGGAAAGCGCTTCCTGGCGCAGTATTTCGTCGATTCCGCGCATGATGAGACGCATGGCTGCAACTATCTGCTGGCCGCCGACATCGATATGGAGCCGGTGCCGGGCTACAAGGCGGCAAGCTGGTCGAAGGGCTATGGCGACTTCGTCATGAAGCCGGATCTGGCGACGTTGCGGCGCATTCCTTGGTTGGAAAAGACAGCGCTGGTGATCTGCGACGTGCTCGACCACCACACCCATGACGACCTGCCGCATTCGCCGCGTGCCATCCTGAGGAAGCAGGTCAAGCGGCTGACGGAGCGTGGCTATATCGGCTATTTCGCCTCCGAGCTCGAATTCTATCTGTTCAACGAGACCTACGATTCCGCCCGCAAGAAACATTGGCAGGGCCTCGATACGGCGTCGCCCTATATCGGCGACTACCAGATCGGCATCACCACCAAGGAAGAAGGCGTCATGCGCCGGCTTCGCAACGAGATGGATGCGGCCGGCATTCCGATCGAGAACTCCAAGGGCGAATGGGGCCCCGGCCAGGAAGAGATCAATGTGCGCTATGCCGAAGCGCTCGAGATGGCCGACCGCCACGTCATCCTGAAGAACGGCGCCAAGGAGATTGCCGAGTCCGAGGGCAAGGCGATTTCCTTCATGTCCAAATACAATTACGGGCTCGCCGGCAACTCCAGCCACATCCACAACTCGCTGTGGAGCGCCGACGGCAAGACGGCGCTGTTCTTCGACAAGAAGGCGGACTGGACGCTGTCGACGCTCGGCCAGCAATGGGGAGCGGGCCAGCTCAAATACGCCAAGGAATTCACCTGGTTCCTGGCGCCTTACATCAACTCCTACAAGCGCTTCCAGGCCGGCACTTTCGCGCCTACCAAGATCATGTGGAGCGAGGACAACCGCACCGCCGGCTTCCGCCTGTGCGGCGAGGGCACCAAGGGCATCCGCATGGAATGCCGCATCGGCGGCGCCGACCTCAACCCCTATCTCGCCTTCGCGGCGCTGATCGCCGCCGGCCTTGCCGGCATCGATGAGAAGCTGGAACTGCAGAAACCGTTCGTCGGCGATGCCTATCAGGCCTCGCGCCTGCCGGAGATCCCGAAAACGCTGCGCGATGCCACTGAGACGCTGGCCAAGTCGAAGATGCTGAAAGAGGCACTCGGCGAGGACGTGCTCGAACATTATGTCCACACCGCCAAGTGGGAGCAGTTCGAATACGACCGCCGCATTACGGATTGGGAACTGCACAGGGGCTTTGAGCGGTACTAAAACTATGTCGGCGTCGCCCTCCCTTAGCCATCGTCTGAATGGCGGGCGACGTCAAAATCAAGATTTCATGAAGTGCGAGGACTGAAGGAATGACCGAAACGGTCAAGTTGATATCCCCCATCGATGGCTCGATCTATGCCGAGCGGCCCGTGGCCACGGACCAGGCGGTCAATGCCGCTGTCGAGCGCGCCAAGGCGGCGCAGGAGAAGTGGGCTGAGACGCCGATCGTCGAGCGCGGCAAGTACATGCTGGCGATGCTCGAAGCGCTGGTGGCGATGACCGACGAGATCGTGCCGGAGATCGCTTGGCAGATGGGACGTCCGGTGCGTTATGGCGGCGAGTTCGGCGGCGTCAAGGAACGCACCACTTACATGGTCGAGATCGCCGAGGCGGCGCTAAAGTCGGTTCCTGCCTCCAACCCGAAGGATGGCTTCCGCCGCTACGTGAAGAAGGATCCGCTCGGCGTGGTCATGGTGATCGCGCCGTGGAACTATCCCTATCTCACAGCGGTCAACACCATCGTGCCGGCGCTGATGGCCGGCAACGCCGTCATCCTCAAACATGCGGCGCAGACGCTGCTGGTCGGCGAGCGTTTTCAGCAGGCCTTCGACAAGGTGGGCCTGCCCAAGGGCGTGTTCCAGAATGTCGTGCTCAATCACGCCCAGACCGAGAAACTGCTAGGCTCGGGCAAGATCGACCATGTCAATTTCACCGGTTCGGTCGGCGGCGGCCGTGCCATTGAAAAGGCGGCGGCCGGTACCTTCATGACGCTCGGCCTCGAGCTTGGCGGCAAGGATCCGGCCTATGTGCTGCCCGACGCCAAAATGGACCACGCGGTCGCCAATCTGGTCGACGGCGCCTTCTACAATTCCGGCCAGTGCTGCTGCGGCATCGAGCGCGTCTATGTGCATGAAAAGGTCTATGACGAGTTCGTCGAAGGCTTCATCGCCGAGACGAAGAACTATGTCGTCGGCAATCCGCTGGAACAGGCGACCACAATGGGGCCGATGGCGCAGGCGCGTTTCGCCGACCTGATCCGCGAGCAGAAGGCCGAGGCGCTGCGCAAGGGCGCCAAGGCGCACATCAACATGAAGGTGGCTAACGACAAGGCCGGCTCGCCCTATCTGGCGCCGGAAGTGCTGACTGATGTCGACCACCAGATGAGCGTCATGCGCGAGGAAAGCTTTGGCCCAATCGTCGGCATCATGAAGGTGCGCAATGACGAAGAGGCGATCGCGCTGATGAACGACAGCGCCTATGGCCTGACGGCTTCGATCTGGACCCGCGACACCGAGCATGCGGTGGCGATCGGTAACCGCATCGAGACCGGTACGGTGTTCATGAACCGCTGCGATTATCTCGATCCGGCCCTGGTCTGGACCGGCGTCAAGGACACCGGCAAGGGTGCGGGACTGTCGGCCATCGGCTACGATAATCTGACCCGGCCGAAATCCTTCCACCTGCGCGAAGCCATCTGATTTTTTGAAAGACAAGCAATGTCCAAGCTGATCTCCAAATGGAACTATCCCACCACCGTCCGCTTCGGCGCCGGCCGCATCAAGGAACTGCCCGAGGTGCTGGCGGCAACCGGCATCAAGCGGCCGCTGTTCGTCACCGATCCGGGCCTGGCGAAGCTGCCGGTCGTCGCTTCGACGCTGAAGATCCTCGACGACGCCAAGGTGCCTTATGGCGTGTTTTCCGAGGTAAAGCCGAACCCGGTCGATTCCAACCTCACCGCCGGCATCGCCGTGTTCAAGAAGGGCAAGCATGACGGCGTCATCGCCTTCGGCGGCGGCTCGGCGCTCGATCTCGGCAAGCTGATCGCCTTCCAGGCCGGTCAGACGCGGCCGGTGTGGGACTTCGAAGATGTCGACGACTGGTGGACGCGCGCCAATTCGGACGCGATCGCCCCGATCATCGCGGTGCCGACCACGGCCGGCACCGGCTCGGAAGTCGGCCGTGCCGGCGTCATCACCAATGAGGAGACGCACACCAAGAAGGTCATCTTCCATCCGAAGCTTTTGCCGGCGATCGTGATCGCCGATCCGGAGCTATCGGTCGGCATGCCAGGCTTCATCACCGCCGGCACCGGCATGGATGCGCTTGCCCATTGCCTCGAAGCCTATTGTGCGCCGGGCTATCACCCGATGGCCGACGGTATTGCCGTCGAGGGTGTGCGGCTGGTGTTCGAGAACCTGCCCAAGGCCTATGCCAACGGCAAGGATCTTGTCGCGCGCGCCCATATGATGAGTGCGGCCGCGATGGGCGCCGCCGCCTTCCAGAAGGGACTGGGCGCCATCCACTCGCTGTCGCACCCGATCGGCGCGCTCTACGACACCCACCACGGCATGACCAACGCCGTGTTCATGCCCTATGTGCTCGCCTTCAACCGTGACTCCATCGAGGAGCGTATTGCCCGGCTCGCCGCCTATTGCGGCATCAAGGGCGGCTTTGACGGCTTCGCCAAGGCGATCATCAAGCTGCGCAAGGAGTTGAAGGTGCCGCACGCGCTGCCCGGCCTGATCAAGGGGCTCGACATGGACAAGAAGCGCAAGGCGCTGATCGCGGATATGGCGGTGGTCGATCCGACCGCTGGCGGCAACCCGGTCAAGCTGACCAAAAAGGCGGCGCTGTCATTGCTCGAAAACGCCATCGCCGGCACGGTCTGAGACGCTTTCCGCATAGGAAATTGATCTGAAAAAGGGGTAGAAAAACAAGGGGAGGGGATGAAGGGCAAGGCACAAACTAATTAGCCGGAAAAAGAATCGCGAAGCGATTGCTACAACCGGTTAAAAAGAGTTTACTTTTTCGCACTGCGAGCAGCCAGTTTCACAAAGCTTTCATCTGGCTGTCACATGAAAACGATACCGCATCGCAGGCGTCCAACGGCGTCAGTTCAACGGAGAGAACACATGTTCAAATTCACGGGGAAGGTGCTTTCCCTTTCAGCCGCGACCCTTATGGTGTCGTCGGTGATTTCGTCCGCCGCTTCGCTGGACGATCTCGTCAAGGCCGCCAAGGCCGAAGGCCAGCTCACCACCATCGCGCTGCCGCATGATTGGTGCGGTTACGGCGACGTCATCGCCGGCTTCAAGGCGAAGTATCCGGAAATCACCATCAACGAACTCAACCCCGATGCCGGTTCCGGCGACGAGGTCGAGGCGATCAAGGCCAACAAAGACAACAAAGGCCCGCAGGCGCCCGACGTCATCGACGTCGGCCTGTCCTTTGGTCCGTCCGCCAAGAAGGACGGTCTGATCCAAGCCTACAAGGTATCGACCTGGGACTCGATCCCGGACAGCGCCAAGGATGCCGATGGCGCCTGGTATGGCGACTATTACGGCGTCCTGTCGTTCATGGTGAACAAGGACCTGATCAAGGAATCGCCGAAGGACTGGGCCGATCTCTTGAAGCCGGAATTCGCCAATGCGGTCGCCGTCGCCGGTGATCCGCGCGCTTCGAACCAGGCCATCCAGGCAGTGTATGCCTCCGGTCTGTCGACGGGCGCCGCTGCCGGTGAAGCCGCCGGCACCGCTGGCCTCGACTTCTTCAAGAAGCTCAACGCCGCCGGCAATTTCGTCCCGGTCGTCGGCAAGCCCGCAACGCTCGCCCAGGGCCAGACCCCGATCCTGATCAACTGGGATTACAACGCGCTTGCTGGCCGCGATACGCTGAAGGGCAACCCGCCCGTCGACGTCATCGTGCCGAAGACGGGCGTCGTCGCCGGTGTCTACGTGCAGGCGATCAGCGCCTTTGCGCCGCATCCGAACGCAGCCAAGCTGTGGATGGAGTACCTCTATTCCGACGAAGGCCAGATCGGCTGGCTGAAGGGCTATTGCCACCCGATCCGCTTCAACGATCTCGCCAAGAACGGCAAGGTCCCGGCTGACGTGCTGGCCAAGCTGCCGCCGGCGGAATCCTATGCCGCCGCCGCGTTCCCGACGCTCGACGAGCAGGGCAAGGCCAAGGAAGCTATCAGCAAGAACTGGGACGCCGTTGTCGGCGCCAACGTCAAGTAAGGCTTGAAAATCCACCGGGCGGTCGCGAGGCCGCCCGGCCCTCCCTCGAAGACGGTAGCCGGCGCATGACCGATCTCTCGCTTTCAAATCGAACGATTGCCACCAAGCCCGCGCCACCGAACGAGGCGACCGCTTTCAGGTTCCCGACGCAATGGATCGGTGTGGCGCCCTTCTTCATTTTCACCATCATGTTCCTGATCCTGCCGACGCTTTATCTTGTCGTTGGCGCCTTTCAAGACGGGGACGGCCACCTGACGCTGGACAATCTCCTGCAGTTGGTGAGCGACCCGTCCATCAGCAATGCCTACTGGGTTTCGATCAAGATCAGTTTCTGGTCGGCCATCATCGGTGCATTTGCCGGACTCGCGCTGGCTATCGCAATCGTGCGCGGCGGCCTGCCCAACTGGATACGGTCGGCGACCCTGACATTCTCCGGCGTGGCCTCTAACTTCGCCGGCTTGCCGCTCGCCTTCGCGTTCATAGCAACACTCGGCCGCGTCGGTATTGTGACGGCGCTCCTGCGCGACGTGTTCAACCTCAACATCTACGCGATGGGGTTCAATTTCCTGACCACGGCCGGGCTGATCGTGGTTTACCTGTTCTTCCAGATTCCGCTGATGGTGGTCATCATCGTGCCGGCAATCGACGGTTTGAAGAAGGAATGGGGCGAGGCGGCCGCCACACTGGGTGCCACCCAGGCGCAGTACTGGCGCATGGTGGTCATACCGGTGTTGTGGCCAAGCTTTCTCGGCACGGTCATCCTGCTGTTCGCCAATTCCTTCGGCGCCATTGCCACGGCTTATGCGTTTGCCGGTCCGGCGCTCAACATCGTGCCAATCAAGCTGTATTCTCAGATCAACGGCGACGTGCTGCACAACCCGCAGCTCGGCTACGCCATCGCCTTCGGCATGATCGTCATCACGGGCTTGGCCAACGTCTTCTACATCTGGTTCCGGACGCGTTCTGAGAGGTGGCTCAAATGAAGTCGGGAAAATTCTGGGCTTGGGTCGTTTTCGCGCTTAGCGCGGCATATTTCTTCATTCCTCTGCTCGCGACGTTCGAGTTTTCGCTGCGCCTGCGGCGTGGCGTCCATTCCTTCGACGCCTATCAGATCGTTCTGGGCGACCCACGGTTCCAGGCAACGTTCATGTATTCCGTGGTTGCCGCGATCTTCACCATTATCCTGGGCGTGCTGGTCGTGGTGCCGGCGGCTTACTGGATCCGGCTGCGGCTGCCGCAGTTGCGGCCGATCGTGGAATTCGTCACGCTGCTACCGTTGGTCATCCCGGCCATCGTTATCGTCTTCGGCTACATCAGAATGTACGGCTCGAATTCGCCGTTGCCGTTCCTTGCCAGCGATCTGGGTGCCAGTGCCTTGCTGGTGATCGGCTATGCGACGCTGTCGCTGCCTTATATGTACCGCGCGGTCGATACCGGACTTCGCACTATCGACGTGCGAACGTTGACCGAAGCGGCGCAGATACTTGGTGCCGGCTGGTCGACGATCATCACAAGGGTTATCCTGCCCAATGTGCTGATCGCGGTGTTGTCGGGGGCGTTTCTGACTTTCGCGATCGTTATCGGCGAGTTCACCATGGCAAGTCTGCTCAACCGGCCGGCCTTTGGGCCTTATCTGCAGAACATCGGCGCCAACCGCGCCTATGAACCGGCGGCGCTTGCCATCATCGCCTTCGCCATCACCTGGGGCTGCATGTCGCTGATCCAGATCCTGTCCCGCTTCGCGCCGAAATCGGCGAACCGCCCGAATTGATCGAGAGAAAAGCCATGGTCGAGCCATTCCTGTCTATCCAGCATGTGCGAAAGTCCTACGGCACCAACACCGTGGTCCAGGATTTCAGCCTTGATGTCGCACCGGGCGAGTTCGTCTCGTTCCTCGGACCATCCGGTTGCGGCAAGACGACGGTGCTGCGCATGGTCGCCGGTTTCGAGGAGCCGTCGGGCGGCAAGATCGTGGTCGGCGGCAAGGATATCACCAGGCTGAAGCCCAATCAGCGCAATGTCGGCATGGTGTTCCAGGCCTATGCGCTGTTCCCGAACCTGACGGTGGCGCAGAACATCGCCTTCGGGCTGAAGGTGGGCGGCATGAACAAGCCGGACGCCGACCGGCGCGTCGCTGAGATGCTCGACATCATCAAGCTGCCGCAGATGGCTGACCGCTACCCCTACCAGCTCTCGGGCGGCCAGCAGCAGCGCATCGCGCTGGCGCGTGCCATCGCGCCGAAACCGAAACTGCTGCTGCTCGACGAACCGCTATCGGCGCTGGACGCCAAGGTGCGCGTGTCGCTGCGCGAGGAAATCCGTTCGATTCAGAAGAAGCTCGACATCACCACCATCTTCGTTACCCATGACCAGGAGGAGGCGTTGTCGATCTCGGATCGCATCGCCGTCATGTATGGCGGCAAGGCCGAACAGGTCGGTACGCCGTTCGAGATCTACAACCGCCCGGCGACCAAGTTCGTCGCCAATTTCGTCGGCACACTGAATGTGCTGGAAGGCACCGTCACCGACGCAGCGGCGGGCACGGTGCGGGTCAATTCCGAACAGGTCTCGCTGAAGGGCAAGCTCAACGGATCCAAGTCGGGCGATACGCTGTCGCTGGCGCTGCGTCCCGAGGCGATTTCGCTTGGCCGTCAGCCCGGTCGCGATTCCAGCCTGTCCGGCGAGATCTCTGAAGTGCATTTCCTCGGCTCGGTGATCCGCGTTCGCGTCGGCATCGGCGGCAACACGGTGTCGCTCGACACGTTCAACAGTCCGGCAACGCCGCCACCGGCTGTTGGCGAGAAGGCCGAGATTTCGTTCTCGTCCGACGACATGCTGGTGCTGCATTAGCAGCGAAAGCGTCAATCAGGCCGGCGCGATGAACGGCTGCGATATCGCCTGAAAGACCGCAAGGGCTTCCATTCGCGCGGCGTGTGCGCCGGGAAGTCGGCTAGCGATATCAAACCAGGATGTGCGTCGTTGAGGAAGCGTATCATCGCGGCCACCGCGATGTCGGCATGCCCAACGCGGTCGCCGAACCAATAGGTGGCCTGCCGGCCAGCCCGGTCCGCCTCCAGAACAGAGAGCGCGGTCTCGATCTGCCTGCGGCAGCGCTCTACCATAGATCGGAAACCGTCTCGTGCAGCCGCCTTTCATAGAACAGGCTGACAATCTTGTCGCCAAGCCCGGTGGCCAGGGCTGACACTTTCAGTGCCTGGTGGCGCAGCGGCTCGGTCGACGGAAACATCCTTTGGCTCGATGGAACCGGGCTGTCGAGATAGTCCAGCATGAGGTGGCTTTCGATCAGCACCTCGCCATTGTCCAGCACCAGTGTCGGCACCCGCGTCAGCGGGTTGTAGGGCCGAATCTTGTCGGCATCGCCGAAGGCCGACCACGGACGGTGCTCGAAAGGTATGCCATACAGGGTCAGCGCGATGCCGACACGGCGCACGAAAGGCGAGTCATATTGGCCGATGCGGATCATACCGGTCTTGTAAGGCAGGAGGTGGCTCGAGGCGTCCGGCCAGAGGGCTTGAGTTTGATGGCCAATCTACCGCATCCTGCACGAATATTTGCACCGGCACTCCCGTTTCATTGAAGTAACCGCCCATGGCTCTTTTCGAACTCACCCTTATCCTGCTTCTGACAGCCGTTGCGTTGACGGCACTGTCGCGACAGCTGGAGATTCCCTATCCGTCCCTGCTGGCCTTGGCCGGGGTAGGGATTGCCTTCGTGCCCGGCGCGCCGATGATCGAGATCGATCCGGAACTGGCGCTTGCCCTGTTCATCGCGCCGGTGCTCCTCGATGCCGCATATGACACCTCGTTGCGCGATTTGAAGCGCTACCGGCTGCCGCTGCTGCTGCTGGCGCTTGGCGCCGTGGTCTTCACCACTGTCGTCGTTGCCTTCGTTGGCTGGAAGATGGCCGGTCTGCCGATCGCCGCGGCGATCGCGCTCGGCGCCATCGTCGCGCCACCGGATGCGGTCGCGGCATCAGCCGTGCTCGGGCAATTCAGGGTGCCGCACCGCATCACCGCCATACTGCAAGGCGAGAGCCTGCTCAACGATGCCACCGCGCTCTTGATCTACCGACTGGCGGTTTCGGCGGCGCTCGGCTCGATCATGCTGAGCAACGCCATTCCGACGATCCTGTTGTCGACTATAGGCAGCCTGATCGCCGGCTATGCGCTCGGCCGCTTCTCGCTGCTGACGCTCGCAAAGATAGAGGACGCGGCGAGCAGCACGGTGGTGCAATTCGCCGGAACGTTCGGGGTCTGGATCCTGGCGGACAGGTTGGGCCTTTCGGCCATCATCACCATCGTCGTCTACGCCATGACCCTGGCGCGCCGGGCGCCACGCCACATGTCGGCAAGGCGGCGCGTCAGCACCTATTCGGTCTGGGAGACGGCGGTGTTCGTGCTCAACGTGCTGGCTTTCGTGCTGATGGGCCTGCAGGCGCGATCGATCGTCGGCCGGCTTTCGGGCGAAGGGCAAGGACAGGCCTTTCTGTTCGCTGCAACGGTGCTGGTTGTCGTCATCGTCGCACGTCTCGTCTGGGTGGCGAGTTACGTGGCGATCATACGATGGGTTGCCCGCTTCGGTGGCGAGGACAGAAGGCGGGATGTCCCGACATTTGGCGGCGCCGTGCTCGTCGGCTGGTGCGGCATGCGCGGGCTGGTGACGCTGGTGGTGGCCATTGCCTTGCCGGCCGGCTTTCCCGGCCGTGACCCAATCGTGCTTGCCGCCTTCGCCGTGGTTCTGGGCACGCTGGTGCTGCAGGGAATGACGCTCAAGCCTCTGCTGCGGATACTCAACTTCGACCCGGACCGAACGGTCGACAACGAGGTGGCGCAGGCACGCGTTGCCATCATGCAGGCCGCACTCGACGTGTTGAGCCGCAAGACTTCGGCCGCGGCGGCTGTCGTGCGCGAGCAGTACGAGGCTCAGCGCGTGATTGCGGAAAATCCGGAGGACGCACAGGCGGCAACAGAATACGACCGGCTGCGCCTCTATGCCATCAACCGCCAGCGCGACACGCTGGAGGAACTCCGCCGCAACGGTACGATCGGCGATGAAGCCTATCATCGGCTGGAGGAAGAGATCGACTGGGCGGAACTGGCGGCATCTCCGGCGGGCCGGTTCCAGCCGCTGACGACCTACTAGCGCCAAATTCGGGCCATCGCCATTCGCGGGACGCTCGCGGCGTTTTCCGGCGCGGAGGATACCGAAGCGGCGAGGAATCGGTGCATGATCGCGCTGCGGGGCAGGGGGGACGCTTCTGGCACAAGCCGCTGCCGTTCTCCTGCACATTGCAACCGGTCCATCGAACCGCTACTGCCATCACCGAAAGTGAGCCGGATAAGCAATGAAGCTGGTCAGCTACAACATCCAATACGGGTTCGGCAGCGACGGCCGCTACGATCTTTCGCGTGCGGCGCGGATCGTTGATGGCGCCGACATCATTGCCCTGCAGGAGGTCGAGCGGCACTGGCAGCGCAGCAATTTCGACGACCAGCCGGAGCTGCTGTCGCGCCTGCTGCCCGACTACCACTGGGTCTACGGCCCGGCCTTCGACATGGACGCCAGCGAGCGGCGGGACGGCCGGCTGGTCAACCGGCGGCGGCAGTTCGGCACCATGGTTCTGTCGAAGCTGCCGATCGTCTGGTCGCGGCTGCATGCGCTGCCGATGCGCCGTACGCTCAGGCCACTCAATACGCGCAACGCGGCACTCGAATGCATGATCCGCACGCCGGCCGGCGCGGTGCGGGTACTGTCGCTGCATCTCGCGCATATCGCGGCCGAGGAGCGGCTGGAGCAGATCGACTATCTGCTCGCCCAACATCGCCGCGCGCCGTCCGAGGGCGGGCCGTGGAGCGGTACCGATGACGAGCCTTCACGCAACTGGACCAGCGGCGAGACCGAGCCGGAAAACCCGCCGGCGGCGATCTGGATGGGCGATTTCAACATGGAGCCGGGCAGCGCCGAATATCGCAGCATGGTCGGCAGCACACCCTATCATCGCGGTGCGGCCTATCTCGACGGCTTCGTCGATGCCGCTTCCGTGGCGATCGACCCGGCGGATGACTTCCACACCCATGAGAAGATCATCGACGGCAGACTCGCAAAACGCCGGCTCGACCACTGCTTCGTCGGCGGCATGTTCGCCGGGCGGGTGCGCTCGGTCGGATCTGATATAGGCGAGGTGGCGTCCGATCACTTCCCGGTCCGGATCGACATCGATCTCGAGACGCCCTTCGGTTTGGGAGGCGGGTAAGCCCGAAATGACGCTTTTCGTCTTCTTTGCCGTGCTTGCCGCCGCCGCCATGCACGCGATCTGGAACGCGCTGGTCAAGGTCCATCTCGATCGCTTCCTGTCGATCACGTTGATGACGCTCGGCATGGGCGCCGCCGCTCTGGTGGTGCTGCCCTTTGTCGAATTTCCGAAGGCCGAGGTGTGGCCCTACATCATCGCTTCGGTGATCTTCCACATGGGCTATCGCACCTTCCTGATCGGCGCCTACCAGGCCGGCGATTTCGCCCAGACCTATCCGCTGGCGCGCGGCACGGCGCCGCTGCTGACCGCGCTCGGCGGCGTTGTTGTGGTGCAGGAGATGCCGGCGCCGTTCGCCATCCTCGGCATCCTGCTACTGTCGGCCGGCACGCTGGTGATGTCGTTTCGCGGCGGCGCGCATCTGGAGCGGATCAATCTCCGCGCGGTTGGCTTTGCGCTCGGCACTTCGATTTTCATCTCCAGCTATACGCTCTCCGACGGCAGCGGCGCGCGGCTGGCAGCAACCGCGCAGAGCTATGCCGCCTGGCTGTTCATCTGTGACGCCTTTGGTGCGCTGGTGCTGTGCCTCGTCTTCCGTGGACCCAAGGCACTGCCGGTGCTGGCGCGCGACTGGAAAGCCGGGCTGTTCACCGGAGTGCTCAGTGGCGCGGCCTACTGGATCGTGATGTGGGCGATGACCAAGGCGCCGATCGCCTCGGTGGCGTCGCTGCGCGAGACCTCGATCCTGTTTGCCATGATGATCTCGGTCTACGCGCTTGGCGAGAAGATGACGGGCTGGCGCGGCGCCGCCGCGCTCAGCATTGTTGCCGGGGTCATCGCCCTCAGGCTAGGCTAACTTTCGTCAGCCGAGCACCGTCATCACCTGGCCGCGCCGTTCCGGACTGAAGCGGATGACGACGATGATGCAGACGGCGACCACGCCGGCAAAAAGCGCAAGCGCATAGCCGTAGCTGCCTCCGGCGCTTTCCGCTATTCCCGCCTGATACGGACCGCCATAGGACGCGGCGAGATTGCCGGCCTGATAGATGAAGCCGGGCAAGGTCGCCCGCACCGCACCCGGCGAAAGCTCGTTGAGGTGCACCGGAATGACGCCCCAGGCGCCCTGGACCGAGACCTGCATGACGAAGGCACCGATGGCCAGCATGAACGGCGTGGTCGAGTAGGCCCAGAGCGGAATCGAGGGCAGGGCGATCAGGCAGGCGAGCGTGATGGCGTTGACGCGGCCGATCTTCTCCGACAGCGCGCCGAAGGCCAGGCCGCCGACGATGGCGCCGATATTGGCGACGATGGTGATCCAGCTGACCGTATGCGGGTCAAAGCCGTGCTGCTTCTTCAGGAAGGTCGGGTAGAGGTCCTGCGTGCCATGGCTGAAGAAGTTGAAGAACATCATCAGCACGACGGCATAGAGCGCGACGCCCCAGTGCTTCTGCAGCGTTTCCAGCAGGCCAGGCCTGGGTGCCTTCTGCGCCTCAACGAAGGCAGGCGATTCCGGTACATGCGAGCGGATGAAGAGCACGATCAACGCCGGCACGAAGGAGAGCAGGAACATGGCGCGCCAGCCGATCGTGTAGCCGCCGATCGTCTGCTGGTAGAGCAGGCCGTAGACCACCGCCGCCAGGAGATAGCCGGCCGGATAACCGCATTGCAGGATGCCCGAGACAAAGCCACGCGCGCTGGGCGGAACGGATTCCATGGCGAGCGAACTGCCGAGCCCCCATTCGCCGCCCATGGCGATGCCGAACAAAGCGCGCAACGCAAGGAAGATGCCGAGATTGGGCGAGAAGGCGGCGAGCGCGCCGATCACCGAATAGCTGACGATGTTGAGCATGAGGATGGGCTTGCGCCCGTATTTGTCAGCGAGCATACCAAAGAAGAACGCGCCGATGAAGCGCGTCGCCAAGGTCAGGAACAATGCCTTTGAGACTGCCGGGACATCCGTCTGGAATTCACTCGCAATATCAGTGAGCAGGAATGTCAGAAGGAAGAAATCAAAAGCGTCGAGCGTCCAGCCCAGGAATGAGGCCAGAACGGTTTTCTTCTGCTCGGCAGTGAGATTCAAGGCGTCCTCCTTTGGCTCCCCCAAAGGAACGATATGTCGCCCGGTTCGCAAAAGAGAACAGCGATCAGCCGGCTTTCGAAGAACCGGCGGTCACTTTTTCGTAAGATCGAGATCGAAGACCATCAAACTGTCGGTGCCGCCTTCGAGCGCGGCGACCAGCCGGGCGCCGGCGCGCTGATGCGCTTCATGCACGAGATAGGCGTCGCGGGCGGCGGCATCGCGGAAATCGATGGTGAAGCCATGACTGAGGCCGCGCGCGAAAGGCTCCGGGCTGACATTGGCGCTGAACTGGACTTTGTCCATGCCGTCGATCACCTGCCGCAGCGCTTCGAGGTCGGCATGGATCGCCGTGCGCTCACCATCGGGGACATCGTCGCGAAACCTGACGAACACACAGTGCCTGATCATTTTTTTGCTCCTAGGCAGCCCGGTTGCCGGAAAACACTGCTGGCGGCAGCGGTTCGCGGCCGAGCACCAAATCGGCGCCCTTTTCGCCGACCATGATGGTCGGTGCATTGGTGTTGGAAGAGGGCACGCGCGGCATCACCGAGGCGTCGCAGACGCGCAACCCCTCAATGCCGCGCAGTCGCAAATCTGGCGTCACCACGGCCATGTCGTCATGGCCCATGCGGCAGGTGCCGACCGGGTGATGGTCGGTCTTGGAGGTACGGCAGGCATAGTCGATCAACTCGTCATCGCTGGCCAGTGACGGGCCGGGCAGGACTTCACGCAGCACGTAGGGGGCAAGCGCCTTCTGCCGCATGATCTCGCGCGCCAGCCGCAACCCCTTCAGCGACATGGCGCGGTCATAGGGATCGGACCAGTAGTTCGGGTCGATCAGCGGATGGTCGGCCGGATCGCCACTCTTCAGCCGCACCGTGCCGCGCGAGCGCGGCCGCAGGAAGGCCGAGTTCAAGGTGACGCCCGGATTGTTCAGCTTCTCGACGCCGGCTTCGATGCCGGAGCCCAGGCCGAGATGGAACTGGATGTCCGGCGAGGCGGCGGTGGGGTCGGCGTACCAGAAGCCGCCGGTCTCGAACAGGCTGGAGGCCACCGGCCCCTTCTTCAAAAGCAGATATTGCAGGCCCGCCCAGGCCGTGCGGTGCAGCTTGGCGTAGTTGTCGTAGGTGTGATCGCCGGTGCATTCGGCGATGACGAACAAATCGAGATGATCCTGCATGTTTGAGCCGACCCCGGGCAGGTCATGCACCGGCGTGACGCCGACCGATTTCAGGTGATCGGCAGGCCCGATGCCCGACTGCATCAGTAGCTTTGGCGAGCCGATGGCGCCTGACGAGACAATCACCTCGCGCTCGGCGCGCAGGATTTTTGTCTGACCGCCTGGTCTATCGACGATCTCGACGCCGATGGCGCGGCCTTTTTCGACGACGATGCGGGTCACCAATACGTCGGTCCGGACGGTGAGGTTTTTTCGGGCTCGGATGGGCTTGAGATAGGCGACCGAGGCGGAGGAACGCCGGGCATCCTTCTGGGTCAGCTGGTAGTAGCCGACGCCTTCTTGGGCAGCGCCGTTGAAATCCGGGTTGAAGGGAATGCCCATCTCCTGGCCGGCGCGGAAATAGGCCTCGCAGATCGGCAGCGGCGAAATCGGGTTGGACACGCCGAGCGGACCCTGGTCGCCGTGAAAGTCGTTGGCGTAGCGCTGGTTGTTCTCGGCCCGCTTGAAGTAGGGCAGCACGTCGCGGTAGCCCCAGCCGGCGAGGCCCTCTTCCTTCTCCCAGGCATCATAGTCGCGGGCATTGCCGCGCGTGTAGATCTGGGCGTTGATCGACGAGCCGCCGCCGACCACCTTGGCCTGCGTGTACCAGAAGACGCGGTCCTTCATGTGCTTTTGCGGCACGGTCGACCAGCCCCAGGAGGCGATGCCCTTGGTCATCTTGGCGAAGCCCGCGGGCATGTGGATGTAAGGGTGCCAGTCCTTGCCGCCGGCTTCCAGCAGCAGCACCGAATTGCCGGGGTCCTCGCTCAGCCGGTTGGCCAGAACACAGCCGGCCGGGCCGGCGCCCACGATGATGTAGTCGGTCATATCAGTATCCACCTACAACCGCGGCACGGAGAGCGCGCCGTCGACATTGATGATCGAGCCGGTCGAAAAGCCGAGCTTGCCGGCAGCGAGCGTCGCCACCACCGCGCCGATATCAGACGCTTCGCCCCAGCGTTTGGACGGCACCAGTCCACCCTCGATGAGGGCGTCATATTTGGCCGTGACGCCTGCCGTCATGTCGGTGCGGATGATGCCCGGCCGCAGTTCGAACACGCCGATGTCTTCCGGGGCGAGCCTGAGCGCCAGGTTCTTCACCCACATAGAGAGCCCGGCCTTCGAGATGCAGTATTCTGAGCGCTCCGGCGAAGCCATCTCGGCGCTGACCGAGGTGACGGTGATGATCGATTTTGTGTGATCGCCAGGAACCGCAAGCATCGCTTTCGCGACGGCCTGGCTGAGGAACACGGTGCCGCGCAGGTTGATGCCAAGTGTGCGGTCGAAATTGTCCGGTTTCAGCTCGAGAAGATCGCCACGTACGACTGCGCCGACGCCGGCATTGTTGACCAGGCAATCGATGCGGCCGAAGGCGCGCATGGCGGCATCGACAAGTGCTGTGTGGCTGTTGAGATCGGCGATGTCGCATTGAGCGTAAGCGAATTTCGCGCCGCGTTCGGCGATGTTCTCGGCGAGTTCGTCCGACGCGTGTTCGGCAAGGTCGGCGAGCAAAATGTCGAAGCCGTCATTAGCCAGCGCTTCGGCACAGGCCAGCCCAATGCCGCGCGCGCCTCCGGTGATGATCGCGGCCGGGCGGGTCATGCTGAAAGCTCCACCTTGCGGATGTGGTCCGCCACGCGCAGTGCCTGAGCGGCGATCGACAGTGCCGGATTAACCGCAGCCGAGTTGGGCAAAAAACTGCCGTCGACGATGAACAGGTTCTGGTGGTCGAACGCGCGGCAGAACGGATCGAGCGGCGCGATCGCCGGATCGTTGCCCATCTTGACTGTGCCGCACTGATGCGAGGGCGTGCGCTTGTCGAAGGGGCGCGACAGCACGAGGGGATAACCGCAGGCGCGGAAGTTTTCGCGCATCACCTTGGTCAGCCCGTCGAGCGACTGTATGTTGGAGCGCCGCCACTGCATGACGATGTCCTTGCCGTCGACCGTGATGCGGCTTTCCGGATCGGGCAGGTCCTCGCACATCAGATACCAGTCGACGGCGTGGCCGGCCATGTAATCGAGCGCGAATTTCGGCACCGACTTCACATTGGCCTTCAGCATGTTGCCGTCGATCTTGCCGAGCAGCTGGACGTTGCCGAGCGGCTTGCCGCCCTTGCCGTCGGAGAGATAATAATCGTTCAGCATCAGCGTCTTCTGGTAGACGGAATCGTTCCTGCGGCGCGGATCGATGGCCAGCATGGCGCTGGAGTTGTGGTTCATGAAATTACGACCGACCTGGTCGGAACGATTGGCGAGGCCCTTGCCATCAGCAGAGGGCGAGCGCAGCAGGATGACGGCGGAATTGACCGCGCCTGCGGACAGGATGACCAGCTTCGGCGACACTTTCTTCAGCTCGCCGTTCTGGCGGTAGTGGATTGCGGCGATGTTTCTGCCGTCGGCTGCCGCTTCGAGATACTCGACATAGCAGCCGGTCTCGAGCCGGATATTGCTGTCCTTGAGCGCCGCCGCCAGCGGTGCTGTCTGGGCGTCCATCTTGCCCTGGCCGGTGTTGGGAAACGCGTCCCAGCCGGTCTTGCCTTCGTTCAGCCAGGTGTCGATATCGACACCGAGCGGCAAAGAGGCTGGATGCAGGCCGAGTCCCCTAAGCTCGGCGCGAGCGCGCGCGATCGGCGCCTCGTCGGGCACCGGCTTGAACGCATAGGGGATCGAGTGGAAGGGTTCGGTCGGATCTTCGCCCAGCGTGCCGCGCACGCGAAACAACTGCTCGGCCCTGGAATACCAGGGCTCGAATTCGTCATAGGAAAACGGCCAGGCCGGCGAAACGCCGCCAAAGTGCTCCATGGCCGAAAAATCTTCCTTGCGGTAGCGGATCAGCACCGCGCCGTAGAACTTCGAATTGCCGCCGACATAGTAGTAATTGCCGGGATTGAAGACGGCACCGCCGGCCTCGCGCCACATCTCCTTTGGCCTGTAGTGGCCGTCGACGAAAATCGAGCGCGTGTCGCGCGCATGCGATGTTGCCGGCAAGGGCTCGCCGCGCTCCAGAATCAGGATCGAGGCGCCGCTGCCGGCCAGACCGGAGGCGATCGTAGCGCCGCCAATGCCGGAGCCGATGATGACGATGTCCGGATTTGTCATGGCCTAAATCGCGTCCTGACGCGCTTTAGGTTTTTGTTTTGATGCATGTCGTTGCCCCAAAACCGGATCCACTTTTGGGCGACATACATTAGCGGATGCGGTTCTCGGTCGCCGGATCGAAGAACACCGCCTTGGTCAGATTGAAGGCGAGCGGCGTGCTGGTGCCCGGCTGGATGTTGGCATCGGCGCGCAGCCGCGCCACAACGGGCTTGCCGCCGAGATTGGTCACCGCGAAAGTGTCGGAGCCCGCAGGCTCGACCACTTCGATGTGCAGGTCGGCGGTGGCGATATTCGAGGCGTTGCGCTCGGCACCTTCCGGATCGGTCAACGCTTCCGGCCGCACGCCGAAGATGATCGGCTTGCCCTGGAATGCCGAGAGACCCGCCGGCGCATTGGCCATCGGCAGCGTGATCGGCTCGCGCGCCTCGCGTTGCAGCACGACGGACAGCGCATTGCCCGAGGTGGCGATGGTTGCCGGGATCAGGTTCATCGCCGGCGACCCCATGAAGTCGGCGACGAACAGGTTGGTGGGGTTGTTGTAGATTTCGGCCGGCGTGCCGAACTGCTGCACCTCGCCGTCGCGCATGACGGCGATCTTGGTCGCCAGCGTCATCGCCTCGATCTGGTCATGGGTGACGTAGACGATGGTGGTGCCTGTCGTGGCGTGCAGGCGCTTGATCTCGATGCGCATGTCGACGCGCAGCTTGGCGTCGAGGTTGGACAGCGGCTCGTCGAACAGGAACAGCTTGGGGTCGCGGACCAGCGCCCGGCCCATGGCGACGCGCTGGCGCTGACCGCCGGACAGCTGGCTCGGCTTGCGCTGCAGGAGATGGCCGATCTGCAGCACCTTGGCCACCTTGTCGATCGCCTTCTGGCGCTCGTCGGCCGGCACGCCGCGCATTTCCATGCCGAAGGAGATGTTCCCGGCCACCGTCATGTTCGGATAGAGCGCGTAGCTCTGGAAGACCATGGCGATGTCGCGCTTGGACGGATGTAGATCGTTGATGGGGCGACCGTCGACACGGATCTCGCCCTCCGTGATCTGCTCCAGGCCGGCGATGGTATTGAGCAAGGTGGACTTGCCGCAGCCGGACGGGCCGACCAGCACCAGGAAGCCGCCCTTTTCGAGCTCGACATCGATGCCCTTCAGGATTTCAACATTCCCGAAGCGCTTCTTCAGCCCGTCAATTTCCAGAAAAGCCATGATCGTTCCTTCCTAATGGTCAGCCTTTGACCGCGCCCGCCATCAGCCCGCGCACGAAATAGCGGCCGGCGACGACATAGACGATCAGGGTGGGCAGAGCCGCTATCATCGCCGCGGCCATGTTGACGTTGTATTCGACGACGCCGGTCGAAGTGTTGACCACGTTGTTGAGCGCCACCGTCATCGGCATCGACTCGCCGGCGCCGGCGTAGGCGGAAGCGAACAGGAAGTCGTTCCAGATGTTGGTGAACTGGTAGATGACGGTGACGACGAAGATCGGCATCGAGTTCGGCAGCATGATGCGGCGGAAGATCTGGAAGAAGGAGGCGCCGTCGACCTGCGCCGCCTTGACCAATTCGGTCGGGAAGGCCTCGTAATAGTTGCGGAAGAACAAAGTGGTGAAGCCAAGGCCGTAGACGACGTGGACGAAGACCAGGTTGACCGTCGGATTGCCGAGACCGAAGCTGGTTCCGACCGAGTTCTGCAGCGTCACGCCGAAGCGGCCGACGCTGCCGAGGATCGTCGCCATCGGCAGCAGCACCGACTGGAACGGGATGAAGCAGGCAAACAGCATCAGGCCGAAGACCAGGGTTGCGCCGCGAAAGCGCCATTTGGTCAGCACGTAGCCGTTGAGAGCGCCGAGCATGGTCGAGATCAGCACCGCCGGAACCACCATCTTGATGGAGTTCCAGAAATAGCCCTTGATGCCGGCGCAGGTCAGGCCGACGCAGGTCTCGCCCCAGGCCTTCAGCCACGGGTCGAAGGTCGGTGCCTTGGGCAGGGCCAGCATGTTGCCGTTCTGGATTTCGTCCATGGTCTTGAACGAGGTGACCAGCATGACGAACAGCGGCATCAAATAGAACAGCGCAAACAGCGCCAGCAGCCCGTAGATGACGATGCGGTTCAGGACCTTGGTGCTGATGCCGCCAGTGCCCTGGCGGGCGGGTGAGGTGACAGCGCTCATCGCGGCTTCTCCCTGAGCTCGGAGTAGAGGTAAGGCACGATGATCGCCACAATGGTCATCAGCATGATGACGGCGCTGGCCGAGCCGACGGCCATTTCGTTGCGCTTGAAAGTGTACTCATACATGAAGTTGGACGGCAACCAGGCCGAGCCGCCGGGGCCGCCGCTGGTCAGCGCCACCACCAGATCATACGACTTGATGGCGAGGTGCGCGAGTACGATGAAGGCCGACAGGAAGATCGGCCGCAGCAGCGGAATGACGATGCGACGATAGAGCTGGAAGGTGGTGGCGCCATCGATCTGCGCCGCCTTCATGATCTCGCCGTCAATGCCGCGCAGGCCGGCCAGGAACATCGCCATAATGAAGCCGGAGGCCTGCCAGACGCCGGCGATGACCACTGTGTAGATGACGAAATCCTTGTTCTTGATCCAGTCGAAATGGAAGCTCGTCCAGCCCCACTGATGCAGCGTCTGCTCAAGGCCGAGACCCGGGTCGAGGAACCATTTCCAGGCGACGCCGGTGACGATGAAGGACAGCGCCATCGGGTAGAGATAGATCGGGCGCAGTACGCCTTCGCCGCGGATCTTCTGGTCGAGCAGGATGGCCAGGAACAGGCCAAGCGCCAGGCAGATGGAGATGTAGAGAAAGCCGAAAATGCCCATATTGGTGATCGACGTGTACCAGCTCGATGGCGGGTCTGTGTCGAAGGTCCAGCCCCACAGCCGCTGATAGGCGCGCGAGCCGGTGATGACGTAGGACGGGAAGGTCTTGGAATTGGTGAAGGACAGATAGATCGTCCACAGGATGAAGCCGTAGACAAAGATGATGGTAATGGCGAAGCTCGGCGCCAGCACGATCTTCGGCAGGGCGTCCTGCAGCCGCGAGCGCACCGAGGGGCGCGACCGCTCCGGCGTCAGCTTGATCTGGGTTGTCGCTACACTGCTCATGAGGCTCCTCCCGTTCGGGCCGTCCGTGCTCTGCCGTCAGGCGGCAAGGCGGCCCCGTGCATACGGGTCTTTGGTCGGCGTGGTGTTCAAGCCGGCCAATTCTGGGATGAAACCTTCCCCGCCGAGGCAGGGAAGGTGTCTTGGTGGCGAGCGCTTACCTGGCGTCGTCGATCGCCTTGACCAGTTCGGTCACGGCTTCGTCCGAGGTCTTGATCTGGCCGTGGACGAACTTGGTCACAACATCCTTGTAGGCATTGGCGATCGCGGGCGGGGCGCCATAGCCCTGGGCCAGCGAGCCGAACAAGGTGCCCTTCTCGTTGGCGGCCTTGAGGTCGGCGATGCCCTTCTTGCCGCAAGCGTCGAAGTCGGTGTCCGGGACGTCGATGCGGGCCGGAACCGAGCCCTTGACGACGTTGAAGGCCGACTGGAAGCTCTTCGAGAGCGTGGCGGTGGCAAGTGCTGCCTGGGCCGCCTTGCGATCGTCTGCAACGTCGAACATGGCGAACATGTCGGAGTTGTAAACGACACTGCCGTCGGTGCCCGGGAAACGATAGCACAGGAAGTCGGTGCCCGGGGTCTTGTTGGCGGCGTGGAACTCTCCCTTGGCCCAGTCGCCCATGACCTGCACCAGAGCATCGCCCTTGATGACCATGGCAGTTGCCTGATTCCACTGGCGACCGGAGAAGTTCGGGTCGACATAGGTAATCAGCTTGCCCAAATTATCGAACGACTTCTTCATCGTGTCGGACTTGAGCGAGGCGTCGTCGAGGTCGTTCATGGCCTTCTTGTAGAACTCAGGTCCGCCGGTCGACAGCACGACCGAATCGAACATGGTGGCTTCCTGCCAGTTCTCGCCACCGAGAGCGAGCGGGATCACGCCGGCCGCCTTGGCCTTGTCGAGTAGCGCAATCAGGTCGTCGAAGGTCTTCGGCTCGGTGCCGCCGATCTTGTCCATCACCGCCTTGTTGATCCACACCCAGTTGACCGAATGGACGTTGACGGGAACCGCGACCCATTTGCCGTCATAGATGGTAAACTTCTGCAGCGCCGCCGGAACAACCTTGTCCCAGCCCTCCTTGATGGCGATGGCGGTGATGTCACCCGTCTTGCCAGCTGCCGCATAGTCGAGCACGGTATAGCCGAGCATCTGCGAAGCCGTCGGCGGATTGCCGGCTGCCACCATTGCCTTCAGCACGACCATTGCGGGGTCGCCGCCACCGCCGGACACCGGCACGTCTTTCCAGGCATAACCCTCCTTGGCCAGGTCCTGCTTGAGGACATTGAGAGCAGCCGCTTCGCCGCCCGACGTCCACCAATGCAGCATCTGCACTTCCTTGACGTCCTCGGCATGGGCCGCGAAAGCAAGCCCCGATGCAAGAGCCGTTCCGATAAGCAGTTTGCGCAACATGTACTTCCTCCCTTGTTGCATTACACGACCGGTGGAAGCCCACCGGGTTCTTCCAAACTCAGCCGACCCACCATCCGGTGCGCTGGCCGCGATGAAACTGGATTGTCTTTTCCTCGGTATAGTCCTCGACGGCGCGTTTGCCGAGTTCGCGTCCGAGACCTGACTGCTTGTAGCCTCCGAAAGGCAGCTCGGGATAACCTTCCATGAATGTGTTCACCCAAACCGTCCCCGAACGCACCCCACGCGCCACCGACATGCATGTGTCGATGCTGGCGCTCCACACGCCTGCAGACAGACCATAGGGCGTGTTGTTGGCGATGTGCAACGCCTTTTCAATCGTTTCAAAAGTGAGCACGGAGAGCACCGGTCCGAACACTTCCTCGCGTGCAATCGCCATGTTCTCGGTGACGCCGCGGATGATGGTGGGGTCGAGATATTGGCCGGCATTGGAGGCCAATTGCTTGCCGCCGCTGAAGACGTTGCTGCCTTCGCCTGCGGCTGCCGTGACGTAACCCGTCACCTTGGCCAGATGGTCGGACGAGATCATCGCGCCGACCTTGGTGCGATCATCCAGTGGATCGCCCACTGTTACTTTCGACGTAAGTGCCTTCACAGCAGCAAGAAAATCGTCGGCGATCGCCTCGTGCACGATCAGCCGGCTGCCGGCATTGCAGCATTCGCCGGCATTGAAGAAGCCGCCGAACACCGCCGCGTCGGCGGCCGCTTCGAGGTCGGCGTCGGGGAAGACGATCTGGCCGTTCTTGCCGCCAAGTTCCATCGAGACTTTCTTCAGCGACTGCGCTGCCGACGCCATGGTCATCTTGCCGACGCGGGTCGAACCGGTGAACGACACCATCTCGACCAGGGAATGGCTGACCATCGGCGCGCCGACATCGCCGCCGAGACCGGCAAGGATGTTGACGACACCGGCGGGCAGCCCGGCCTCCAGCAGGATATCGCCCAGCACGAAGGTCGAGGCCGACGTCATCTCGCTCGGCTTGACCACGGCCGTGCAGCCGGCGGCGAGCGCGAAAGGCAGTTTCTGGCTGACGATAAGGAACGGAAAATTCCAAGGCGTGATGATCAAGACGACGCCGATCGGCTCACGCACGACCACGCCCAGCATGGCGTCGCCAAGATTGGCGTAGCTCTCGCCGTGCAGCGTGCGGGCGAGCGATGCCGCGTACCGCCAGATGTCGACGGCGCCGCCGATCTCGCCGCGCGCCTGGGCGATCGGCTTGCCGGATTCCAGCGCGTCGAGCCGGGCGATGTCTTCCAACCGCGCCTCGATCAGGTCGGCCGCCTTGTGCAGGATCGCGGCGCGTTCGGAGGCCTTCATGCGCGGCCACGGGCCGGTCTCGAATGCCTTGTGCGCGGCCTGCATCGCCGCTTCCACCTCGGCCTCGCCAGCCTGCGCATAGCGCGAAACGGTGAAGCCATGGCCTGGGCTCTTGCGCTCTAATGTGCGGCCGTCGCGGGCATCGACATGTTTGCCGTCGATCAGCAGCCGATAAGCCTTTGGTGCTGCCGAAGCTTCGGCGGGCATGGCGATGTTGAGAGGGGCGTTCATCAGGATTGTTTTCTCTAGCTTCTTGAAAATGCCGGCTTCTGCTTGGTCTTGAAAGCAGTCACGCCAGCCTTGAGATCGCCGGTGAGCGCGATGAAGCCGCTGGCCAGTGCTTCGGTCGCGGCAGCACTTTCCTCGCCTTCGGCAACCGCGATCATAAGCTTGGCCGCTTCCGTCGCCAGCGGGCCGCGCTCGGCGATCTTTTCGGCCCAGGCTTTGGCTTCGGCTAACCCACCGCCGGTTTCGACAATTCTGTCGACGATGCCCAAAACCAGTGCCTGAGCCGCCAGGAAAACTTCACCACCCAGCGCCATGCGCCGCACCGTCTGCGCGCCAAAACGGCGCACGGCGCGCTGCGTGCCGGACCAGCCGGGCACGACGCCAATCGAGGTTTCGGGGAAGCCCAATTTCACATGCGCCTCGGCGACGCGGAAATCACAGGCGACCGCCAGTTCCAGCCCGCCGCCCAGCGCATGACCGGACAGCACGGCGATGGTCGGTTGCCGCAGCCGCGCCAGCCGGTCGAAGACACGGTGGCCGTAGCGCACCCATTGCACCTGGAAATCAGCGGCGCTCATTTGCGCCCACGCCTCGACATCGCCGCCGGCGCAAAAGCCCTTGCCTTCGCCGCGGATCAGCACGACGCGGACACTTTCGGCCAGTTCCGCTTCATCGAGCGCGGCTTCCAGCGCCCGCAGCATCGGGATGTCCAGCGCGTTGAATTTTTCTGGCCGGCAGAGCGTGACGACGCCAATAGCGCCATCCCTTTCGAAGGTGACAAGGCGCTCAGCCATGCACGCCTCCGAGCGAGGCGCCGCCGTTGAGCGACAGGCCGATCGGCCGATCCTGATAGAGTGCCGCCGGCGTCACCCTGAGGTCATTGGCGACACCGAGCTGTGTCTCGGACTGTGCCAGCACATCGCGCTCGAGGTCGATGCCCGGCGCCAGTTCCGTCACCATCAGCCCATCGGGCGTCAGCTTCATCACGCAGCGCTCGGTGACATAGGTGATGTCCTGCCCTTGAGCGACCGCGCGCTTGCCGGAGAAGGAGATGTGCTCGACCTCGTTGACCACCTTCTTGACCTTGCCCTCCTGGTCGATGCGGATGCCGCCATCGGCCAGCGAGAGTTTGGCGCCGGCATTGAAGAAGCCGGAGAAGACGATCTTCTTTGCCCGCGCGGTGATGTCGACAAAGCCGCCGGCGCCGGCGGTGACATGCGGCCGCGCCGACAGTTTCGACACGTTGACCGAGCCGTGGCGGTCGATCTGCAGGAAGGACAACAGCGAGGCGTCGAAGCCGCCAGCCTGGAAATAGATGAACTGGTGCGGCGATGGCATGAACGCGTCGGCGTTGGACGAGCAGCCGAACTTGAAGTCGAGCAGCGGCACGCCACCGACGGCACCTTGCTCGATCACCCAGGTGACCTTGCCGTGCTGGCCTTCTTCCAGAAGGATGCGCGGCACATTGGCCGAGATGCCGAAGCCGATGTTGACGGCCATGCCGTCGCGCAGCTCCATGGCGACGCGGCGCGCGATCACCTTCTGCACGTTCATCTCGGCATTGCGGAAGGTCGACAATGGACGGAAAATCTCGCCCGAGATGGCCGGATCGTAAGGCGTCAGCGTCGTCTGCAACTGATCGGGCGCGACGACGATGTGGTCGACGAGCACGCCCGGCACGCGCACATCATGCGGCTTCAGCGTGCCGTTCTCGACGACGCGCTTGACCTGCGCGATGACGACACCGCCATTGTTGCGGGCGGCGAGCGCCTGTTCGAGGCCGCCGAGATAGGCGCCCTCATGCTCATAGGTGAGGTTGCCGCGCTCATCCGCCGTGGTGGCGCGGATGATCGAGACCTGCGGCACGATCGAGCGGAAATAGAGCCATTCCTCGCCGTCGAACTGCTGCACCGACACGATCGGTTCGCTGGCGGCGGCGTTCATGGCGCAGCCTTGGTGACGCGGGTCGGCAAAGGTGTCGAGACCGACCTTGGTCAGCACGCCCGGCCGCTTGGCGGCGGCCTCGCGGTGCATATCGAACATGATGCCGGACGGCACGTTATAGGCGGCAACCGAATTGTCGCCGATCATCTTCCAGATCTGCGGCGGTTCGGACGAGGAGGGGCCGGACGGATAGGAGCCGCACAAAGTGCGCTTCAGCAGGCCGGGCTTCGCCAAATGATCGATGCCCTTGATGCCATACATGTCGCCCGCGGCGATCGGGTGCAGCGTGGTGATATCTTTCGGGTGGCCTTCCGCGTCGAAGCGTTCGCCGATGGCGGCCAGCACCGCGTCGGGGCAGCCAAGGCCGCTCGATGAGGACACGGAAACGACCACGCCATCCCTAATCAGGCCGGCTGCCTGTGCCGCGGAAACGACCTTGCTCAATTCATGCTCCCGAGTTTCGGGTCGATCTTGACGGCCTTGCCGGAGTTGGCCGACTGCAATGCCGCCTCGGCCGAGGTGAGCGACCAGATGCCGTCCTCGCCGGTGGCGGCAGGTTGGCCGTCGCCGTGGATTGCGGCATGGAACCGCCGCACGGACCTGACGTAGAGATCCTCGTGGTCGAAGCTCAACTCCTCTTCGCCGTCGGCGGTGCGCAGGATGACCGAGCCGACAGGCTTTTGCGTCATCACATCGCGGCCGATCAGGGAACCCTCCGAGCCGTGCACCTCGAAGCCGGTGCCGGCGAATCTGCTGGTGAAAGCTTCATGCGACTGGGCGATGAGGCCCGACTGGAAGCGCCAGATGCACATGGCGCCGTCTTCCAGTCCGCCGCCGGCCATGCCGGCGGCTTGCGTGAAGGCCGAGACCTCGACCGGATCGTCGCCCAGCACGAAGCGCAGCGTGTCGGCATCATGCACAGTGATGTCGAGCACGACACCGCCGCCGGCTTCCGGCTTGGTGATGCGCCAGCCCTGCAGGTTTTCCGGCAGATAGACGGCATGGAAGACGCGCGCGGCGATCGGTTTGCCGATGCGCCCCGTTGCGATCGCCTCGTGCATGGCGCGGTGCGCGCCGGCGTTGCGCAGATGATGGTTGGTGCCAAGCACGATTCCGGCCGCCCTGGCGGCGGCGACCATTTCGCGGGCATCGGCGCTGTTCAGCGCCAGCGGCTTTTCGCACAGCACATGCTTGCCCGCCGTGATGGCGGCAAGCGCCTGTTCGAGATGCAGTTCGTTGGTGGTCGAGATGTAGACGGCGTCGATATCCTCATCGAGGAGATCGTCAAGCGTCGAGACCGCAAGCGGAATGTTGTTTTCCACGGCATACGCCTGGGCCCGCTCCGGGTCGGAACTCATCACCGCCGCGATCCTGCCATCGGCCTGCGCACGGATGGCATTGATCATGAATTGCCTGGCGATCGTGCTGGCGCCGATCAGTCCCCATTTGACGCTCATGCGGCGCCTCCCGTTGCCGTAGGTCTGTTTCGCGAACGGCGGTCCGGACCGCAGCTTTCCCTGACCACGAGATTGACCGCGCCGATATGGTCTTCGGCCCGCGTGGTGCGCGACTGGATCATTTTCAGCATGACATGGGCGGCGCGTTCGCCGAGGCCCGCGGAGTCCACCGCGACGCTGGTCAAAGCCGGCATGTAATGCTCGGCCTCGGCGACGTCATCGAAACCGACGATGGCGAAATCCGCACCGGGCTCAAGTCCACGCTTGCGCAGCGCCAGCATCGCGCCGAAGGCGACGGCGTCGTTGAAGCAGAGGGCAGCGGTCGGCGGTTCAGCCATCGCCAGAGCTGTTTCGAGGCAGGCGATACCGCCTCTGCGGCTGGTCTCGCCCTCGACGACCAGGGTGTCGCGCGCGGCGATGCCTTGCGTCTCGCAGGCTTCGCGAAATCCGCCAAGGCGCTCGTGATAGACCACCAGATCGGACGAGCCGCCGAAGAAGACGAGCCGGCGATGTCCCTTGCCGATCAGATGAGCGGTGGCGAGATAGGCGCCGCGATGATTGTCGGGCGCAATCACCGGGATGCGGCTTTCAGGCAGGCGGCGCATGGCGAAGACCACGGGCAAGCCCACCATCTCCAGGCGGCGGAAGGCGCCCGGTGTGGTGCCGCGCGCCGGCGAGACGATAAGGCCGGCAACGCCTTGTTCCATCAGCGACTTCAGCACCTCTTCCTGACGCACCGGATTCTCAGCCGTGTTGGCGATGAACGGCACGATGCCGGCCGACTGGAAGACGCGCTCCATGCCGACCGCCAGCTCGGCGAAAAAGGGATTGGTGAGATCGTTGATGACCATGCCGATGACGTTGGAATGGGCCTTGCGCAGATTGGCGGCGCCGCGGTTGTAGACATAGCCGACATCCTCGATCGCCTTGCGCACCTTGATCGCGGTTTCAGGCCGGATCAGCGCGCTGCCCTGGAGCACGAGCGAGACCGTCGATTTGGACACGCCCGCCTCGCGGGCAATGTCGAAGATCGTCGCCTTGGCCCGGCTGGCCATCCTGATATCTCCTCCCGGTTATCTCAATCAGATTTATTGGAACGTTCTAATCACTGGTTCAACCGCGAGTCAACCGCGAATTTTTTGCAGCCTGAAAAGCCGATTGTGCGTACTCAAATGGCATAGCTTACAAGGCTTTCTGTGCTGCAACGCAGCATTTGGCCGTCAATGCGCTCTCAATCTAAAGGTTCTTGATTTATTGGAACGTTCCATTTAATAGGCGCTGCGAAGGGAGCGATCGATGGACATTGCCTTGCCTGGTGAGGGTGGCCGCAGCACCCGTTACGCGCTTGTCGGACAACCGGTGCAGCCTGACATCGGCGCGCGGTTTTCGCGCATCGCCTATGCCGCCGCGCATGTCGTTGCCGATCCCCGTGAAATGACCGATCCATGGTCGCGGCCCGTCGTCGACTGGGACAGGACGATGGCGTTCCGCCATCATTTGTGGCGGCTCGGCTTCCGCATCGCCGAGGCGATGGACACGTCGCAGCGCGGCATGGGTTTCGACTGGACCAATGCGCAGGAATTGATCCGCCGTTCGATCGCCGAGGCGCGAACGGTTCCGGGCGCCGATCTTGCCTCGGGCGCCGGGACCGACCATCTGGCGCCGGCGTCGGCGAGAACACTGCACGATGTGATAGCCGCCTATGAGGAGCAGTTCGCTTTCATCGAAGGGCAGGGCGGCAAGGCGATCATGATGGCCAGCCGCGCGCTGGCGGCTGTAGCGAAGGGGCCGGACGACTACGCCGCCGTCTATGACCGCATTCTCGGCCAGGCCTCCGGCAAGGTCATCCTGCACTGGCTGGGTGACATGTTCGACCCGGCCTTGAAGGGCTATTGGGGCAGCGACGATTTCGAGACCGCGCTCGATACGGTGGTCGCCATCATCGAGCGCCACGCAAACAAGGTCGAAGGCATAAAGATATCGTTGCTCGATGCCGGCAAGGAGGTCGCGCTCCGCAACCGGCTGCCGGACGGCGTCGTGATGTTCACCGGCGACGACTTCAACTATCCCGAACTGATCGCCGGAGACGGCAACAGGCATTCGCACGCGCTGCTCGGCATTTTCGACGCCATTGCGCCGGTCGCCAACGCCGCCCTGGCAAGGCTCGCCGCGGGCGATCAGGCCGGCTATGACGCGCTGATGGCGCCGACGGTGCCGCTATCGCGAAAAATCTTCGAGGTGCCGACCGAATACTACAAGGCCGGCATCGTCTTCATGGCCTGGCTGAACGGCCATCAGGACCATTTTACGATGGTCGGCGGCATGCAGTCGGCGCGCGGCATCCGCCATTATGCCGAGATCTTTCGCCTTGCCGACCAGGCAGGCCTGCTGGCCGATCCCGACCTTGCTATATCGCGGATGAAGAGCCTGTGTGTTGTGGCGGGCGTCCCGGAATGAATCTGGGCTCGCGCCCTGATCTATAGTCCTCTTTTCGTCTATGATCGAAATCGCACGCGTGCAATTTCGGGAGGCCACGCTGTCGATGAAACCGAGGATTTCCATCGTTTCCGCGGGTTTGCTGGCGGCATTTCCCGTATCCGCCGCGCAAGGCGGCGACGGCGTCGATCAGGCTGCGGCCAAGGCGGCCCTGCTCGAAGCCTACCCCGGCCTTTTTACCATCTCGGGTAATACGCTGACATGGTCGGATGGTGGCATGATGGTGTGGGACGACGGCAAGGCACGCCCGCCTGAGGACCTGATCAAGTCCCCCGATATCGAGGACATGTTCCACTACGTCTATCCGACGGCCAGCGCCGGTGATCTTGTCCCTGACGTGGATTTCGATCCGGGGCGAATTCGCAACGAGGCTTTTTTCAAAAAACTTTATGGGGCCAGTGCTGCAGCGGTGAGCAAGCACGTAACGAGCATCAAATGGCTGCCAAAACTGGGCAAGTATCCGGTTCGAGTCAGTTTACTCTTCGATATCGATGCGCGCCTCGCCAAAATCTCTGATGCCCTACAAGACATGCCCGCCGGCATGAGCCGTTACGGCCTCAAGCCAGGCGGCGGTTTCAATTGGCGGGCCATCGCCGGCACGGACCAACTCAGCGTCCATTCCTTCGGCGCCGCATTCGACATCAATGTCGGTTATTCCGACTATTGGTTATGGAGCAAGCCCGACGCAAAGGGCCAGATCCCGTTCAAGAACCGCATACCCTTGTCGATCGTCACGCTGTTTGAAAAGCAGGGTTTTATCTGGGGCGGACGCTGGTACCACTACGACACCATGCATTTCGAATATCGGCCTGAATTGCTGATTTACAAGCAAAAGAGGGGATAGCCGACCCTTGGATGTCCAATCAGCGGAAACCCGGCCAATATATTGATCGTCTAGGCTTGGATGGTGGGCGTGACAGGGATTGAACCTGTGACCCCTGCAATGTCAATGCAGTGCTCTCCCGCTGAGCTACACGCCCATCCGAAGCCGCGCATACACCATTTTTGGTCCGGCGCGTCAATAGCGAGAAAAAGGAAAGAAGGCGTCGTCTCGCCGCAGCGATGATGCCTTTGCGGAAGGCGGCTCAGGCCGCGTGCAGCATCTTCTCGACCTCGTTGACGAGGTCGCGCAGGTGGAAGGGCTTCGACAGCACCTTGGCGTCTTTCGGCGCCTTGGAGTCCGGGTTCAGCGCAACGGCGGCGAAACCGGTGATGAACATGACCTTGAGGTCCGGATCGATCTCGGTGGCGCGACGGGCCAGTTCGATGCCGTCCATCTCCGGCATGACGATGTCGGTCAACAGCAGCGAGAACGGTTCCTCGCGCAGCCGCTCATAGGCGCTGGCGCCATTGTCGAAATCGCTGACCTGGTAGCCGGCGCGTTCCAACGCCTTGACGAGGAACCGACGCATATCGTCGTCGTCTTCCGCCAGAAGAATGCGTGCCATGATATCCCGTCCGAATCACCCGCCCGAGACTGCCGCCGAGGCAGCCCGTTAACCATCCTGTATATGAGGAGGTGAGGGTAAACATCAAGTGAACGCGGCGAAGCATTATCCGCATTTGGCAAGGCGATGCGCGCGGCGAAATGCTGGACATGCGGCCAGCAAGGTGGCAGTTTCATAGGATGATGCACTGGTGTTTTCGGGTTCGTTCAAATTGAAGACGGCAGCCGAGGATTTTTCGGTCGTTCCACCCTTCGAAATCCGATCGGGCGCAGAGCAGCGCGTCCCCTTCCTGTTCAACTCGCCGCATAGCGGCCGCTACTATCCGGAACGCTTCCTTGCCATGGCGAGGCTCGACCGCAACGCCATCCGCCGCTCGGAGGATTGCTATGTCGACGAACTGTTCGGCGGTGCCGTGGCGTTGGGCGCGCCGATGCTGGCGGCGAATTTCCCGCGCGCCTATCTCGACGTCAACCGCGAGCCCTGGGAACTCGACCCGCGCATGTTCGCCGAGCCGGTGCCGTCCTTCTGCAACATCCGCTCGGCGCGGGTGGCGGGCGGCCTAGGCACTGTGCCCAAGCTGGTGGGTGAGGGGCTCGACATCTATTCCGGCCGATTGCCGCTGGCCGAAGCCGTTGTCCGCATCGAGGCCGTCTACAAGCCCTATCACGAAACGCTGAAGCGGCTTTTGACCAGAACCCATGCCCGTTTCGGCTTTGCCGTGCTGATCGATTGCCATTCGATGCCGGCGAGCATCCGCGTCGGCGACAGCGGCCTGCGGCCGGACTTCATCATCGGCGACCGTTTCGGCATTTCGGCCACCGCGGCGCTGACCGAGACCGCGATCGGCCTGCTGACCGCGATGGGCTATACCGTCGCCCACAACAAGCCTTATGCCGGCGGCTTCATCACCGAACATTATGGCCGCCCGGCGCGCCATCTGCATGCGCTGCAGATCGAGGTCAATCGCGGGCTCTACATGAATGAACGGACATTCGAGAAGGTCGCCGGCTTCGACGCGCTGGCCGATGATCTGACGCGATTTTCAGCGGATCTGATGGCGATGCCCGACCATCACTTCATCGACCTGCCGCTGGCCGCGGAGTAAAATAGCCGGCCCGAGGTGCAAGGCGTAAAAAAAGACCGCATCGTTTGCACGATACGGTCGAAGTCTAGGGAGGAAACGCCCAAGGAGGGCATGGACAGGATAACCTGTCCGAGGTCGAGGGTATTGTGCGGTGCACAAATGTCAAGCGACCTTCAGGCTTTTTTAATTCAGAGTGATGTGGAAATTGCGTTTCGATGACGCTTGCGTGACATTTTGGCAACAGCTGTCGCGGCGAATAAATCGATAAACAGAGTTGTTTTGGCGGGAAAGTGTCGGCAGAGCCCGGTTGGGCACTCTGCAATGCGGGAGAATCAGTTGGACATCAGCATCGATTTCATGCGCCGTATCGCGCAAGCGGCAGCGGCCGAGACCTTGCCGCGCTTTCGCGCCCAGGGTGCCGTGGCCAACAAGGAAAAAGGCAGTTTCGATCCGGTCACGGAAGCCGATCGCGAGGCCGAACGCGTCATCCGGGCGCTGATATCGGCCGAGTATCCCGACCATGGCATTCTTGGCGAGGAGCATGGCAGCGAGAACATCTCCAGCCGACATGTCTGGGTGATCGATCCGATCGACGGCACGCGCGCCTTCATCTCCGGCCTGCCGGTGTGGGGGACGCTGGTCGGGCTGACGGTCGATGGCGACGCCATCGCCGGCATGATGGCGCAGCCCTTCACCGGCGAACTGTTCTATGCCAACGCCTCGGGCTCGCACTATGAGGGGCCGGGCGGCCCGCGCAAGCTTTCGACCCGCAAGACGACCAGCCTCGCTGACGCAACGCTGTTCACCACCACACCGGCGCTGTACAAGGGCGAGGCGCGCACGCGCTATGACTCTTTCGAGAGACAGGTCCAGCTCGCCCGCTACGGCGCCGATTGCTATGCCTTCGCCATGATCGCCTCGGGAAGTGTCGACATCGTCGCCGATCCCGGCCTGAAGCCCTATGATATCGTGGCGCTGATCCCGATCATCGAGAAGGCCGGTGGCGTCGTCACCACCTTCGATGGCGGGCCGGCGGAAAAGGGCGGCGATATCCTGGCGGCGGCAACACCAGAGCTGCACGTGGCCGCCATGGCTGCCCTGCGCGGCTGATATCTCGCTGCCTTCCTTGGCGAAATGGCTTCAGCGCGGCTTGATCGAGCGCTGGAACTCCGCCGGCGTGCGGCCATAGACCTGCCTGAACGACGCACTGAAATGGCTGTGGCTGGAGAAGCCGAGGTCCATGCCCAGTGTGGTCAGATTGTCGTAGCGGCCAAGCAGGTCGAGCGCACGCGCCAGCCGCAGGCGCAGATGATAGCGATAGAGCGGCATGGCCTCGACCTGCTGGAACATTTGCGTCAGATAGACCGGCGAAACGCCGACCTCGGCGGCAATCTCGGCCAGCGTCCAGCGTCGCGACAAATCCGAGGACAGAACCAGCTTGGCGCGGTCGACCAGTTTTTGCCGCCCGGGGCTGGCGCCCGCGACATGCGAGGTGCGCTCGCCGAGCGAGCGCCGCACCAGCGTTAGCGCCAGCGTCTCGGCCTCCAGCGTTTCGGCGACATTGCGGCTCAGGCTGTGGCGTAGCAGTGCCACCAGTGCCTGCGCGCGGGGATCGACACGCCGGCGCTGGCGACGAAACGCCAGGCGGTCGCCGGCGCGCAATTGGTCCTTCGGCGCCAGTTCCCGCAACTGGCCTGCCTCGATGACGAGGTCGAGGCAGGCATCGCCGCCCTCGACCGGGTGGCTGACCTGATAGGCGTCGGCCTCATTGAAGAACAGCAGCTGATTGGCTTCCGCGACGGCGTCGTTGCGGCCGACATGGCGCACGAAGACACCGCGATAGGGAAACACCAGATGCGTGGCCGACGTGCATTCCTCATCGCTCCTGTGCCGGCATTCGCCGCTGCAGACGACGTCCCGCACCTTGACGATGCCGGTATCGAGAAGCGGCTGAACCGTGAATTGCGACATGGCCGTTGTGCTCTTTTCCCCGCACCGGAAAGTTCCGGCGGCGCGAGGGGCATTCTACGCAATCGGCCTGCCCAGTCCTGTCAGGAGACTTCTCGACAAGCGCTGCTCAATCCCACAAAAGCAGTTCGCCGTTTCATGGAACCGGCGAACGCTTCTGTTTTTTGTTTTGACGCAATTCCCCAGGGAAAGCGCTGCGCGCTTTTCCCGGGAAAATCGCTTCACATTTTTCCTGGAATTGCTTTAGCGCCGCCTGAATTCCGAATAGGCATCGCCGCGCGACAGACCGATGTCCTTGAGCTGTTCATCGGTCATTTCCAGCAAGGCAAGGCGGCTTCGGCGCTTCTCCATCTGGCGGGCGAGCCATCTCGCTACCGCGATGCATCGGGCCCGCATGAACTGCAGAAGGGTTTCGGTGCGCACTGGCGGCGCAGGGACCCGGCCGGTCAGGCGTTGTGCCGCTGCATGATCGGGGCGCATGGCTCAATCCTCCCCGGTGCCGGCCGCCGAGGCGCCGGCCTCGTTCAGCGCCTGGGCGCATTCCTCGCAGCAGACCTCGACGGTCTTGCCGCCGACCTTGACGCGGATCGGGTTGGCATCGAGTTGGCAATCGCAGGCGGCGCAGGTTCTCTCGGTCATGATCTCATCTCCATGGCGTTCAATTCGACGCATTGAGATGAGCATTCCGGGGCGGGCGCGGGCTGTCAGAATCTTTAGCAGTTTGCGTGCCTAGAGGCGCAGTCCCCCGATCATCCTGACAACGGTGTGTCAGCTATGCCTGCTCGCGGAAGAGCTGCGCTACCGATCAGGCGGTCGGATCGTCGGAGCCGGGAATGAAGGCGTCGAAGGCGGCGAGGAATTGTTCGCGGTAGAGGTCGACCTCCTGCAGGATTTCGTGCTTGGAGCCGTCGATCATCAACAGTGAACCGAGCCTTAGACTTCTGGCATAGGCTTCCACCGCTTTGGTCGAGACGACCCGGTCGGCGCCGGCGGCGATGATCAGCAGAGGCACCTGAATCCGGGCCATGAAATCGGGCTCGCTGACGGCTTCCGACGCCTTTGCCGCTGCCTGCAGCCAGCGGATCGTCGGCCCGCCGAGCGCCAGTTGCGGATACTCTTCATAGATGCGGGTGTTGCGGCGGTAGCGCTGCGGATCCGACGTCACCTTGTTGGCTAGGAAAGGTAGCGTCTGTCTCGGCCTTGGGCCCCAGGCTGCATAAAGTCGGCCAAGGCCCAAAAAACAGAAAAACGAACAGACGCGGCGGACGGTGCTGATCGAGAACGGCAAATCGGGCAGGGTCAGGAACGGCGCGATCAGCACCATGCGCCGCACGCGGTTGACCATGGACGGCGCGGCAAGCAGCGTAATCACCGCTCCGGCGGAATGGGCGAGGATGTAATACGGTCCGCGGCAATCGGGCAGCACGATCTCCTCGAAGAACTGCTCCAGATCGGCCGTGTAGTCGCGAAAGGAGCGGACATAGCCACGCTGACGATCGCGGATCAGCCGGTCGGAATCGCCCTGGCCGCGCCAGTCGAGCGTGGCGACGCCGAAGCCCCGGGCGGCAAGGTCGCGGATGGTTTCGAAATATTTCTCGATGCACTCGTTGCGGCCGGACAGCAGCACCACGGTGCCCCGCATCGGACGCGCCACCGCCGCGAACAGGCCATAGCGGATCTTCTTGCGATCGCGCGTGACGAAGAAGCCGCCGGTGGCGTTTTCCGGTCGCGGATTGCCCTCGGTTTCGTGGAAAAGCGGCGTGTCTTGGAAAAGGTCCGTCATTCGGCGCTTTGTGCTCGGCGTCTTCACGTGCCAGCCTGTCGCGGCTGGACCCGCCCAAGGTGATAGACGCCAATGCATCAAAAGCAAAGCAAATCCGGCTTATGCCGGGACTGCAACGGGGAAGGCCGGAAGCCGCTCGAAGGCGTACTTCCGGCCCCTGTCGATCCGGGAGGAAGGGACGTTAACACCCGGTCGGCCTCGTCGCGGCACTCCTGTAACTCTGGTGCCGCCTATCCTCGATCTTGAGGACACTTTAGCGCTGGCTGTCTGAACGCGCGCCGAAGCGCTGGTTCATCTGCCGTTCATGAAGGGCAGGCCGTTTCAGTTTTTTGCCGCCAGGCGAAACTTGAAATGCATTCGCGTGCTCCCCAAATGTTGGTTGCGGTCGCCAATGTCGGGGCCGCTGGTCCTCCCGAAACGCCGCTCACGGGTTTCGCACCGACCATACGCAAACCATGTTGCTCAACAGGAGAACACCTCATGCGTCACGTTGATTTTTCCCCGCTCTATCGCTCGACCGTCGGCTTCGACCGTCTCTTCACCATGCTGGATTCGCTTGCGCAGCCCGATGGCGCGCAGACCTATCCGCCCTACAACATCGAGCGCACCGGTGAGGATTCCTACCGGATTTCGATGGCGGTCGCCGGCTTCTCGGACGAGGAAATCTCGATCGAAGCCCACCGCAACGTGCTGACCGTGAAGGGTGAGCGCAAGGACGAGGGCACTGGCGAAGGCTCCGAGCTGCTCTATCGCGGCATTGCCTCCAGGGCCTTCGAGCGCCGCTTCCAGCTTGCCGACCACGTTGAAGTCGTCGGCGCCGCGCTGAAGAACGGCCTGCTCTTCGTCGACCTCAAGCGCAACATCCCCGAGGAGTTGAAGCCGCGCAAGATCGCGATCACTTCGGCTCCGGCCAAGGCCAAGCAGATCGAGGCCAAGACGGCCGCGTAACGTGCTCCAGGAATAGAAGCGTCTCCTCCCGAGACGAAAGCGGCGCCGAAAGGCGCCGCTTTTTTGTACCTGTCCGCCGAAGGCGGATATTGCGCGGTCATTGCCCTGGAACCCGATCGCCCCGGCTTTCAACGGCATGCAGCACCATCGGATGAGTGAATTCGCTGACCCGTCGCCTCCGCAAGGGCGCTTCAAGACGAGTGGCTGCACACGCCGTGAAATCTCGCCTTGCCCCTTTCACAAATCTATCAGGCGACGCGCCGGGCACGGAGGCCGCTTGCCGATGCGGGAAGCCGGACTGGCAACTGAACTTTAGACAATTCTAAATAATAAATATCTTATTAACCAAGATCGAACATATTTCGGTTCGGCTCAATCCACGGCCTCACAGCCTCAACCCGCCTTCGCCTTCTCTCTGGAACCATCGAAAGGACCCTCGTCGAATGTGGCGGAAAGCTGCAGCGTGCCTGCCGATCCTGGCACTTTTCGGCGGCGAGGCACACGCTACGACAACAACCACTCCCATGGTCGTGCAGATGACGATCACCGCGTCCTGTACCATCAGCAGCGCTTCGACCTTGAACTTCGGCTCCTCGGGCGTGATTGCGGCCAACGTCGACCAGACATCCACGGTCCAGGTTCAATGCACGAACACGACCCCCTATAACATAGGTCTGGATGCGGGCACCGGATCGGGAGCGACCGTCGCTGCCCGCAAGATGACGAACGGAGCCGCCACGATCACCTATTCTCTTTACAGCGACAGCGGCAGAACAACCGTCTGGGGCAGCACTATCGGAACCAACACGGTTTCGGCGACCGGTAGCGGCGCTGCCCAGAGCTTTACCGTATATGGACGCGTGCCGGCGCAATCAACGCCCGCGCCAGCCGTCTATACGGATACGGTGACGGTCACGGTAACTTATTAAGGTCGGCCGCATCGACGGTCGATGCCAGGGGGTGGCAAATGAATTGGGCAAGGCTGGCTCCAGCTTTGGTGGGAGCACTGCTGTTCGGCGGGGTGCAGGTCCGCGCGGATTCGCTTCAGGTACAACCTGCTCTCGTCGATGTCGTCACGCCCGGCGCGGCGTCGACCATCACGCTTCGCAATGAAGGGCGGACGCCGACCAACGTGCAAATTCGGGTCTTTCGCTGGTCACAGGCCGATGGCCAGGAATCGCTGCAGCCCACCGAAGATGTGGTTGCCTCTCCTCCGGCCGTCACGCTGCTGCCGGGCGCCGACTATGTCGCCCGTATCGTGCGCGTGGCCAAGCGGCCGGTCGTGGCCGAGGAGGCCTATCGCCTGCTCGTCGATGAGCTTCCGGATGCCAGCCGGGTCAAGACCGGTACCGTGAAGCTCCTGGTTCGCCACTCGATTCCGGTCTTCTTCGGTTCGCCGGAAAGAACGCCGCCGGCAGTTGACTGGACGATATCAAAGCAGGACGGCCGGCTGATCGTTTCGGCCCGCAACAAGGGCGGCACGCGCCTGCGCATCTCCGCGCTGTCGCTGCGCGATGCCGGTGGGCACAAGATTTCATTCGGCGGGGGTCTTGTCGGATACGCGCTCGGCCAGTCGACCATGCGATGGGCGGCACCGACCGGTGGGCGCAAATTCGCCGCCAAGGGATCGGTCTCGATCTTGGCTCAGGGCAACGATGGCACGATCAATGCCGTGGCGCCGGTCGTCGCCGCGCCGTGAATGCGGCTTGTTTCCTGACATTGTCGATACTTTTTGCCACGCTGACACAGTCCAACCAAGCAGCCGGGGCGGTCCAACAGCTTCAGCTCGAAGTCTTCATCAATGCCGCCGCCACCAACCAGATCGCGGCTTTCGTGTCTCCCGACGGCCAGCACCTTGGCGCAACGCCCGACGAGTTGCAGGCATTGGGGTTGGACCTTGGCAAGCAGGTCCGGTCAGCGGCAGTCCCAGTCATGCTCGACACAGTGCGGGGGCTGACCTATCGCTACGAGGTGCGGGAGCAGCGCGTTTTCCTGACGATCAATGATGGCCTGCGTGGAACGATATCCTACGACGCGACGCCAGGCCATGAGGCCGCGCCTGACGTTCGGGCGGGGTTCGGCGGTGTCCTCAACTACAATCTGTTCGCGGCGTCGCGTCAGGAGCCCGATGCTGGGGGCTTTACCTTCAGTGGCGTTTCCACCACCCTCGACGCGCGCGTCTTCTCGCCGGTGGGCACGTTCAGCCAGTCGGCGATCCTGCGGCTGGCGGACGACGGCCGCGCCGATGCCTTGAGGCTCGACACCGCCTATACCTATTCCAATCCGGCGACGCTGATGACGTATCAGGCTGGTGATGCGATTTCCGGCGGCTTTGCCTGGACCAGGCCGATCCGCGTCGGCGGGTTTCAGGCGCGCCGCAATTTCGGTCTTCGCACCGACCTGATCACCCAGCCGCTGGCATCGGTGAGGGGCAGCGCGGCAGTGCCGTCGACGGTCGACGTCTACGTCAATGACCTCAAGACCTATTCGCGCACCGTCGACAGCGGCCCGTTCCAGATCACCGACATTCCCGTGACAACCGGCGGCGGACAGGCAATCGTCGTGCTGCGGGATGCGGCTGGCCGCGAAACGCGCACCAGCGTGCCGTTCTACAGCTCACCCAGCCTGCTGAGGCCAGGGCTGTTCGACTTCTCTCTGGAGGCCGGCCTGCCGAGGCTTGGATACGCGACCACGTCCGATGCCTATGCCGTCAACCAGCCAGTTGCATCGGCAAGCCTGCGCAAAGGCATCTACGACTGGCTGACGCTGGAAGGCCACGCCGAGGCCAGCAACGATCTGGTCAATGGCGGTCTGGGCATGGTGATGCGCACCGGCTCGCTTGGGGTTGCCTCCTTCGCATTGGCCGGCAGCCATAGCGGAGGCGGCAGCGGGCTGCAGTCCTATGCCTCCTACGAGATCAGGATCGGGACCCTCAGCGTAAATGCCAGTTCGCAAATGACCTTCGGTTCCTATGATGATCTCGCCTCGGTGACCGACCGGCTTCAGGACAGCGGAACGCCCGGCCACGCCTTCTTCGACCTCCTGTCATTCGAACCAGGAGGCGTGGATGCATCGACGCGATCGAGGCCGCCGAAGATGGTCAACAGCATTTCCGTTGGAACGCCGTTGTCGTTCGACAGCGGCAGCATCAGCGCGAGCTACATCGATATGGTGCCGGCCGGAGGCCAGAGCTCCAGGATACTCACCGCGTCCTATTCGCGAACGCTGCCTTTCGGCTATCTCAACGCCACCGCCTTCGCCGAACTTGGCGGGCGACGGAACGCCGGCCTCTTCGCTGGGCTGTCCATCCCCATCGGCGGCGATGCGATGGCATCGACGGCAGTTTCGGCCGCCAAGCACGGGGTCGACGTGATCGCCGAAGTGAGCAGGCCGCTCGGCGAGGAACCCGGCAGCGTCGGTTGGCGGACAAGTTTCAGCCAGGGCGGATTCGCCGAGGGCTCCGCGGCGGTCTCCTACCGCTCCTCCCATGGCCGTGCCGACGCCGCTCTCGGACGTTCAATCTCAGGCACCACGGCCACAGCTCAATTTGAGGGGGCAATCGCGACGATGGGATCCGGCATCTTCCTGACGGATCGGATCGACGACAGTTTCGCCGTAGTCGAAACAGGCTTGCCCGGTGTCGGCGTGCTCTATGAAAACCGACCCATAGGCGTCACCGATGCAAAGGGCCGGCTGCTGGTGCCGGGCCTGCGCGCCTATCAGCGGAACAAGATTGCCATCGAAACGACCAATCTGCCCGTCGATGCCGACGTCTCGACCACGCAGGACGTCATCGCGCCAGCCGATCGAGCCGGCGTGCGGGTCGATTTTCGGGTTCGCACCAATGTCGGCGCCGCGGTCCTCGTCCTGTCAGGTCCTGATGGACAGCCGCTCGAGGTCGGGTCGCACGGCACGATCAACGGCAAGCAGGACTTCGTGATCGGCTATGACGGGCGTGCCTATGTAAAGGGACTGGCGCAAAAGAACACCGTCGTTGCCGAGAGCGCCAAGGGCGCGTGCCAGGCATCGTTCGGCTACACACCGAAAGCAAGCCAGCAAGTGGTCATCCCGGTCGTCTGCCGCTGACGCCCAGCCGGCCACTGGGGGCCATCAGTAGGTAACTGTCACGACGATCGTGTCGGTGTACGCTCCAGGCGCGGGCGTGGTCTGAGCAGGGGCGCGGGCGTATACGGTGTATGCTTGGTCCAACCCGGTTCCGGTGCCGCTGGAGGTGTCGGTGCCGATCGTATTTCCCCAGACGGTGGTCCTGCCGCTGTCGCTGTAAAGCGAGTAGGTTACGGTTTTGACGCCGCTCGTCATCTTCCTGCTGGCGACCGTGGCGCCGGAACCGCTACCCGCGCTCAGCCCGATATTGTAGGGCGTCGAGTCGGTGCAGCGAACCGTGACCGAACCCGTCGAATCGACATTGGACGCCAGCACCCCGACGGAGCCAAAATTCACGTTGGTGGCCGAGACGTTGCAGTTCGCGTTGATTGTCGCGGTCCAGCTGGAGCCGCTCGACGTGGCTTGCCGGCTGCCTGTCGGGCATGCTGCCGCTGTCTTGTAGTCATAGCCGGCGGCCGGCGCGGTGGTCATGGTCCAGACATACGATCCGGGGCCCGAAGTGGTCTGATTGGCGAACACCCTGCCGTAGACGGTCAGCGTGGTGCCGGCGCTGCCCGAGGATCCCAAAGCGAGATCGTAGGTCGTCCCGATGGGATAGAGCCCGTAACTGGTCGTGGCCAGACCCCAGGACCCCCAGATCGTCGTTCGCGACGCGTCGCTGTATAGTTCGTGGACCAGTCGCTCGGAACCGGACGCCAGCCGACGGTTGCCGGCCGCGTTGGTCTGGCCGGGTGAAAGCTCCACGCACAGGCGCACAGTCTGGTTGGCCGTGCCGGTGCAGTTGATCGAGAAGGTCGCCGTCGTGTCGTCAACGGCTCCGCTCAGAATGTCCACCACGCCGTACGATCCGTTGGCCGCCGTGACGGAGCAGGTCTGGGACCAAGCCTGTTGCAGACTGCAAACGAGGAAGATTGTGACCAGCACTGCCTGCAGCCGAGCCGTCCACTGACGCGAACGGCATAACCGTCGATGTTTCCTGAAGCCTGATCCGCTGCCTGCCATTGTCTCTGCCTATCATGGGCCGAGACCAATTCAAAACCGGCTTGTCGTGGGCGTTTTCAGTTGCGTCACAAGCCTTGGACATGGCCGCTCGGCATGAAGCGGCCGTGTATTTGGGCGACATGCATCAGGCGATCAACTGGCCAAAGCGGTCGACGTCCTCTGACGTCGTGGCAAAGCTGGTGACGAAGCGGTAAAGCAGTTCGTCCTCGCCGATATGGCCGTCGAAGCCATGCGGTTTGTGCCAGTCGTAAAAGGCCGCACCCGCCGCCTGCAGCCTGTCGGCCTCGGTCTTCTTGATCACCGCGAACACCTCGTTGGCTTGCGGCAGCCACGCCAGCTTGGCGTGGGCCGAATCCTCGATTGCCGCGGCGAGGCGCGCGGCCATGGCATTGGCGTGGCGCGCGGTGTCGAGCCATTGGCCGTCCTTGAAATAGGCTTCGAACTGCGCGGCGACGAAGCGCGACTTCGAAAACAGCTGCGCGGCACGCTTGCGCAGGAAGGCCAATTCCTTGGCGCGGTCGAGGTCGAACAGCACGATCGCCTCGGCGCACCAGCAGCCATTCTTGGTGCCGCCGAAGGACAGGATGTCGACACCGCGTTTCCAGGTCATTTCGGCCGGCGTCGTGTCGAGCGCGACCAGCGCATTGGCAAAGCGGGCGCCATCCATGTGCAGCGGCACGGAATGTTCTTTGGCAATGGCCGAAATCGTCTCGATCTCATTCAGACCGTAAATGGTGCCGACCTCGGTCGACTGGGTGATCGAAACCGCCATGGGCCGTCCCCAGTGGACGATTTCGGGCGCGAAGCGGCCGATGGTCCGCTCCAGATTGTGCGCGTCGATCTTGCCCAGGGCGCCGTCAATGGCATGCAAGCGCGAGCCGCCTGAGAAATATTCCGGCGCGCCGCATTCGTCTTCGATGACATGCGATTCGCGATGGGCGAAGGAAATGCCGCCGGGCTTGTTGAAGGTGGTCAACGACAGCGAGTTGGCGGCGGTGCCGGTCGCCACGAAGAACACCGCGACCTCGCGCTCGAAAATCTCGCTGAAGCGCTGGTAGACCGCCTTGTCGAGCGCGCTGTCGCCATAGGCGGTGGCAAAGCCGCCGGCCGCGGCCGAAAGGCCGGCAACGATATTGGGATGGGCGCCTGCCCAATTGTCGGAAGCGAAGAACATGCATCTGCCTATATCTTGAGGAAATCGGGGTTTTTGGGGGAAATCGGCGCGGAGTTGACCGGTTTCGCAAGCCGATCGCAAGGGGCCAGATGCCGGAAAACCGTTAAAGCCAATCAACTCAGCGCTAACGGGTTGGCGACTGAAGCTTACGTTTTCCCTCAACTCCACGTAATTTTCTGTCGCCCAAAGCCCAAGTTTTTTGTGAATCGGTCTTGTGTGCGTCGGGGAATTCTGCCATAAAAATTTAGGACAGTAGTGCTGTCTTATTTTGTCGCACAAAACGGGCTGGATTGGCGTAACATATTGGCCTCTCCGGCTGTTGCTGCGAGCGACAGGTGGACGGCCAGACGCTGGCCTGTACGATACCAAATGCGAACCATGCGGAAAGCCGTTTGGTTCGGCTAGGATTTCGCAAGACGTGCCGCAAGGATCAGGGTGAGCCAAGCGCTTGCCGAGGCAAATTAGCGACCAAGAACTGGCCAGCGCCTGAGGGCTGGAATGGAGGACAGGACAATGACGGACATGACGCTCTCTGCGACGAACGGCCAGGCCGCGCAGACGAAAGCGGCTGCCGTCAAAAATACGTCGCGAACCGACATTGGCCGAACTGACATTGGCCGAACCGGTTTTGCCCCTCGGGGCCTCTACGATCCGCGCAACGAGCATGACGCCTGCGGTGTCGGCTTCATCGTCAACATGAAGGGCGTGAAGTCGCATCAGATCGTCAAGGACGGCCTTGCCGTGCTTGAAAACCTGACGCATCGCGGCGCCGTCGGCGCCGACCCGCTGGTCGGCGATGGCGCCGGCGTGCTGGTGCAGCTTCCCGACCAGTTCTTCCGCGAGGAAATGGCAGCGCAAGGCATCGAACTGCCAGCGGCGGGCCAGTACGGCGTCGGGCACTGGTTCATGCCGCAGGACGCCGCGCTGCGCGCCCATATCGAGGACATCATCGCCGAATCGGCGCAGTCCGAAGGGCTGCCGCTGCTTGGTTTCCGCGACGTGCCCGTCGACAATTCATCGCTGTCGAAGGCGCCCGACATCGTCGCGTCCGAGCCGTTCCATCGCCAGGTGTTCATCGGCCGCACGGCGGACATTCCCGATGACGAGGAATATGAGGCCCGGCTCTATCTGCTGCGCAAGGTCATATCGGGCCGCATCTACGCCGAGAACGACAACAAGGACATCGGCGCCTATTGCGTGTCGCTGTCGGCGCGCACCATCGTCTACAAGGGCATGTTCCTGGCCTACCAGGTTGGTGCCTACTACAAGGATCTCAAGGACCCGCGCTTCGACACCGCGCTGATCCTCGTCCACCAGCGTTTCTCGACCAACACCTTCCCGTCGTGGAAGCTGGCGCATCCCTATCGCATGGTCGCGCACAATGGCGAGATCAACACCGTGCGCGGCAACAACAACTGGATGGCGGCGCGCCAGGCCTCGGTCGATTCCGAACTGTTCGGCAACAACATCTCCAAGCTGTGGCCGATCTCCTATGACGGCCAGTCGGACACCGCGTGCTTCGACAATGCGCTCGAATTCCTGTTCCAGGGCGGCTACAGCCTCAGCCACGCCATGATGATGCTGATCCCGGAAGCCTGGGCCGGCAACAAGCTCATGGGTGCCGACCGCAAGGCTTTCTACGAATATCATGCAGCCCTGATGGAGCCTTGGGACGGGCCGGCCGCGGTCGCCTTCACCGATGGCCGCCAGATCGGCGCCACGCTCGACCGCAACGGACTGCGCCCGGCACGCTACATCGTCACCGACGACGATCGCGTCATCATGGCTTCGGAGGCCGGCGTGCTGCCGGTGCCGGAGGAGAAGATCGTCAAGAAGTGGCGGCTGCAGCCTGGCCGCATGCTGTTGATCGACCTTGCCAAGGGACGCATCGTTCCCGACGAGGAAATCAAGTCGGAGATCGCGACGAAGCATCCCTACAAGACCTGGCTGGCCAACACGCAGCTCATCCTGGAAGATCTGAAGCCGGTCGAACCACGCGAACTGCGCAGGGATGTCAGCCTGCTCGATCGCCAGCAGGCGTTCGGTTACACCCAGGAAGACACCAAGCTGTTGATGTCGCCGATGGCGACCACCGGCCAGGAAGCGGTGGGCTCGATGGGCACCGACACGCCGATCTCGGCTATGTCGGACAAGTCGAAGCTGCTCTACACCTATTTCAAGCAGAACTTCGCCCAGGTCACCAACCCGCCGATCGATCCGATCCGCGAGGAGCTGGTGATGAGCCTGGTGTCCTTCATCGGCCCGCGGCCCAACATCTTCGACCTGGTCGGCAATTCGCGCCGCAAGCGGCTCGAAGTGCGCCAGCCGATCCTGACCAATGGCGATCTCGAAAAGATCCGCTCCATCGGCCACACCGAAGACCGTTTCGACACCAAGACGATCGACATCACCTACGGGGCGAGCGAGGGCGCTGCCGGCATGCAGGGCGCCATCGACCGCCTGTGCGAGCGGGCGGAGGCGGCGGTCGCCGGCGGCTACAACATCATCATCCTGTCCGACCGTCAGCTCGGCCCGGACCGCATCGCCATCCCGGCACTGCTGGCGACGGCCGCGGTGCATCATCACCTGATCCGCAAGGGGCTGCGCACCTCCGTCGGCCTCGTCGTCGAATCCGGCGAGCCGCGCGAAGTGCATCATTTCTGCTGCCTTGCCGGCTATGGCGCCGAAGCGATCAATCCGTATCTCGCCTTCGACACGCTGCTCGACATGCACAAGCGCGGCGAGCTGCCGGAAGAGGTGGATGCCTACGAGGTCGTGTCGCGTTACATCAAGTCGATCGGCAAGGGCATCCTCAAGGTGATGTCCAAGATGGGCATCTCGACCTACCAGTCCTATTGCGGCGCGCAGATCTTCGACGCCATCGGGCTGAAGACCGATTTCGTGCAGCAATATTTCACCGGCACCGCGACGCTGATCGAAGGCGTCGGGCTGGATGAGGTCGCGGGCGAAACGGTCAGCCGCCATACGGACGGTTTCGGCAGCGACCCGGTGTTGCGCAACAGCCTGGAAGTGGGTGGCGAATATCTGTTCCGCATGCGCGGCGAGGCGCATATGTGGTCGCCCGACGCGGTCGCCACCTTGCAGCACGCCGTGCGCCAGGGTTCGTGGGAGACGTTCAAGGAGTATTCGGCGCAGATCGACAGCGAGACGGCGCGCGCCCAGGCCATTCGCGGCCTGTTCAAAATCAGGCTGGCCGATGAGACCGGGCGCAAGAAGGTCGCGCTCGACGACGTCATGTCGGCGGCCGATATCGTCAAGCGCTTCTCCACCGGGGCGATGTCGTTCGGCTCGATCTCGCGCGAGGCGCACACCACGCTGGCGCGCGCCATGAACGCCATCGGCGGCAAGTCGAACACCGGCGAGGGTGGCGAAGAGGCTGACCGTTACCTGCCGCTGCCTGGCGGCGGCAAGAACCCGGAACGCTCAGCGATCAAGCAGGTCGCCTCGGGTCGTTTCGGCGTGACGGCCGAATACCTCGTCAATTCCGATGTCATGCAGATCAAGGTGGCGCAGGGCGCCAAGCCTGGCGAAGGCGGCCAGTTGCCCGGTCACAAGGTCGACGCCACCATCGCCAAGGTCAGGCACTCGACGCCGGGCGTCGGCCTGATCTCGCCGCCGCCGCATCACGACATCTATTCGATCGAGGATCTGGCGCAGCTGATCTACGATCTGAAGAACGTCAATCCGGCGGCCGACGTCTCGGTCAAGCTGGTGTCGGAAGTCGGTGTCGGCACGGTTGCGGCTGGCGTCGCCAAGGCGCGCGCCGACCACATCACCATTTCGGGCTATGATGGCGGCACGGGTGCGTCGCCGCTGACCTCGCTCAAGCATGCCGGCAGCCCGTGGGAAATGGGCCTTGCCGAGACGCACCAGACGCTGGTGCTGAACGGCTTGCGCAGCAGAGTGGCGCTGCAGGTCGATGGCGGCTTGCGCACCGGCCGCGACGTCATCATCGGCGCGCTGCTTGGCGCCGACGAGTTCGGCTTCTCGACCGCGCCGCTGATCGCGGCCGGCTGCATCATGATGCGCAAGTGCCACCTCAACACTTGCCCGGTGGGCGTCGCGACGCAGGACCCGGTTCTGCGCAAGCGCTTCAAGGGCACGCCCGAGCACGTCATCAACTTCTTCTTCTACGTGGCAGAAGAGGTGCGGGCGCTGCTCGCCGAGATGGGCTTCACGCATATCGACCAGATCATCGGCGATACCGACCTTCTGGAAAAGCGCGACCTGATCGTGCACTGGAAGGCGCGCGGGCTCGACTTCTCCAAGATGTTCTACAAGCCCGATGCACCGCACGAAGCGGTGCACTGGACCGAACGGCAGAAGCATCCGATCGACGATGTGCTCGACCGCAAGCTGATCGAACTGGCCAAGCCCGCGCTTGAGAGCAAGCAGCCGGTCAAGATCGAGGTCGACATCCGCAATGTCGACCGTTCGACGGGCGCCATGCTGTCTGGCGAAGTCGCCAAGCGCTTCAAGCACAAGGGCCTGCGTGAGGACACGATCCAGGTGAAGCTGACCGGCACCGCAGGCCAGTCCTTCGGCGCCTTCCTGGCGCGTGGCATCTCGTTTGAGCTCGTCGGTGCCGGCAACGACTATGTCGGCAAGGGCCTGTCGGGCGGACGCATCGTCATCCGGCCGCCGGAAGAGGCAAAGATCGTTGCGGCTGAGTCCATCATCGTCGGCAACACGGTGCTCTACGGCGCGACCGAGGGCGAGGCCTATTTCGCCGGCGTCGCCGGCGAGCGTTTCGCGGTGCGCAATTCAGGCGTTGCCGCCGTCGTCGAAGGCGTCGGCGACCATGGCTGCGAATACATGACCGGCGGCATCGTCGTCGTCATCGGCAAGACCGGCCGCAACTTCGCCGCCGGCATGTCGGGCGGCGTCGCCTATGTGCTGGACGAGGCCGGCGATTTCGCCGAGCGCTGCAACATGGCGATGGTCGAGCTGGAGCCGGTTCCGGAAGAAGACGATCTGATGGAAAGGCTGCTGCATCATGGCGGCGACCTTGACCACAAGGGTCGCGTCGACGTCTCCGGCGATATGACCAGCCATGACGAGGAGCGGCTCTACCAGCTGATCTCGAACCACGTGCATTTCACGGGTTCGGTGCGCGGTCGCGAGATCCTCGACGACTGGACGATTTTCCGGCCGAAATTCCGCAAGATCATGCCGGTCGAATACCGCCGCGCGCTGATCGAGATGGAACGCATGCGCATGGGCGTCGCGGCCGAATAGACTTGTGAGAATTGCCGGGGAGCCCAGGCTTCCCGGCCCACCTTCATCGACAGTTTGACCTCGGGCGCAAGCTTGCCATGGCTGCCTCAAGAGGTTAACGGGTGCGGCGAAAACCGCACCATCTGGACAGCAGGAACTGGACCATGGGCAAGGTAACAGGCTTTCTCGAAATCGACCGGCAGGTGCACAAGTACCAGCCGGCCTCCGACCGCATCCGGCATTTCCGCGAGTTCACGCTGCCGATGTCGGACAAGGAGGTCGAGAAACAGGCCGCGCGCTGCATGGATTGCGGCATTCCGTTCTGCCACGGGCCGACGGGCTGTCCGATCCACAACCAGATCCCTGACTGGAACGACCTCGTCTACAACAGGGACTGGGACAACGCGATCCGCAACCTGCATTCGACCAACAATTTCCCGGAGTTCACCGGCCGCATCTGCCCCGCGCCCTGCGAGGAAGCCTGCACGCTGAACCTCGAGGACATTCCGGTCGCCATCAAGACGGTCGAGCAGGCGATCGCCGACAAGGCCTATGAGACCGGCCATATCAGGCCCTATCCACCGGAGAAGAAGACCGGCAAGCGGGTCGCCATCATCGGTTCCGGCCCCGCCGGCATGGCGGCCGCGCAGCAGCTCGGCCGCGCCGGCCATGACGTCCATGTCTATGAGCGCGAGAGCCGCCCGGGCGGGCTGATGCGTTACGGCATTCCCGACTTCAAGATCGAGAAGCACTATATCGACCGGCGCATCGAGCAGATGCAGGGCGAGGGCGTGACCTTCCATTGCGGCGTCAATGTCGGCGTCGACAAGCCTGTGGCCGAGTTGCTCGCCGAACATGATGCCGTGCTCTATTGCGGCGGCTCGGAAACGCCGCGTGCGGCGGGCATTCCCGGCGACGATCTCGGCGGCGTGCATGATGCGATGCCCTATCTGGTGCAGCAGAACCGCCGCGTCGGCGGCGAGCCGATCCAGTCGGTGGCGTGGCCGTCGCATCCGATCATCGCCGGCGGACAGCATGTCGTCGTCGTCGGCGGCGGCGATACCGCGTCCGACTGCGTCGGCACCGCTTTCCGCCAGGGTGCGGTGCGCGTCACCCAGCTCGACATCCGCCCGCAGCCGCCGGAAAAGGAAGACAAGCTTTCGGTCTGGCCCTACTGGGCGACCAAGATGCGCACCTCGTCCTCGCAGGCTGAAGGCGCCGAGCGTGAGTTCCAGGTGGCGACGCTCGAATTCATCGGCGAAGAGGGCCAACTGACCGGCGTCAAATGCTGCGAGGTCGACGACAAGCGCAAGCCGATCCCCGGCACGGAATTCGTCATCCGTGCCGACCTCGCCTTCATCGCCATCGGCTTTGCTGGACCGGCCGCGGCCGGCGTGGCGAAGGAATTGGAAGGTGAGATGAAGATCACCACCGACAGCCGCCGCTCCAGGAATGTCGAGGCCAATGACCGCGACTATCGCACCAGCGTCGACCGGCTCTATGCGGCGGGCGATGTGCGCCGTGGCCAGTCGCTGGTGGTGTGGGCGATCCGCGAGGGCCGCCAGGCGGCGCGCTCGATCGACGAGGCGCTGATGGGGACGAGCGTCCTGCCACGCTGAGATCGTACGGCCTCGGAGCGCTCCAGGCTGTTAAGGGGTGATCGCCGTCGTCGTGTCGGCCGACGCGGCCGTCGCCGGCGGCTCCGCCTTCGGCGGCCAGGAGAAATCGTCGGCGCGGCCGGGTGACGCCTCCGGCGCCTTGCCCTCGATCACCAGTCGTTCGCCAGGAAGAGCCGGATTGGCCTTTGCCGGCGGCGCGGCGCCGAGCAGTTCGGTGCCGCCGTCGAGTGCCGGATCGCTGAGCAGCATCGGTGCGGTGCGGTCGATGACGATGGGTGCGGCGGCCGGTGCCGGTGCCTCGACGGGGGCGCCCGCCGGGGCTGTCGCCGGGGCCAAGCTGCCGGGCGCGACCAGGCCCAGGATCTTGGCCAAAGGCTTTTCGGTGTAGAAGGCAAGCTTGCGCTTGCCGGCCTTGGAGACGTTGATGCCGTCATCGGCGCGCAGCCGCACCGGCTGGCCGTTCATGTCGGGGCCGGTGGTGATGAAAGCGCCGTTCTCGTCGACGAAGCCGTCCCAGACATCGACGAATTCGCCGCCATGGTTTTCGGCGGCCTTGTGGTAGATGTCGTTGAAGGCCAGCATGTCGGACGTCATCTTCGGCACCCGGAAGGCCGGCATGCCGACCCACAGGAACGGCACCTTGGCGTCGGCGATGGCCTTGCCGAGTTCGTCGGTGCGGCGCTCATATTCCTTGGTCCAGTTCTCGGATCGGGGTTGCTCGCGCACATCCCCCACCTTCATCTGCTGGCGGTCGTTGGAGCCCAGCATGACGACGACCGCGGCTGGTTTCTCGGTCTCGATCAGCGTTTTGATCTGTTCTGGCCAGTTGTAGAAATCATCGCGCACAAAGCCGGATGAACCGTTGGAGCGGACGACGATCCTGACAGCTGGGTTGTCGGCAAAGGCGGCGTCCAGGCCTTCGGCGAGACCGGACGCCATGAAGTCGCCGACCACCAGGACAGTCCGAGCGTCCGGCGTCTTCTCAACTATCGGCACTTGTGGTTCGACGGGTGCACGTGGGACCCGGGGTTTGCGTGGCTTCGGCTTTGCCTTCTGGATGTCGAGCGGCGGCTCGACCCGCTCGCTGCGGCGCGGAAACAGAAGGTCGCGCAACGACCATCCACGATTCTGCTGCGGCTGCTCCTGCGCCATGGCTGGTGCATGGAAGGCACCGGCGGCGCCGATCGCCAGCAGGACGATCGCCAGAAGTAGGATCGGCGTGCGACGAACAAGGATCGCGATACGCGCGGCCGAAACCAATCACTCCTCCATCCCCTTGTGCCTGGTCCCGCAAACCGGAGCCGGTTTTGCGGCCGCGCGCAAGTTCAAAGAGCCATGGCGCCCGCTAAGTGCGCTAGAAATGCGCGTGGCGCCGTGGCCGGCTCTATTTTTGTCTGAGCCATTTGAGCACTTCCATGCTCGGATAGCCGTCCTGGGTCAAGCCGACCTTTGCCTGATAGGTCATGATGGCTGTTTTGGTGCCGTCACCGATCTTGCCGTCGAACTTGCCGTCATAGAGCCCATGCTGCGAAAGCCGCTTCTGCAACTCCTGCCGTTCCTCGAAGGAGAGCTTGGTGAAAGGCCGCTGCCAGTCCTGCACGAGCCCACTGGAGCCGGCGATCTCGTCGGCAAGAAGACCGACCGCCAGGGCATATTTGTCGGCATTGTTGTAGGCCTTGATGACGGAAAAATTCCTGATCATCAGGAAGGCAGGCCCGCCACGGCCATCCGGCACCTTCAGCGTTGCCTTGTCGGTGGGATTCTTGAACGGCTTGCCATTGGCCCTGACGACGCCGAGCGCCTGCCATTGCGCCAGCGTCTTCGATCCGGCGGGCAGTTTTCCGGCCGGTATCGTGACCTCGTAGCCCCAGGTCTTGCCGGCCTGCCAGCCATTCTTCTTCAACAGATTGGCTGATGTCGCCAGCGCATCGGGGATGGAATTCCAGATGTCGCGCTTGCCATTGCCGTCCATGTCGACGGCATAATGCTGGTAGCTGGTGGGTATGAACTGGGTCTGGCCCATGGCGCCGGCCCAGGAGCCCATCAGGTGGCTTTCGTCGATGTCGCCGGTCTGCAGGATCTTCAGGGCCGCGACCAGCTGGGTGCGGGCATATTTCGACCGCTTCGGATCGCCATAGGCGAGCGTCGCCAGCGAGCGCACGACATTGCGCATGATGTCGTCGCGCTTGAGGATCTCGCCATAGTTCGATTCCATCGACCAGATGGCGAGCAGAATGTAGCGGTCGACGCCGAACCGCGCCTCGATCCTGTCCAGCCACGGCTTCCATTTCTTCGCCATCTGCTGGCCGACGGAGACGGACTGGTCATGGACGCGGTTGTCGAAATAGTCCCAGGCGGGCGCGGTGAATTCAGGCTGCGTGCGCGCCTTATCCAGCACCACCGGATCGGGCTCCTTGATGTCCCGGAAAGCCTGGTCGTAGACAGAGCCGGAAACGCCGCCCGCCACGGCGGTGGCGCGGAAGCCGGCGACCCATTGCCGGAAACCGGCGTCGGCGAAGGCTGGTCCGGCAGGCATCAGCAAAGCGAGCGAGAGGCTGGCCGCCGTCATGACGCTGGTAAAATGTTTTGCGGCATTGCGAACGGACATGTTTTCCTCCTTCTCTGTCTCAGGAAAGACCATTCATCGCCGAACCGGGTTAGGAATTAGTTTACCATAGGTGTCGCCTGGAACGAAAAGACACCTCGATGCTTTAACCGGTGGAAGTTTCCCTCACCCGCTCCAGTAATCTTCAATTCCGGCGTGAAAATGTCGCGAGACAGGGATTGCGGAGCTGGCCAGCAAACGGATAATTGAAAGCATGAAAAGAGTTCGCAAGGCAGTTTTCCCGGTCGCCGGTCTCGGCACGCGGTTCCTCCCGGCCACCAAGGCTGTTCCCAAGGAGATGCTGACCGTCGTCGACCGGCCGGTCATCCAGTATGTGGTGGATGAGGCGCGCGAAGCCGGCATCGAGCATTTCATCTTCGTGACGGGCCGAAACAAGGCGGTCATAGAAGACCATTTCGATATCCAGTTCGAGCTCTATGACACGCTGGCCCAGCGCGGCAAGGACGAGCAGCTTGCCCGCTTGCAGCGGCTGCAGCCGGCGCCGGGGCAGACCAGCTTCACCCGCCAGCAGGTGCCGATGGGCCTAGGCCATGCCGTCTGGTGCGCGCGCGAACTGGTCGGCGACGAACCCTTCGCGCTCCTGTTGCCCGACATGATCATGCAGTCGGAAAAGAGCTGCATGAAGTCGATGGTCGAGCTCTACGAGGAAACCGGCAACAACATCATCGCCGTGCAGGAATGCGACCCGGCGGAGGCCCACAAATACGGCATTGTTGGCCGCGGCGAGGATACACATCACGGCTTCCGCATCACCGAGATGGTGGAGAAGCCGAAGACCGGCACGGCACCCTCCAATCTCTACATCAATGGCCGCTACATCCTGCAGCCGGAGATTTTCAAGATCCTGGAAGGCCAGGAAAAGGGCGCCGGCAACGAGATCCAGCTTACCGACGCGATGCTGAAGCTGGAAAAGCAGCAGGCCTTCTACGGCTACCACTATCAGGGCCGCACCTTCGATTGCGGCTCGCCGGAAGGCTTCGTCGAGGCCAATGTCGCCTTCGCGCTGTGGCGCAGCGACATGAACGAGAACATGGCCGGCGTCATCCGCACGCTGCTCGACGAGATGAAGCCATCCGAGCGCCGCGGGGCCGCGTTTTAGGATATGCCGATATTCAGGTGATGCCGGCCTGCGAATAGCGGCTTCCTGCGCTTCCCCGTTCTACTGCGTCGCAGTAGAACTGTGCTCACGTACTTTAAGTACGCTCCGCTCCGGTTCTCGGAAGCCACCATTCTCGGCTCGGCCTGACCTGAATCTCGACATATCCTTGGCGTTGGTGCGCAAGCAGTTCAGCGCTGCACTTTCAGGCCGAGATAGATGCTGTTGGCGGTGTAGTCGCGGCCGGGCAGGTTGCTGGTCAGCTTTTCGGTTCTCACCCTCGTGGTGAGGCCGGCATAGCGGTTCAGCCACCAGGTCAGCCCGGTTTCGGCGCTCAAGATCTGGTCATGGCCATCGATGCCGACATAGTGGCGCCAGTCGAGGCCAAGCGCCGCATTTGCGGTCAGATTGGCGCGGATCTGCCGTTCGCCGGTCAGGCGGCCGGAGTAAAGGATATCGCCGCTTTCCCCTGATGTGGTCGTGGTCTCGACGGTGGTCTTGCCGGTCATGCCGATCATGGTGCCGCGCTCCGGCGACCATTTGAGGTCGGCGTTGACGGTGGCGCCCGAAATCGCCTCCAGGCTCTTGTCATCGATCGCTTCCCTGAGCCAGCCGGCCGAGAATTCACCCGACAGCTTCTCACCCATGTCGAGTTGCAAGCCGGCGCGGGCGCCGAGCCGCGTCGAGGAACGCTCGAAGCCTTCATTGTCGATGCGCTGATCATAGGTCCGGCGGCCGACTTCGATTTCGGTGAATGGGGTGAGGGCCGGAGAGATTTCGTAACCGGTGCGCAGGGTCGCCGTGTAGAGCGTGTTGTCCTGATCCTTCTGCGACAGCGACGTGCCGTCCGAAAGCTTGGCGTCGCCATAGAAGTCGTGCGAGACCGCGCCGGTCAGCGTGTACTGCATTTTGCCGATGTGCTTTTCGACGCCGAGGCTGCCGTCGATCGTCTGCCGCAACGGCTGCGTGCTGACGCCGGCAATGGCATCGGGCGACGATGCCGATTCCGGCACGGCTTCGTAGCCGAGCTTGGCGATGGCGCGCAGTTCATTGTCGAGGTCGACATTGAGCTGGCCTTCGATGCGGCCCTGCGCATTGTGAACGGGGTAGCCCGACACGGTTTCGCGGAACAGGCCGTAGCCGTCGATGGTGGCGGAGTTTTCGCGCCAGTCGGAAACGGCGGAAAAGCGCAGCGCCGTCTCCGATAGCAGCGCCGATGTGCCGGCACTGCTCGAATCCCCATTCGTGGTGGCGGTCAGCCCTTGTTCGATCGACGGCCGGATGACGAAGGAGCCCCATTTGACGCCGGTCGGCGCGAACGGATCCTCTTCGGCTTTCTTGTTCTGGCCTTCAATGGCGGCGGTGCGCTCGGCGCCGGGGTCGAGCTTCTGCCTGTCGGCGCTGTCCACGGTCAGGGCACGGCGGTTGGCCGTCTCCTCATCCGTGTCGGTCGTACCGGCAGCGTCCGTCGTGGAGGCCGTCGTTGAAGCGGTGGTGTCGGTGGTTGAAGCCGTCGTTTTTTTCTTCTTTTTCGACTTGTCGGCCGTCTTGGTGCCCGCTTTGGCCTTGTCCTGATCCGTCGCGTTCTGCCTGGCGCTCGATGGGCGGCGGCGAGGCTTGGGCGGCGTCGCATTGTCGGTGGCCGTGTCGTCGGTTGCCTGCGGCGGATCGAAAACGCTGCCGGTGGCGGCATCGGTGCCGGTGTCGTCAGGGACGGCGCCGGCGCTGGCCGGCAAATAGGTGCGCGGCGGCGTATCGTCCTGCGCGGTGGCCGGCGCCTGCTGGCCCTGGGCAGCGAGGGCGAGCTGTCTTGCCTTGCGCTGCTGGTCGGACAGGATCGCCGATTCGGAAACCTCGCCGCGCAGCTCGGTTTCCTGGGCATGAAGAGCGCTTGGGCGCAGCAAGGCAAGCATGCTGGTTGCCAGCAGCAGGGCGCAGACCGCCTTGCCCTGTCGTCCACTTGATTTTTCTGGCTGGGCCCCGGACATCGCCACCACTGCTTGCGCGGCGCTATGCGCGCCATACTTACCGAACCGTAAATGGGGATGGTTAACGGAGGGTTGAGGCGGCGATCGTTGGTCCGGTTAAAGTGCCGCTGTTTGCGGGTCGAGCGGCGCGTCTGGGGTCTCTGCCCTCCGGGCGTCACAGCCATTTCTGTTGGACAGGCGGGCGGCAAAGCGCTAATCGCATCACCCATGCATGCGAAATCCCTGGATAAGAAGCCCCTGGACAGGCAAGCGTCGATTGATTCGGCACTGAGAACTGTGGCGACCGAGCAGGCCGGGATCGCCGCCCTGGCCGAAGCGCTCGAGAACGGACTGGCCGCGCCTTTCGCGCAGGCCGTCGACATGATCTCGAAGATCGAAGGCCGGCTGATCGTCACCGGCGTCGGTAAAAGCGGCCATATCGGCTCGAAGATCGCGGCGACGCTGGCTTCGACCGGCACGCCGGCCTTCTTCGTCCATCCCGTCGAGGCCAACCATGGCGATCTCGGCATGATCGCCAAGGACGATGCCATCATCGCGATGTCGTGGTCGGGCGAAAGCCTCGAGCTCAAGGGCATCATCGCCTATTCCAGGCGCTTCTCCATTCCGCTTATCGCCATAACCGCTGGGGAGACATCGGCGCTGGCGCGTGCGGCCGACGTGGTGCTGCTGTTGCCGCGCACGCCGGAGGCCTGCCCGCACGGCCTGGCGCCGACGACATCGACGTTGCTGCAACTGGTCATCGGCGATGCGCTGGCGATCGCGCTGCTCGAGGCGCGCGGCTTCACGCCGGACCATTTCCGCACCTTCCATCCCGGCGGCCAGCTCGGCGCCAACCTGACGCTGGTCTCCGAGATCATGCGGGTCGGCGATCAGATTCCGCTGGCGCTTCTTGGCACCAAGATGCCGGAAGCGGTGATGACGCTTTCGCAGAAGAAGGTCGGCTGCGTCCTAATCGTCGACACCAATGGCGAATTGGCCGGCATCATCACCGACGGCGATGTCGCCCGCAACCTGCACCGCCACCTGGCCGACGTCACCGTCGATGAGGTGATGACCCGCACGCCCAAGACGGTCGACCCGCAGACGCTTGCCGGCACGGCAATCGCGCTGCTCAACGAGCACAATATCGGCGCGCTGGTGGTGACCCGGAACAACATGCCGCTCGGCGTGGTGCATTTTCATGACCTGCTGCGCATCGGCGCAGCCTGAGGTGCATTGATATTCAGGTGAGGCCGGCCTGCGAACGGCGGCTTCTACGGTTCCCCGTTCCACTGCGTCGCAGCAGATTTGTGCTCACGTACTTAAGTACGCTCCGCTCCGGTTCTCGAGAGCCATCGTTCTAGGCTCGGCCTGACCTGAATATCAACACACCTCGCCGCCGCGCGGTGTGTGCAGTGAAACTCAGACCCGCTCGACCGTCAGTTCCAGGTCTGTATCCGCCGCACTTGTCACGCGCACCTGCGTGCCGGCCGGCAGGTCGGGGCCGGAGACGCGCCATAGCGTGTCGCCGAGCTTGATGCGGCCGCGGCCGTTGGCGATCGGTTCGGCGAGCGTTGCCATGCGACCGACCATCTGCGCGCCGCGCCGGTTGAGCAGCGGCTGGTCGGTCGGGTCATTGCGGCTGCCGACCACCCTCTTGCCGACATAGGCCGAGACCAGCGACAGCACCAGGAAAGCGAGGACCTGGACCTGCCAGGTCCAGAATGCCGCGTCCCAGATCAGCAGCGACACCGCGCCGATGATGAGCGCGGCGATGCCGATCCACAGCATGAAGATGCCGGGCGCGATGATTTCCATCACCAGCAGGACAAAGCCCAGAACCATCCAGCTCCACGGGCCGAGTTCGGAAATGACACGATCGATCATGGTGTTCTCCTCTGTTGGAGACTTCAATTATCGGTCGGTCGCACGACGGGCGGGCGCGCGGCCTGCCTCTGCGAACCGGTCGTGCCTTCGCTGCGGAAGACTTCCTTGGCGATTTCGCCGATGCCGCCGAGCGAGCCGATCAGCGACGACGCCTCGAAGGGCATCAGCACGATCTTGCTGTTGGTGGCGGTGCCGATCCTGCCAAGAGCTTCGGTGTATTTCAGCGCGACGAAGTAATTCAGCGCCTGCACGTCGCCCTTGGAAATCGCTTCCGACACCACCTGCGTGGCGCGAGCTTCGGCCTCGGCCGAGCGCTCGCGAGCCTCGGCGTCACGGAAGGCGGCTTCCTTGCGGCCTTCGGCTTCCAGGATCTGCGACTGCTTGAGGCCTTCGGCGGCGAGGATCTGCGCGCGCTTGTTGCGCTCGGCGGTCATCTGGCGGCCCATCGATTCGATGAGGTTGGCCGGTGGGTTGATATCCTTGATCTCGACGCGGGTGATCTTGATGCCCCACGGATGCGCTGCCTCGTCGACGACGCGCAGCAGGCGTTCGTTGATGGCGTCGCGGTTCGACAACAGCTCATCGAGGTCCATCGAGCCCATGACGGTACGGATGTTGGTCATCGTCAGGTTGAGAATGGCGTTCTGCAGGCCGGCAACCTGGTAAGCGGCCTGTGCCGCGTTGAGGATCTGGTAGAAGGCGATGCCGTCGACGCCGACGATGGCGTTGTCGCGGGTGATGATCTCCTGGCTCGGAACGTCGAGCACCTGTTCCATCATGTTCATCTTGGCGCCGATGCGGTCGACGAACGGGGTGATGATATTGAGGCCGGGGCTCAGTGTCCTAGTGTAACGACCAAAGCGTTCGACGGTATAGTTGTAGCCTTGCGGAACTGTCTTGATGCCTTTGAACAGCACCAGCACGACAAGTGCGACAAGAACAATGACCGCAATATCGAAACCACTGAAATCCATTTGGCTCTCCCTCAGAAGCAGGCCGCGAGAGCCATTCCCGCGCAGCCGACTTCACCAAAGACTTAAGTGTGTTTCAGGTGCGTTACAATCAGGTGATGAAGGATTGTTTGTCGGTTTGCACTCACCGGTTGAAAGCGAACAGCTCTGCATCCGTGTCGTCCAGCCCTTTGATCGAGGCCGACACAATCTCGGAAGCGATGCGCGAGAAGGTGATGCCATTGCCGCCATAACCCATCACCGCATGGATGCGCGGATGCCTGGGGATGGCGCCGATATAGGGCAGGCCGGTGGACGTGGTACCGAAGGACCCGGTCCAGGCGAATTCGGGTCTGACGTCGAGATAGGGCAACAGCCGGCCCAGTTTTTGGGCGATGCGGACACTCTTGTCGGCGATCAGTTCATCGCGCCGGGTCTCGTCGACAAAATCCTCGTCCTCGCCGCCGCAGATGACCCTGCCGTCGGCCGTCGCACGCATGTACAGGTAGGGATCCGACGCCTCCCAGATGAACGCCGCACCCGGCCAGAGTTTTTGGGGCTGCGGGCGTGTCGCGATCGCCCAGGTAGAGATGATCTGGTGGGCTGCCGCCGGCACGATGTCTACCAGTTCGTAGCCGGTGGCCAGAACCACATGGCACGCCGTGATGGTCGGGCCATCCTTCGTTGCTACGACCACCTCGTCGGCGCTGTCTTCGATCGCCGTCGCTTCGACGGGCGCGTGGAAGCGGGCCTTGCGCTCCAGCGCCTTCAGCAACAGCCCGGCCGTCAGTCTGCGCGGGTCGACCGCGATGTTGCCATGGCTGAGGATGGCGCCGCCGCGGTTGATGCCGAATGTCTCCGCCAGTGGCTGCGGCGTCAGATAGGCGGCGGCAATACCCGCTTGCCGCCGCGCTTCGGCTTCATCATGCAGTTCCGATGGGCCAAGCAGCGTGCCGGCAAGATAGAGCGACTGGGTGCGCCGCAGGCGACAGTCGATTGCGAGATCCTCGATGCGGCCAGCCAGGTTGGAAACGGCGAGCCGCGAGCGGCGCAAGGCCTGCTCGGCCTTGGCCTTGCCGATCATCTTCGAGAGCGTTGAAAGTGGCTGGTCGATTTCGAACTGGACCAGCGCCGTGGTCGCGGCGGTCGAACCCTTCAGCGGCCCGCGCCGGTCGATGCAGATCACGGCATGACCGTCCGCCTTCAGCGCCTCGGGTCTTGGCGTCGCGGGTCAGCGCCGATGTCGGCACGGCAGGTGCGCGATAGGCGGACCAGACGGGCCGGCCAGTTCTGAGGTCGAGTTTGCGGGACATTCAATTCTCCGGAGGGTGCTGCTCAACGCCCCGGAGTGGCCGTTGTTCCGGGTGTTAGGTCCAGCCTAACAGTTCACGCCGTACCATCGCCTCGATCACCGCCATGCCTTCGGCGCTGTCGTTGAGGCAAGGGATGTGGGCAAAGTTCTTGCCGCCGGCATGATGGAAGGTCTCGGCAGCTTCCCGACCGATCTCGTCCAGCGTCTCGATGCAGTCAACGGAAAAGCCGGGGTTGACGATGGCGATCGACTTGACGCCGTCCTTGCCCAGTTTCTCCACTGTCTTGTCTGTGTAGGGCTGCAGCCATTCCTGCGCGCCGAAACGCGACTGGAAGGTGATGATCAGTTTCTTGTCATCCCAACCCAGCCGTTCACGCAACAGACGCGTCGTCTTCTGGCAGTGGCAATGATAGGGGTCACCCTTCTCGAAATAGGGTTTCGGGATGCCGTGATAGGAGGTGATGATCACCTCTGGCTCGAAATCCAGCGTTGCGAGGTTCTGCTCGATCGAACGCGCCAGCGCCTCAATGTAGACAGGCTCGTCATAGTAAGGCGGCACACTGCGGATGGCCGGTGCACGGCGCATCTTCATCAGGGCGCGAAACAGCTGGTCGTTGGCGGTCGCGGTCGTGGTCGCCGAATACTGAGGATAGAGCGGGAACGAGAGAATGCGGTCGCAGCCTTGCGCGACCAGCCTCTCAGTGACGCTTGCCGTCGAAGGGTTGCCGTAGCGCATCGCCCAGTCGACGACGACATCGGGCAGGTCGCGCAGCGCTTCGGTCAGCTTTTCAGATTGCGCGCGTGTGTAGGTGCGCAGTGGTGATTCATTCTTCTCCTGGTTCCAGATCCGGGCGTAGTTGGCGCCCGACTTCTTCGGCCGGGTGGTGAGCACGAGACCGTAGAGGATCGGATACCAGATCGCCCTGTTGAGCTCGATGACGCGCGGATCGGACAGGAATTCCCGGAGATAGCGCCACATAGGCTTGAAATCGGTGCCGTCAGGCGTGCCGAGATTGACCAGCATGACGCCGATCTTGCCAGTCTTGACCGGCGGATGCCCGGCCGGTCGTGGGCCGAGGGCCTTCGCGGCTTTGGCATCGACAGGAGTGGAAAGCGTCATAGGGGTTCTCCAGGAGACGCGAACCTAATCATCTTGCGCGGGCTTTCAATGCAGCGTCTGGCCGCACCTTAGGCCGAAAACGCAAAACCCGCCCGGTTTCCCGCGCGGGTTTTGTCGTTGCTGAGGCGAAGCGACGTTATTTGGCCGGGATGGTCAGCGTCGCGCCAAGCTTAAGCTGGTGGGGCTTTTGGCCCTTGTTGGCGTCATAGATCTGTTTCCACTTGGTCGCGTCGCCATAGGCTTTCTTGGCCAGATCCCAATAGGTGTCACCGGCGACGATGACATGGCTGCTTTCGGCTGGCTTCGCGGGTTCTGCCGGCGCGGGTGCCGCTGGTGCAGGGGCAGCTTCGGCCGGTTTTGCCGGCTCGGCTGGTGCAGGTGCTGGAGCCGCAGGAGTCGGCTGGGCTGGAGGCGGAGGCGCTGCCTCCGTCGATATGGCCGGTGGTGTGTTGGCGATATCGCCTGAGTTGGCGGGCAATGCGGGCATTGCCGGAGCCGCATCCGCAGGTTTCGCCGGTTCAGCTGGCTTGGCGGCTTCGGCCGGAGCTGGCGTTGCCGGTGCGGGCGCAGGGGTTGCTGGCGCTGTCTCGGCAGGTTTGGCCGGCTCCGCTGCGGGGGCCGCCGCGACAGTCGCGGCGATCTCGGTGATGCGGCCGTCGAGTTTTGGTGTGTAAGGCCGGTGGGCGCCGAGATAATCGGCAACGACCTGTTCGAGGCCCGGGCCGTAATCATAGGCGTTCTTGGCCTTTTCGGCGAAGACCTTGTAGCCGTCGCCGCCCTGGCGGACATAGTTGTTGGTGGCGACGAGATAGTCCTTGTCTGGCTTGATCGGTGTCCAGGCGCCGTTCTCCATCACCTCGACGGATTTGACGCGGCCGGCATTGGGCGCGACCGACTTGTCGAAGGAATATTTGAGGCCCGCCACCTGCGGAAAGCGGCCGGCGCCGTCCTCGATCTGGCTGAGGCCGCCTTCGAGACCGGCGACCAGGTCCTTGCCGGAAATCTGGAAGGTCGCCAGCGTGTTCTGGAATGGCAGCACGGTCAGCACCTCGCCCATGGTGACGGTGCCCTTGTCGATCGAGGCGCGCAGGCCGCCGCCATTGGAAATGACGATCTCGACGCCCTGTCCCTTGACGCGGTCGAGGATGGCGTCGGAGACGAGGTTGCCCATTGCGCATTCCTTGGTACGGCAATTCTCGCGGCTGCCGTCGATGACGTCGGTGGTCTCCGCCACTTCCTTGTTCTTCAGGGCCTCGATCGGCGCGCCAAGCTCCTTGATGCGGGCGAGCACGGCGGGATCGGGCGTTATCGACTTGTCGAGATAGATCGGGTCGCCGCTCGCCGATTTGACGACGCCATTGTCGTCGAACACGATCTTGAACTCACCGAGATATTTCGAATAGGAGGCCGCCTGCACCACCGGCACCTTGTAGCCGTCCGGGTTGTCGACCATCGTCGGATAGGGGCCTTCCGCCTTCGGGTCGGTGTTCGACAGAAGCGAGTGGCTGTGGCCGCCGACAACGACATCGATGCCCGGGATCTTGGCAATGACATCGCGCTCGCGCCGGTAGCCGATATGGGTGACGGCGATAATCTTGTTGACGCCTTGCGCCTTCAGCTTCTCGACCTCGGCGGTGATCGACTTGACGTCGTCCGCGATGGCGATGTTGGGGCCGGGGGAGGCAAGCTCCGGCGTGTCGTTGGTGACGGCACCGATGATGCCGATCTTCTGGCCACCGACCTCGACGACGATCGACGGCTTGATCTTGCCGGCTGCGCCGGACTTGTCGTTGGGCACGACATTGGCACTGACGATCGGGAACTTCGCCTTGTCGAGGTACGGCACCAGCGCGCTCTCGCCGTCGTCGAATTCGTGGTTGCCGAGCGTTACCGCGTCGGGTTTTATCTGATTGAGGAATTCCTCTTCCACGGTGCCCTTGTAGGTGGTGTAGAACAGCGATCCCTGGAAGCTGTCGCCTGCATTGAGCAGCAGCACGTTCTGCCCTTCGAGCTTCTTGCGTTCCTGGGCGATCGCCGTGATCAGCCGGCCGGCGCCGCCGATGCATTCGCCCTTGGTCTCCTCGTCGGCCGAACAGGTCGATTCGTATTTGTTGTTGCCTTCGATACGGCTGTGCCAATCATTGAAATGCAAAATGTTCAGTGTGTAGTCGGCAAAGGATGCGCCGGCCGACAGGCCAAGCGTCGATACAGACAGGGCGGCAATAGCGGCAAGCTTCTTCATCTTCGTCTCCCGGTAGGCTGACCAGAGGCGTTTAGCGCCTTTGCTTGACTGGGGTATAACAGCCGGCGTTTTGACCATGTTCCCATCGCGTTCCGGCTGACGCAAGCGGAAATGCCGGAGGGTGTTTGCAGCCGCAAAACCGGGGGGTGTTTGCCGGCGCAAAACCCGTCGTATTTTCTGGCGGAAAGCCCGGGGATATTTGCCGGCGCAAAAAAGGACGGCGACCAGTGGCCGCCGTCCCCAATCTTGATGCCTGATCGGCGTTGGTTCAAGTACGACGTGTAAACACGAAGTTCTTGCCGGCCGAGTCCGTGCAGTTGAGCTGGTTGATGGACACCATCAGGCAGTTGGTGTTGATCTGCGTGTGGCGGATCAGCGAGGTGCCGGTGATCTCGAGCGACGTGGCGCCGGTCATGGTGTAAGTGCCCTCGGCGAACGGCTCTCCGGTCTCGGCGGAAACAGTCTTGTATTTTCCGCCGTTGAATGTCGAAAGCGCCTTGCCCGTGCCGTCGATCCACGAGCCTTCGACGCCTTTCGGCGCCGTCGCCATCGGCGGCTCATTGGGCCCGCTGGTCGTACAGGCAGCAAGCCCCGCCAGCGCAGCTGCTGCAACGCTCATCGAAACAATCTTGCGCGCAATGTTCATATGAAAATCCTCTCCTCAGTCCGCATGCCTTCAATCGCCCGATTTCCGGGCGATTGCAAGGCATGGGGGCGTGTTCTGCTGGATGCTATCGGACGAGGATGTTGCGGAATTGCCACGGGTCGCTGAGGTCGAGTTCCTCCGGGAACAGCCCCGGGCGTCTGTCGAGCGGCGTCCAGTCGGTGTAATGGCCTTCGACCGGTCCGAGATAGGGTGACTGCACTTCCAGGCAGCGCTTGTAGTCCATCTCGTCGGCCTCGACGATGCCGGCATCCGGATTTTCCAGTGCCCAGACCATGCCGGCCAGAACCGCGGAGGTGACCTGCATGCCGGTGGCGTTCTGATAGGGCGCCAGCTTGCGCGCCTCGGCCAGCGAGAGGTGCGAGCCGTACCAGTAGGCATTCTTGTCGTGGCCGTAGAGCAGGACGCCGAGCTCGTCGACGCCGTCGACCAGTTCGTTCTCGTCAAGCACATGGTGGACAGCTTGAGGCTTGCCTGCGGCGCCGAACATCTCGTCCAGCGACAGCATCGCGTCGTTGCAGGGATGGTAGGCGTAGTGGCAGGTCGGACGGTATTGCACCTTGCCCTTCTTGGAGCGCACGGTGAAGAAATCGGCGATCGAGATCGCCTCGTTATGCGTCACCAGCAGGCCATATTGCGGGCCTGGCGTCGGGCACCAGGAGCGCACGCGCGTGTTGGCGCCGGGCTGCTCCAGATAGATCGCGGCCTTGGAGCCGTGCTTGTGCTTCTTGGCGTTCTTCGGCATCCACTTCTCATGCGTACCCCAGCCGAGCTCCGCCGGCTGCAATCCCTCGGAGATAAAGCCCTCGACCGACCAGGTGTTCCAGAACACGTCCATCGGCTTCGGCTTCTTGGCGCGCTGGGTGTCGCGCTCGGCGATGTGAATGCCCTTGACGCCGGCCTTCTTCATCAGCTTGGCCCAGCCCTCGCGATCTTCCTGCGCTGGCTCCGAGAATTCGAGGCCAAGATCGGTGGCGAGATTGACCAACGCCTGCTTGACGAACCATGAGACCATGCCGGGATTGGCGCCACATGTGGAGACGGCGGTGGCGCCGCCCGGTCTGTCGTGCTTTTCCTTGATCAGCGCTTCGCGCAGCGCATAGTTGGTGCGGCTGGCATTGTCGGCCTTGGCGTCGAAATAGAAGCCGAGCCAGGGTTCGACGACGGTGTCGATGTAGAGCACGCCGAGCTTGCGGCAGAGGCGCATCAGGTCCACCGAGCCGGTATCGACCGATAAATTGACGCAAAAACCCTGGCCGCCGCCATTGGTCAGCAGCGGCGTCAGAAGCTTCTTGTAGTTCTTCTCGGTCACCGCTTCCTGGACGAAGGCGATGCCGCGCTCGTCGAGCAGCTTGCGGTCGGTATCGCGTGGGTCGAGGACCGTCATGCGCGACTTGTCGAACTTGAAATGGCGTTCGATGAGCGGCAGCGTTCCCCGTCCGATCGAGCCGAAGCCGATCATCACCACAGGGCCGGTGATCTCACCGTAAACGGGCCAGTTTTCATTCGCCATTTTATCGAGCACTCCTTCGGACATATGCAAAAGCCAAGCAAACACCTGCAAACCAGAGGGCATTTTCGCCCAACGGTCATGCGCTACATCACAGATCATTGTCATAAACCAGCGAAAAGCGCCAACCCGAGGCTAGCCGTCCCTGGCCATGTGGTTAAGGACCGAGATCAGCCGGTCACGGTCCGATGTCAGGCCCTTGTAGTCGAGCTGGTCGAGATCGAGCGCTTCCAATTGAGCGGCAAAGGACAGCGCGAGCGTCGCCCGGTCGGGGTGCCCCGCCAGCACGGCAAGTGGGTCGAGGTGGATGCGGATGGTGAACAGGATATCGCGTGAGGACGGCAATTTGCGCAGCGTCTGGCGCTCGACGCGGATGAAGGCGTGCGCCTTGACGTCACCGTCGGGGAAGCGTGTCGGCCGGTTGGTGGCGCGGTCGACGCGCTCGACATTCGATAGCGGATGGTAGAGCGCATTGTCGGCCTGGATCGACCAGTTGAAGCGCTCGATCGCCTGGCCCTGCAAGCCGTCGAACATGCGGTTGATCAATGCGGCAGGGCGCGTGCCCGGACCGAAGCCCGGCACGGGTTCATGGATCTGCTGGAGCGGCTTGCCGAATTTTTCGGTGAGCGACCACGACGAGGGAAAGCACAGGGAACCAGCCGCGAGCCGCCAGCCGCTGTCGTCGCGGCGCATCAGGATCAGGTCTTCCTGGACCAGCAGCGAGGCTGTGACCAGCGGCGCGCCGGCAAGGCCCGAAGGCAAAGCAGGGTGGTTCGCGGCGCCCACGACCTCGATGCCCGCATCGGTGCGGCGATGGGTGTTCGGAAATCGCTCCGGCAGGTAGGCGCCGAGCAAGTCGAGCACCTCGCGTTGGGCGTCGCGCGTGCCGTCCTCCTCGACGAAGACCCGTCCGGGGATCTCGGCATAAAGCCGGCGCTTCTCGGCGAGATAGGGCAGAAGATGATCGTCGACCTCGATCCAGCTTGCAGGGTCGAGCGGCTTCAGGCCGATGTTGAACAGCTTCGACGAGCCGTCATAGGGGGTGTGGGTGGGCAGGACCTCGACCAAGCTCATGCTTCCTTGAAAGCGTCGAGACCGGCGGCGGTCATCCTGGCCAGGAATTCGGTGACATCGTAGTCCGCGGCACCTGCCTGGGCGAAGGGGTCGGCAGCCAGCCTGGCGTCGAGGATTTCGCGCGGGCCTTGGGCGATGATGACGCCGCCGGTGCGCGGTTTCTTCGGCCCGGAGGCAATGAAGACACCCTCCGCATAGCAGGCCTTCAGCCATTCGACATGCGCGGCCTGCAAGCGGTCGATCTCGGTCAACGGCACCTTGTAGTTCAGCGAAACGACGAACATGGCATTCTCCTGCTCACACCAGCCTTGCGGGGATCAGGCCGCGCAGCGAATTGCCGACAAAGAGTGCCTTGGCCGACTTCAGATCGTCATAGGTGTAGATCGCTTCCTCCGCCCGGCCTTCATCCAGAAGCTCGGCGCGCAATACGCCAGGCAGCAGGCCGCAATCGAGCCGGGGCGTTGCCAGCACGCCGCCGCCGAAATCGGCGAAGACATTGGTGATGGTGCCTTCGCAGATTTCGCCACGCTCATTGGCCAGGATCACCTCGTCGGCCTGGGTGACGAGATATTCAGAGCGGGCATGGGTGTAGAGCTGGCGCCGGCTGGTCTTGTGGCGCAGCAGCGTGTTGCCGGAATCGAGCCTCGTCCGCGCCAGCCGCAGCATCCAGACCTTGTCGGCAGCCGGTGGTTCATAGGGGTGTGCCGAGGCGGTGGCTTCGCCGTTGCGCGTCAAAGCGAGCCGCGTGCGCATGGCGGTTCGGGAGCCGTCGATGGCGTTGCCCAGCACCGCGCCTATTCCCTGCGGATCGCAGGCAAAGCCGAGCTCCGCCGCCGAGCCATAGAGGCGCGCAAGGTGGCGATCGAAGCGCACGAAGCCCGTCTCGGGCTGCCAGCGCATGGTCTCGATCAACTCGAAATCGGCGGCGTCCCCGTCGCGAAGCGGGCTTTGAGCAGACACTCCTGATACTCCTCTTCAGGCGTCGAATCGAAGACGATGCCGCCGCCGACATTGTAGACGGCCTCGCCACTGGCGAAGAGCGAGATAGTGCGGATCGCCACGGAAAAACGCATCGTGCCGCCGGGCGCAATCCAGCCGATGGCGCCGCAATAGACGTCGCGCGGCGTGCCCTCCAGGTCGTGCAGGATCTCCATGGCACGGATTTTGGGCGCGCCGGTGATCGAGCCACAGGGAAAGAGTGCTGCAAAGATCCGGCGAATCGAGAGGCCCGGCAGCAGCTTGGCCCTGACGTCGCTCACCATCTGATGGACGGTCGGGTAGCTCTCGATGCGGAACAGTTCCGGCACCTCCAAGGTGCCGACCTCGCTGATCAGCGAGATGTCGTTGCGCAGGAGGTCGACGATCATCCGGTTCTCGGCCTGGTTCTTTTCGTCATTACGCAGGAAGGTCTTCTGCCGCTCGTCCTCGGCTTTCGTCGCGCCGCGCGGCGCCGTGCCTTTCATCGGATGCGTCTCGATCATTCCCGCGGCATCGATCTCGAAGAACAGCTCGGGCGAGCGCGACAGCACGATCGGGTCACCCAGCGCCACCAGCGCGCCATACTTCACCGGTTGGCGCTCGGTCAGCGCATCGAAGGCGGCAAGCGGCTCGCCGGACCATTGCGCCTGCACCGGAAAGGTCAGGTTGCCCTGGTAGCAATCGCCTTGCCTGATGTGCTGATGCAACCGCGAAAAGCGTTTCTCGTAGTCCTCGAGCGACCAGGACGCCCTCGCATCGAAGATCGGGCCGTTCGTTGCCGCTGTGTTGCGCTGTGGCACTGCTTCTTCGACCGGAGCATCGAAGACGCCGAGGCGAACCAGCGGCACGCGACGTCCCTTCGGCAGCAAGGGAACGAGTTTCGGTTCGAGCAGGTAGCCGGCCTCGTAGGAAAAATAGCCGGCCAGCCATTTGCCGGCGTCGTGCGCGGCCTGCGCTGCTTGCAACGCCGCCGGGAAGTCCTTTGCCTCATGCGCCACGATGATGTCGGCCGGTCGGTCGAAGACGAGCTGGCGCGCGCTTTCGTCGTTGCGGAAAATGGCGGCGGGCAGGGACATGGGAACCGGGATCGATGAAGCCGTTGACCGCTCTATATGGGGGGCCGCCCGCGTGCAATCGAGGGAACGGCACCTTGCCCCTCAAAGCCGACCTACTGGCGGCCTTGCCTGCCAAAAACAAATCGGCGGGGCTTCTGGCCCCGCCGATTTAACAATCTGTCTCTCTGGTTCAGGTGTTGCTGGCAGTTCCGGCTGTCGGAAACTGCTTGGCGAATTCCGTCTCGTTGCCGGCGGCGAGCAGCTTGGCCTGCTCGATCCAGCGTTCGCGCGCGATGCGGCCGTCGAAGTTCATCACATCCTCGATCCGCTTGATGTCGGCGGCGGTCCAGGCGGCGATCTGGGCAAAGCTGGTGACGCCTTGCGCCTTGAGCAACTTCTCGTTGACCGGGCCGATACCGATCAGCCGGCGCAGATTGTCGGCTTTAGCTGCTGCTGGTTTGGCCGCGGCTGGCTTGGCTGCCGCCGGTGCAGACTTCTTGGCGGCTGCCTTGGGTGCGGGCGAACTCTTCGCCGCCGAAGCCGTGGAGGCTGCGGGTTTGCTCGCGGCTGGTTTGGCGGCCGCTGGCTTCGGTGCTGCCGACTTGGCGGTGGCGGCTTTCGCCGGCGCCGCCTTCGCGGCTGGTTTGGCAGGCGCTGGCTTGGCTGCCGCCGGAGCGGATTTGGCCGCGGCCGGCGTCGACAACAGGGCTGCCGGCGGCTGGCTGGCGGCCTTTGCTCCGCCAGCACCCGTGGACGCCTGCGCGTCGCGCAGCTGGCGCTCGAGGTCGGCGCGGGTCTTGCCGCATGCGTTGAGTTCGCCGGTCAGGCGGTCGCTGTCGGCGCGCAGCCGGTCGCGCTCGCTGCGGGTGCGGTCGAGGTCGCCGCGCAGACTGTCGAGCTCACCACGCAGGCGACCCCAGATGAACCAGCCAACCAACACGCCTACCAGGAACGCCAGGACCACATAGAAAAAAGTGCCCATTGTCTCTCTCCAGTCAGATCCGTCTGCCGTGGGGTCATGACCTTCGGCGATGGACTACTCGATGATGGTTCCGCGGGTTCGCAGAACAGCCGGCTTCGGTTCGAGCGGTCGGCGATCGGCTTTGCCTGCCCATGGCCAACGGCCGTTGTCGCGTTCGCCTGAGCGTCACGTCCGGCTGAGATTTTCCCTCGCCGATCCGCATGCGCTCCGGCTGAGCTTGCCGCGAAGGCTATCATAGAGCTTGCGGAAAGCTACGGGAAAACGTCCGTCGAGAGTTCTTCAAGAACAAATATTTAGCGCAGGAATAGTGCGATCCAAACATGCCTTCCGGCTAAACTGTTTTTCGCAGGCGGAGGTCTCAACCGTCGAGCGTTTCCAGTTCGTCGATCAGGCCACTGATGACACCAAGTCCGATCTGCCAGAAGGCGGGGTCGGTGGCGTCGAGGCCGAAGGGTGCCAGAAGCTGCGAATGATGCTTGGTGCCGCCGGCGCGCAGCATCTCGAAATACTTGTCCTGGAAGCCGCGCTCGGCGTTCTGGTAGACGGCGTAGAGCGAGTTCACCAGGCAGTCGCCGAACGCATAGGCATAGACGTAGAAGGGCGAGTGGATGAAGTGCGGGATGTAGGTCCAGAACACCTCGTAGCCGTCACGCAGTTTGATCGCCGGACCGAGGCTTTCGGCCTGCACTTCCAGCCAGAACTGGCCGAGCCTGTCGGAGGTGAGTTCGCCGTTGCGGCGCTCGGCATGCACCTTGCGCTCGAATTCGTAGAAGGCGATCTGGCGCACCACCGTGTTGATCATGTCCTCGACCTTCTGGGCGAGCATGGCCTTGCGCTCACGCCGGTCGGTGGTCTGCTCCAGCAGCGAGCGGAAGGTCAGCATCTCGCCGAAGACGGAGGCCGTCTCGGCCAGCGTCAGCGGCGTCGAGGCCATCAGCGCGCCCTGGCCGGCCGCCAGCACCTGGTGCACGCCGTGGCCGAGCTCATGCGCCAGCGTCATCACGTCGCGCGGCTTGCCCATGTAGTTGAGCAGCACGTAGGGGTGCGCCGACGGCACGGTGGGATGCGCAAAGGCGCCTGGCGACTTGCCCGGGCGCACCGGCGCGTCGATCCAGTTGCGGTCGAAGAAGGTGCGGGCGATCTCGGCCATCTCGGGCGAGAAGCGCTGATAGGCGGACAGCACGGTGTTCCTGGCTTCGTCCCAGCCGATCACCGCCTGCGGTGTCTCCGGCAGCGGCGCGTTGCGATCCCAGTGGTTCATCACATCCATGCCGAGCCAACGCGCCTTCATGGCGTAGTAGCGGTGCGACAGGCGCGGATAGGCCTCGCGTACCGCGGTGGCGAGCGCATCGACCACGCCGCGTTCGACACGGTTGGCGAGATGGCGTGAATCGGCGATATCCTCGAAGCCGCGCCAGCGGTCGGATATTTCCTTGTCCTTGGCCAGCGTGTTGGTGATCAGCGTGAAGGTGCGCAAATTCTTCCGGAAGGTCGCGGCCAGCGCCTCGGAGGCGCGGCGGCGCACCTCGCCGTCCGCATCCTGCAGACGGTTGAGCGCCGGCTCCAGCGTCAGTTCCTCGCCCTCGACGTCGAAGCGGAGGTCGGTCATCGTCTCGTCGAACAAGCGGTTCCAGGCGCCGCGTCCCGTAATCGACTTCTCGTGGAAAAGCTGCTCGACGCGGTCCTCGAGCTGGTAGGGTTTGTCCATTCTGAGGTCGAGCACCCAGGGCCGGTAGTGGCCGAAAGCGGAATCGCTGGCTAGCGCGCTTTCGATCGCGGCGTCCTCGATCAGGTTCAGTTCGAGCGCGAAAAACAGAAGATGCGCGCTGGCGTCGGTCATCTTCTCCTGGATGTCGCCATAGAGCTTGGCGCGCTGCGGATCGGCGGTGTTGCCGGCGTAGACCAGGCCGGCATAGGAGACGATGCGGCCGATCAGTTCCTCCAGCGCCTCGTAGGCGACCAGCGCCTCGCCCAGCTTGCCAGTGCTGTCGCGCCCGGCCTCGGCGGCGAGCGTGCCCTTCCAGCGGCTCTCGAAAGCGATTGCGTCGGCGGCGGCCCTGGCGATGTCACGCTTCAGTTCCGGTGCCTCCATGCCGGCATAGAGGTCGGCAAGGTTCCATTCCGGCAGATCGCCAAGCTCGGCCGCGCCCTGACCGGACGCTGGTGCCGCAAGCCGCCGACCAAACATCATGCGCATCGACAATACCTTTTTTGCATCAAGGATAGAGAATTCAAGGGGGAACAGAGAAGCCGGTCAAATCCTAAGCAATTCGTTCACCGGGTTTTTTGAAACCTTATTTAGAACCCTGTGCCAAGATGATCCATGGGGATTTCGAGCGGGCGACTGAGAAAGTCATGACAGGTTCCATACTCATAGTCGATGACGATCCCGTGCAACGCCGGTTGCTCGAGGCGGCGGTGACGCGCTTCGGCCACACGGCAATCGTCGTCGACGGTGGTGCCGCCGGCCTCGACGTGCTCGACGGACCCGGCGCCCGCGACGTCTCGGTGGTGATCCTCGATCTGGTCATGCCCGGCCTCGACGGCATCGGCGTGCTGAAGGCGATGCGCGAACGAGACATCACCGTCCCGGTCATCGTCCAGACCGCCCAGGGCGGCATCGAAACAGTGGTTTCGGCAATGCGCCACGGCGCTTTCGATTTCGTCGTCAAGCCGGCTTCGCCCGACAGGCTGCAGGCGTCGATCGCCAACGCGCTCAAGGTCGAGGCGGTCGAGGGCGAGGTCAAGCGCACATCGCGCAAGCGCGGTGGGCTTTTGACATTCAGGGACATGATCACCCACAGTCCGGCCATGGACAGGGTAATACGCCTCGGACAGAAAGCGGCCGCCTCCAACATCCCGATCCTGATCGAAGGCGAATCCGGTGTCGGCAAGGAACTGGTGGCGCGCGCCATCCAGGGCACCGGCGACCGCCGCTCGAAACCGTTCGTCACCGTCAATTGCGGCGCCATTCCCGACAATCTGGTCGAATCGATCCTGTTCGGCCACGAGAAGGGCTCGTTCACCGGCGCCACCGACAAGCACACCGGCAAGTTCGTCGAAGCGCATTCGGGCACGCTGTTCCTCGACGAGATCGGCGACCTGCCGCTCGACGTGCAGGTCAAGTTGCTGCGGGCCGTGCAGGACGGCGAGGTCGATCCGGTCGGTGGCCGCGCCACCGTCAGGGTCGACATCAGGCTGATTTCGGCGACGCACCGCAACCTCCTGCAGCAGGTCAAGGACGGCAAGTTCCGCGAGGATCTGTTCTACCGGCTGAATGTCTACCCGATCTTCGTGCCGCCGTTGCGCGACCGCCGCGACGACATTCCGCATCTGGTCACGCACTTCATGGAAAAGGTGGCGCCCGCCGACCCGCGCCACCGCCTTCAAGGCATTTCGGCGGCGGCACTTGCCGTGCTGCAGGCCTATGACTGGCCCGGCAACATAAGGCAGCTCGAAAACGCCGTCTTCCGCGCCTCGGTGCTGTGTGATGGCGATGTGCTCGATGTCGATGATTTCCCGCAAATCCGGGCGCAGGTGGAAGGCACCGTCAATCTCGAAACGGACGACGCGGCACCGTACTTTTCATCGCCCCCAGGACCGCGCGATGAGGAGGTGCCGGACGGCGATTCCACGCCGATGGCCGAGCCGGATCGGCCGGCCGTGCTTCAGCCCAGATTCGGTACGCTGCGGGCGCTCGACGAACGCGGCAATGTGCGGGCGCTGGCCGACGTCGAACTCGAGATGATCAAGCTCGCCATCGATCATTACAACGGCCAGATGAGCGAAGTCGCGCGCCGCCTCGGCATCGGCCGTTCGACGCTCTACCGCAAGCTCAAGGAATACGGCATCGACCCGGAGACTGGCCGCGTCGATCGCCTCGCCTCCTAAGGTGCGCTGATATTCAGGTGAGGCCGGCCTGCAAACGGCTGATACCTGCGCTTCCCGTTCTACTGCGTCGCAGTAGAACCGAGCTCACGTACGAAAAGTACGCTCCACTTCTCCGGTTTTCGGTATCAGCTGTTTTCGGCTCGGCCTGACCTGAATCTCAACACACCTTGGGAGCGCTTGATCTCTTCCGAAAATCGGGGTCACGCTCCCGACGCAAGGCCGGGACCAGCTTGCCATGCCAGAGTCGGCCCTGTATCGGGGTTTCGACTGGAATATGGCGTGCCTGTGGACAGTCCTGTTCACGCATTAAGGCTAACGGTAACAGAACGTGTTCGGCCAAAGCCAGAATCCTGATCTAAACCAGCGGTTTACCAAGAAACCTTGTGAACAATTTTTGACGGGATATCGCCATGGTGTTACCGCATTTCGGCTTCAATAAGCGATGATTAACCATTAGGATCGATATTCGGATGTGAAAACGACACATCCGTTTGGGCAAATCCGGGGACAAACGGCAGCCTGCAAGGCCTTTTGATTTGAACAGAATCGAACGACTCACAAACGGGCGTCATCATCATCTGAGCGTCTGGCCGAGATGGCTGGCAGCGGTGATTGTCGCTTTTGGTTTGGTTGCCGCGGCCGCCACCGGCGCCCAGGCCGAAGTCCGTTCGCTGAAGCTCTACCACCTCCACACGCATGAGAAGGCGGAGATCGTCTACAAGCGCAATGGCCGCTACGATCCGGAGGGCCTGCGCAAGATCAACATCATCCTGCGCGACTGGCGCCGCAACGAGCCGACCAAGATGGATCCGCGCCTGCTGGACCTGGTCTGGGAGGCATATCGCCAAAGCGGCGCCACCGACTATATCCAGGTCGTGTGCGGCTACCGTTCGCCGTCGACCAACTCGATGCTGCGCAGCCGCAGCCGAGGTGTCGCCGAGAAGAGCCAGCACATGCTCGGCAAGGCGATGGATTTCTACATTCCCGGCGTGCCGCTGAAGAAGCTGCGCAACATCGGCCTCAAGATGCAGGGCGGTGGGGTCGGCTACTATCCGACATCCGGTTCGCCGTTCGTCCATATGGATGTCGGCAATGTGCGCCACTGGCCCGGTATCAGCCGCCAGGAACTGGTCAGCCTGTTCCCCAACGGCAAGACGCTGCATGTGCCGAGCGACGGCCGGCCGCTGCCGGGCTATGAACAGGCGCTCGCCTCCTACAAGGCCCGCAAGGGTTCCGGCACACCCAACATCGAACTGGCCAGCGCCGGTGGCAGCAGCAAGAAATCCGGCGGGTTCCTCTCTGCCTTCTTCGGCGGTGGTGGCGATGACGAGGCTGACGACAGCGCCGATGTCGAGACCGCTTCGGCTGCTCCTGCGCCCAAGCCGAGAAACCTGAAGCCGGCAGCGACTGCCAAGAGCAGCGACCTGCCGGGCATCGCCATCGTCGCGCCTGACAAAGCGCAGCGCGCCAACATTCCGCAGATTGCCGACGAGCAGGCTCCGGAGCCGGAAAAGGATACGCCGGAAACGATCATTGCAGCGCTGCCGGCCAAGGAAATTCCGCTGCCCGATTTCGCGCCGCGGCCCAAGGTCGATGTCGGCGCGCAGCCTGAGAATGTTCCGTTCGCCATGGCGGACGCGACGGCGACCACCGAACAGGCAGTGGCGACCGCGCAGGCGCCGGCGAACATGCCTTTCAGCAAGGCTGACCCTGCCGCGGCATCGGCTGCTGCAGCCGCCGATCCGGCGCAGGTTGCCGTCAACAACATCCCCTTGCCGACATGGCGTCCCGAACGCACGCTGCCGGCGGAACTCGCACCGCCGCCCAGCAAGGATGTGCTGATGGCGCTGGCGGATACGGCCGAACAGGGCAGCAGCGCGACCGATGCGTTCTCGGTTCTGCCTTCGGCGCGGCCCGAGCCGGCCAAGCCGGATGCCGTCAAGGCCGTGCTCGACGAGGCCAACGCCCAAGTCAGCGCCCAAGCCGGCAATGCCGACGAATATCAGGTTGCGTCGCTGGCTGCAGAGCCGCGCTCAGCCTTCAACGATCCGTCTTATGTCGATGTCGCAACGCCGCGCCAGGCAGTTGCCGCCCGTCCGGCTGGTTCCGATCCGGTCGCCGCGATCGGCGCCGGCGTGAAGACGACCCGCAAGGAAGCCAGGGCCACCGCCCGCGACCAGAAGCCCGGCCCCAGGGCCATGGTGGTTGCCGCGGCACCCCAGGCCGCCCGCTGGGCGCTGACCAGCGGCGACAAAGTCGCTACCGTTTCGAGCGCGACGACGGCGCCGGGCTACGCCTACAATATCGTGCATACGCCGCCGAGCGAGGTCTATACGGCCGGCTTCCAGCCGAGCAACGAGGTGGCTGACGTCAATCGCTTCACCGGCAATGCCGTCAAGTTCATGTCGGTCGCCCGCTTCCAGACGAAGTAACCGCCTGCCAGAGATAACAGAAGCCGCGCGGGGCGACCGGCGCGGTTTTTTGCTGTCCAAAGGCGCGTTGCATTCGGCGCCCTGACCCCTGCGGATCACGCGGGCTGAACTTCTCGTGAAGCCGGAACAGCAGGCCCATTTCCGGGTTAGTAAGGGTGCGTTCCAACCTGGGGATATTCATGAAGAAGATTCTACTGGCATCAGTTCTGGCATTGGTTGCAGCCTCGGCCGCGATCGCTCCATCGCAAGCCGAAACCGTGATCATCAAGAATGGTAGGCATCACTGCAGGACCAAGTTGGTCACGCATTGGGTTCACCATCACAGGGTGACCGAGCAGGTCAAGGTCTGCCACTGATCCGGAACCGATAGGATCCGGAGAATTGGCCCGGTCGGCGAGAGCGGCCGGGCTTTTCATTTGTCGCCCATAGTCACTTCTGGGCGACATGCATCAGTCGATTTCCAGCGTGGCGGCCTCGCCCCTGGCCAGAAGCCGGGCGGCGTCACGCGCCGGTGGCAGTCCGAAATGGCGCGCATATTCCCGGCTGAACTGGGAAGCGCTTTCATAGCCGACGGCAAAGGCGACACGCGTTGCGCTGCCCGGTTCCGCGATCAGCAGATGACGCGCCTCCAGCAGACGGACCTGCTTCTGGTACTGGATCGGGCTCATGGCGGTCGCCGCCTTGAAGTGGCGGTGAAACGAAGCGTTGCTCATATGCGCGAGCTTGGCCAGTTCCGTCACGTCGATCGGCTCGTTGTAGTGCGATCGTATCCAGGCGGTGGCGCGGCGGATCTGTGACAGGCGGCCGTCAGCGCGCGCAAGCTGGCGCAGCTTCGCGCCTTGCGGACCCTGCAACAGGCGGAATGCGATCTCGCGTTCGAGCAAGGGCGCGAGCACGGGGATTTCGGCTGGCCGGTCGAGCAGCCGCAGCATGCGGCGCCAGGCATCGAGCAGTTCGTCATCGGCCGGGTTGGTCACGAAGCTGTCGCCGTCGACCGCCGGCCTGTGGTCGATAAGCAGGCTGGCGATCAGCTCGATATCGAGGGCGAAGGCGATGGCAACATAAGGACGGGCACTGCTCGCCTCGAGCAGCTGGCTGGTGGCGGGCGTCTCCACCGCGTAGACGAAATAGCTGCCGGCGCCATAGCGCAGCGTGCGATCGCCGATCAGCACCGTTTTGGTGCCCTGCAGCACAAACAGCGCCGTCGGTTGGCAAAGCTCGGGCAGCGGCGGGCTCGGAACCTCGCTGCGGCCGATGGAAACACGCGGGACGGCTGTTTTGGTGCGCCGCCCATGCGCATGCCGTTCGGCGATCGCGATCAATTCCTGCAAGGCTTCTTCCATGTCTTCAGCATTGCCGATCCATGCGGACTGCGCAACCGGTTGAGAGGATTAGGCAAGAGGACGCGAGTATCCGGCGCGCGAAACGGGCCGATGCACGTCATTTCTAGGCATCAGAGAAGGAGATCTGGATATGACGACGAACATGAATGCGCTGGTCACCGGCGCCAACAAAGGTATCGGCCTCGAGACCGCTCGCCGGCTGGGGACAAAAGGCTTCAAGGTCTGGCTCGGCGCCCGCGATGCCGAGCGCGGGGAGGCTGCGGCAAAGGCGTTGCGCAGTGAAGGGCTCGACGTCGAATGGCTCGAGCTCGACGTCAGCAGCGACGACAGCGTGGCGGCCGCGGCCAGAACCTTGACGGCGCAGATATCCAGCCTCGACGTGCTGGTCAACAATGCCGGCATCGCGCCCGGCTATGTCGACGCGCTCGGCCCGGACGGTCGTTACGACCGGCCGCCGAGCCGGGAGAATGTCACCGATATGAAGGCCACCTATGACGTCAACGTCTTTGGCCCGGTTCGCGTCACCCAGGCATTCCTGCCGATGCTCCTGGCATCGCCCGCCGCCCGTATCGTCATGGTCAGCAGCAATCTCGCCTCGATCGCGCGCGCCGCTGCTAACAGCCAGTCACCCAATGTGATGGGTTATGGCAGCTCGAAGACAGCGCTCAATGCCATCACCGTGGCCTTCGCCCGGGAGCTCTCGCCGCGCGGCATCATGGTCAACGCCGCCGCTCCCGGCTACACCGCGACGGATCTCAATGCGCACAGAGGTGGCCGTACGGTGCAACAGGCTGCCGGAATCATCGTGCAGCTGGCGACGCTGAAGGCCGGCGGGCCCAGCGGCGGTTATTTCGATGAGAACGGTCCGTTGCCCTGGTGAGCGAAGACTATTTCCCGAGCTGGCTGGCAGCGCGTGCGAGCGCTTCGATCTCGTCCCACTTGCCGGCCTTGACCAGATCGTCGGGCGCAACCCAGGAGCCGCCGACGCAGATGACGTTGGACAGGCTGAGATAGTCGGTGGCGTTCTTGCCGGTGATGCCGCCGGTCGGGCAGAATTTGACGTCGGCCAGCGGCGAGGCGAAAGCCTTCAGCGAGGCGATGCCGCCGGACTGCTCGGCCGGGAAGAATTTCAGGAAGCGCAGGCCGGCCTCGCGCGCGGCCATGATCTCGCCGGGCGTGATGGCACCGGGCAGCAGCGGAACCTCGCTGTCGGCAGCCGCTGCCAGAAGCTCGCGGGTGATGCCGGGGCTGACGATGAAGCGCGAACCGGCGCTGGCTGCCTCGTCGAACTGTTTGCTGTCGAGAATGGTGCCGGCGCCGACGATGGCTTCCTCGACTTCGGTCGCCACGCGGCGGATCGCTTCCAGCGCGTCAGTGGTCCGCAGCGTGATCTCGATCGCCGGCAGGCCGCCGCGTGCCAAGGCACGGGCCAACGGCACGGCGTTGGCGACATCGGTGATCTTCAGCACCGGGATAACCGGCTGGCCGTTGAGGAGCGACAGGAGTTTTTCGGTCTTGCTGGGCATCTGTCTCTCCGTATCAAGCTATGGCAGGCGTCATTTCAACCGATTAGCAGACGGGTGTTTGCCTGTCCACGAAACCAGGCGTGTCGCGATGTCACGCGCCTTCGGACAGTTTACGGGCTGTTCGCCGACAAGGTCATGACAGGCACCGAGGCCCGTTTCGCCTTGAATCGGCTTTTACGAGCGTCTAGTTGCTCTGGCAATGACACAGTCCGCTCCATCCCAGCCAGTCCGCGTTGCCGCGCTCTACCGGTTTGCCCGGCTCGACGCCTTCGAGGCCCTGCGCGCGCCGCTCGCAGCCTTCTGCTGCGGACGCGGCATCAAGGGCACGCTGCTTCTGGCGCATGAAGGCATCAACGGCACCGTCGCCGGCAGCGAGGCCGCGATCGCCGAGCTCATCGACTATATCGAAGTCGTCGACGGACTGGCCGGCCTCGAGGTCAAGTACAGCACAGCCGCGGAAATGCCGTTCCACCGCATGAAGGTGCGGCTGAAGCGCGAGATCGTCACCATGGGCGTCGAGGACATCGACCCGGCGACGAGTGCCGGCACTTATGTCGTGCCCGCCGACTGGAACGCGCTGATTTCGCAGCCCGACACGATCGTCATCGACACACGCAATGCCTACGAAGTGTCGATCGGCACCTTCAAGGGCGCGGTCGATCCGGCGACCGCGAGCTTTCGCGAGTTCCCGGCCTGGGTGGAAGCGCACCGGTCGGAGCTCGAAGGCCGCAAGGTGGCGATGTTCTGCACCGGCGGCATACGCTGCGAAAAGGCGACGGCCTATGTCAAGTCGCTCGGCTTCGAGGACGTGTTCCATCTCAAGGGTGGCATCCTCAAGTATCTCGAAGAGGTACCGACCGAACAGAGCCTGTGGCAAGGCGAGTGCTTCGTCTTCGACGAGCGGGTTTCGGTGTCGCACGGCCTCGCCGAGGGCGATGCGGAACTGTGCCGCGCCTGTCGCCATCCGCTGACGGCGAGCGAGCTGGCGTCGCCGAAATATGCCGCCGGCGTCTCTTGCCCACATTGCTTCGATGCCCGTAGCGACGAGGACCGTCAGCGCTACGCCGAGCGCCAGCGGCAGGTCGAACTCGCCGAGGCGCGGGGCAAGGGGCCGCATATCGGCTCCTGATCAAGGCACCTTTGCCGCGGCAAAGCGGCGGCCTGTCATTGCAATGTCAAGCTTCGGGACCTACGTCTTCGGCGTTCGAAACCTGCCCGTTCGGCCGGGCATATGCTGGAGGCACTGAATGTTCGATCCCAAGAAGCTTCTCGACGATCTGCTCGGCTCGCAAATTCCCGGCACCAGCGGAACCGTCCGCGACAAGGCCGGACAAGCGGTGCAGATGGCCAAGGACAATCCGCTGGCCGCCGGTGCGCTTGCGGCAGTGCTGCTTGGAACAGGTGCCGGCCGCGAAGTGACCGGTGCCGCGGTGAAGCTCGGTGGGTTGGCCGCGATCGGTGGCCTCGCCTACAAGGCCTATCAGAACTACAAGGCCGGCAATGCGCCGGAACAGGCGCCCGTTGCCGGCGAACCGGAATTGCTGCCGCCGCCCAAGGACACCGCCTTCCACCCGTCGCAGGCGCCGCAAGGCGAGGACGAATTCACGCTGACGCTCGTTCGCGCGATGATCTCGGCGGCCAAGGCCGACGGCCATGTCGACGACGAGGAGCGCAAGAAGATCGCCGGCAAGCTCAGCCTTTCGGGGATCGGCTCCGACGCCGAGAAATTCCTGATGGCGGAGCTGGAAAGCCCGCTCGACCTCGACACGCTGGTGGCGGGTGCTCGCACCGACGCGCAGAAGCTTGAGCTCTATACAGCCTCGCGCCTCACCATCGATCCCGACACGCGCGCCGAGCGCGGCTATCTCGACCTGCTCGCCGGCCGGCTTGGCCTGCCGGACGCGCTGGTCGACCATGTCGAGGCGACGGTTTCGGCAGCCAAGGGTCCTGCTACAAAGACCGGGACCTCGCCCAATCCGCGCTGGTAGGCCAAAACGGCACAGCGACGCTTTCCCAGCGTTAACCTTTCGTTAACTCAGCAAGCGCATGATTCTAAACAGTCGGATCGGCTTTTCCTCCTCCCAAGCCCGGTTCAGATCAGGGCGGTCGCCAATGACCGCCCTTTTTGTCGGCCCTTGTCAGGGCTCTCCCCAAAAACCGGATTCCATTTTTCGAGGGCATGCCCTTAAGGCTGTGCTTGTCATCGCTGCCGCCATTTGCGATGCCTTCTGCCGAGCCAAATCCTGAAAATCAGCCGGGGATATCTGCCATGACCGAGCAAAAAACCGCCATCGTCACCGGCGCCGGCACGGGTATCGGCAAGAGCGTCGCCACGGCGCTGCTCAAGGCCGGCTGGAACACCGTGTTCTGCGGACGCCGCAAGGGGGTGCTGGATACCGCGATCGCCGACGCCGGGAAGACGGATGCCAAGGCATTGGCGGTCGCCTGCGACATCAGCAAGGCCGGTGAGGTCGATGATCTGTTCGAGACGGTGGCGGAGGCCTTTGGCCGCGTCGACCTGCTCTTCAACAATGCCGGCATGGGCTACAAGTCGACGCCGATCGACGAGATCCCGGTCGAGGTCTGGAACGATATCGTCGGCGTCAATCTCACCGGTTCGTTCCTGTGCGCGCGCGCTGCGTTCGGCGCTATGCGCAAGCAGCGGCCGATGGGCGGCCGCATCATCAACAACGGCTCGGTGTCGGCCTATGCGCCACGCCCGGGCTCGGTGCCCTATACGGCGACCAAGCATGCCATTACGGGGCTGACCAAGACGCTGGCGCTCGACGGCCGTCCCTATGACATCGCCTGCGGCCAGATCGACATCGGCAACGCGCTGACCGACATGGCGCAGCCGATGACCGTCGGCGTGCCGCAGGCCAACGGCTCGATCGCCGCCGAAGCGGTGATGGACGTCCAGCGCGTTGCCGACGCTGTCGTCCACATGGCCAGCCTGCCGCTCGACGCCAATGTGCTGTTCATGACCGTGATGGCGACCAAGATGCCGTTCGTCGGGCGTGGGTGAGCGGCGGGTTCTGGCGCCGCCAGCTCATTTGCCCGCCAGTGGTACGCCGGGCTTGAACAGCAGAATGGGCCTGATCTCGTAAACGGCGGTCGGATTGACGCGGCGAAGGTCGCGGGCGATCGCGATGGCCTCGTCTCGCGTGGCGCAGTCGACGACATAGAGGCCAAGCAGCTGTTCCTTGGTTTCGGCGAAAGGACCGTCGATGATCACGCCGTCGCCCGGGCCTCGCAAGGTGATGGCATCCTGTGTCGCCCCCAGGCGCGCGGACGGTCCAAGCGTGCCTTCCTCATGAAGCTGGGTGTTGATCTTCAGCAGCTCGGCCATCAGAGCCGCATCTTCCTGCGGCGTCAGTGCCTTGATCGCATCTTCCACATGATAGGCAAGGATTGCATAGAACATCTAGGGCACCCCAATTCGATCCTGATCTCAGGACCGTAACCGTTCCAGACATGTACGCACAGTCTTGGCCTTTAGGCTCCGGACGGATCATGACATCGACATGGCGGCCGGCCGCAAACCATCTGGAAGAGGGCACCAGCCTGCTTTGAAGTCTACTTGGCGAGGAACGCCCCGATCCGTTCCAGCGCGCGCAAAATGTTCTCCTCGGAATTGGCGTAGGAAAGCCTGATATAGCCTTCGCCGAGAATGCCGAAATCGGGGCCGCCGATCAGCGCTACGCCAGCCTCGTCGAGCAGCGCGGAGGCAAGCTTCTTTGCCTTCCAGCCGGTCTTCGAGACATTCGGGAAGGCGTAGAACGCGCCCTTGGGCGTGATGCAGGAAATGTTGGGCAGTGCGTTCAGGCCCTCGACGACGATCTTCCGGCGGTTGTCGAAGGCGCGCATCATGGTGTCGACGTCGTCCTGGGGGCCATCGATGGCCGCGACGCCGGCGAACTGGCTCGGTGCGTTGACGCAGGACCAGCAATTGACCGCCAGCTTGCGCACCTTGTCGTAGAGATGCGCGCCCTTGTCGCCGTTCGGCCAGATCGACCAGCCCATGCGCCAGCCGGTCATCGCCCAGGTCTTCGACCAGCCATTGAGCACGATCAGCCGATCGCGGATTTCGGGGTAGGCGAGCAGTGAGCAATGCGTCTCGCCGTCATAGGTCATGACATCGTAGATCTCGTCGGAGAGGATGGCGACATCAGGGTGTTTCTCCAGCCCCTTGACCAGCTTTTCGATCTCGACGCGCGGCGTCACGCCGCCGGTCGGGTTGGCCGGCGAGTTGAGGATCAGCAGCCTGGTCTTGGAGGTGATCAGCGCCAGCGTCTCCTCGGCCGAGAAGGCAAAGCCGTTCTCCTCGCGCATCGGCACGGGAATGGGTGCTGCACCGGTGAACTCGATCATCGAACGGTAGATGGGAAAGCCCGGATCGGGATAGAGAATCTCGGCGCCGGGCTCGCCGAACATCAGGATAGCCGCGAACATGGTCGGCTTGCCGCCGGGCAGGATCATCACTGTTTCGGGCGAGACCTCGACGCCGGTGGTGGTCAGCGTGCGGCGCACCACCGCCTCGCGCGTCGCCAGCAGCCCGTTGGCCGGCGTGTAACCGTGGTGGCCGTCGCGCAGCGCCTTGATCGCCGCCTCGACAATATGCTGCGGCGTCTTGAAGTCGGGCTGGCCGATGCCGAGATTGACGATGTCGCGGCCCTGGCTGGCCAATGCGGTCGCCCGCGCGAGCACCGCGAAGGCATTTTCCTCGCCGAGACGGTCGAAGGCCGAAATCGTGTGGAGCATTTTTCCCGTCCGTGTGGTTCTTGCTGTTGGGTTGCGTTTTTGTGAGCTTCGGCCCGCAAAAGTCAAACGGATTGGAGTTTTTGGTGTCGGAAAATCTCAAAGACTGGCAACCGCGTCCGCGACCCGAGCGCAAGGCGATCGACGGCCGATATGTCAGGCTTGAACCGCTGAGCGCCGCAAAGCACGGTGATGGGCTGTATGAAGCGTCTTCGGTGTCCGATGTCGGCGGCCGTTTCGCCTGGCTGCCCGACTATCCGCCGGAAACCCGCGCCGCGTTCCAACCCTGGCTGGACAAGGTCGAGGCGAGCGAGGATCCCCTGTTCTTTGCCATCATCGACAAGGCCAGCGGCAAGATCGCCGGGCGTCAGACGCTGATGCGCATCGATCCGGCTTACGGCGTCATCGAGATCGGCAACATCTATTGGGGACCGCTGATCTCGCGCAAGCCGGGAGCGACGGAAGCGCAGTTCCTGTTCATGAAATACATTTTCGACGAGCTCGGCTACCGCCGCTACGAATGGAAGTGCAACAACCGCAACGAGCCGTCGAAGCGGGCGGCGGAACGGTTCGGTTTCAAGTTCGAGGGCATTTTCCGCCAGCACCTCATCGTCAAGGGTGAAAACCGCGACACTGCATGGTATTCGATCATCGACAAGGAATGGCCGGCCTTGCGCCAAGCCTATGAGGCGTGGCTCGACCCGGCCAATTTCGATGGCGACGGCCAGCAGAAGCGACGGCTCGAGGATTGTCGCGCGGAATTCGGCGCTTAAGTCCGGCTTGGGGCGCATGACAGGAGTTGCCATTGGCGGACACCCACGATCACAGCGGGCATGATCACGGCGGCGCCGGCCATGTGCATGGCTCGACCGACAAGAAGCGCGTGCTGATCGCGGCCTGCCTGACGGCGGGCTTCATGGTGGCGGAAGCGCTTGGCGGTCTCTTCACCGGGTCGCTGGCGCTGCTGGCCGACGCCGGCCATATGCTGGCCGACGCGATTGCCCTCGGCCTTGCCTGGTATGCCTTCCATCTTGCGGGTCGGCCGGCGACCGGCCAGCTCACCTATGGCTTCGGCCGGGTCAAGACCTTGGTCGCCTATACCAACGGCATCGCCATCTTCGTCATCGCGCTGTGGATCGTCTACGAAGCGTGGGCGCGGCTGCAAACGCCGGCTCCGGTGCTGGGCGGGCCGATGCTGGTGGTGGCGATCCTCGGCCTGCTGGTCAATATCGGCTCCTTCTTCGTGCTGCATGGCGGCGACCGCGAAAGCCTCAACATGCGCGGCGCCATCCTGCATGTGCTGGGTGACCTGCTCGGCTCGGCGGCGGCGATCGTGGCGGCGCTGGTGATCCTGGCCACCGGCTGGACGCCGATCGACCCGATCCTGTCGGTGCTGGTCTCGTTGCTGATCCTGTCGACGGCCTGGTCGCTGATGCGCGCCGCCGCCCATGTCTTGCTCGAAGGCGTGCCGCCGAGCCTCGACCGGGACCTGGTTGCCAAGGACCTGGAAACGACAATCCCGGGCCTGCGCGAAGTGCACCATATGCATGTCTGGTCGCTCGATGGGTCAAGCAACATGGCGACGCTGCATGCCTGCCTCGACGAGGGCGTCGATGCACACCGGGCCGTCAGCGCCATCAAGAAGCGGCTTGCCAGCGAGCACGGCATCAGCCATGCCACCGTGGAACCGGAATTCGGCCAGTGTGCCGATGAGGGTGACGACCACGATCACGAGCATGAGCATGATGCGGCTGCGCATCACGGCCACCATCACTAGGCCCGATTGATGACCATTGACCGGACCTGCCTCAGGAGTTTTCCAGCTTTGAAACCCAGCCCGACGAACGACCGCCGCCCCGGTGCGGCATGATGGACCGTGACACGCGCAATGCGGCCATCGCGGCTGTCTGGATCATGCTGCTGTTCGGCATTGCCGCCTTCTATCTGCCGACGGTGATGCTGGCGCTCGGCAGTTTTTCGACCGTGCTGGCCGGTATCTTCGGCACCGTCTTCGTGCTGGCGTTTTTCCTCGTGTTCTGGCTGCGCGCGCGCACCCAGCGCAAAAATCAGGGCAAGTAAGGGAATTTTGACATGCGCATTCTGATCACTGGCGCCGCGGGCATGGTTGGCCGCAAGCTCATCGCCCGGTTGGCAAAGGATGGCACGTTGCGCGGCAAAAAGATCACCGCGCTCGATCTGCACGACATCGTGCCGCCGCAGGCCCCGGCCATGGATGGCGTCAGTGTCAACACCCATACTGGCGACCTTGCCGAGGCAGGCGCCGCCGAGAGTCTGGTCGCGTCGCGCCCCGATGTCGTCTTCCATCTCGCAGGCATCGTGTCGGGCGAGGCGGAAGCCAATTTCGATCTCGGCTACCGCGTCAACCTCGACGGCACGCGCGCTTTGTTCGATGCCAGTCGCCTGGCGGGCTTTGCGCCGCGCGTCGTCTTCACCTCGTCGATCGCGGTGTTCGGCGCGCCGTTCCCGGATGTCATCCCGGATGAATTCCACCCGACGCCGCTGACCTCCTACGGCACGCAGAAGCAGATGAGCGAAGCGCTGCTCGCCGACTATTCCAGGCGCGGCTTCTTCGACGGCATCGGCATCCGGCTGCCGACGATCTGCGTGCGGCCCGGCAAGCCGAACAAGGCGGCCTCCGGCTTCTTCTCCGGCATCATCCGCGAACCGTTGAGCGGCCATGAGGCGATCCTGCCGGTGCCGCGCTCAGTCGTGCACACCCATGCCAGCCCGCGCTCGGCGGTGAACTTCCTGATCCATGCGGCCGGCATCGACGGTGCCGCCGTCGGGCCGCGCCGCAATCTGACCATGCCCGGCGTCGCCGTCACCGTCGGCGAACAGATCGAAGCGCTGGAGCGCATCGCCGGGCCGAACGTGGTGAAGCTGATCCGCGAGGAGCCGGACGAGACGATCTGGGCGATCGTCAAGGGCTGGCCGACACGGTTCGAAGCGCGGCGGGCGAGGGAGCTAGGCTTCAGCGCCGAGAAGAGCTTTGACGAGATCATCCAAGCCCATATCGAGGATGAGCTGGGCGGCAAGGTGTATTGATATTCAGGTGATGCCGGCCTGCGAACGGCTGATACCTGCGCTTCCGGTGCTCACGTACGAAAAGTACGCTCCGCTCCGGGTCTCGGTATCGGCCGTTCTCGGCACGGCCTGACCTGAATCTCAACACACCTTCCGGCGCTACTTATGGGTCAAACGCTGCCCGTTAGGCTGGCCGACAGCAGCAACAATCCGAACAGGAAGACGAAGGCGGCGCCGCCGATCTCGACGATCGAATGGATGTGGTTGCCCATGCGGCCGTCGCCGGCGAAATACACCGCCCAGTTCTTGGCGGTGACGGCAAGCGTTGCCAGTGCCGAGACGGTGATCGCGGTTCCCAACGACATCGCCAGCACCGACAGCAGGCCGCCGAGCCAGAGCCCGTTGAGCAGCGCGAAGCTCAGCACGATCAGTGCGCCGGAGCAGGGGCGGATGCCGACGGCGGCCACCGCCGACCAGGCGGTGCGCCAGTCGAAGCGATCGCCCGACAGCAGCGCCGGATCGGGCGCATGCGAGTGGCCACAGGTTTCGCAGACCTCGCCCGCCGCGTGATCGTGATGGGCATGGTCGTGATGCGCATGATCGTGCGCGCCATGGTCGTGATGGTGTTCACGCGCGGCGTGGTCATGGTGGTCGTGCGAATGGTCATGAACATGGTCGTGTTCGTCATGCACCTGCAGCCCGTGCGAATGGGCATGTGCCGAATGGCTGTGGGCCGTATGCGAATGGCCGGCATGGGAGTGGCCACCGTGCGAATGGCCGGCATGAGCCGCCGACAGACTGTAGGCCGGCGCCCTGCCGAACAGGCGCAGGATGGAAGGGCCGAGCTTGCGCCACAAGAGCCAGGCGCCGAACAGGGTGACGAGGGCAAAGCTCATGATCTCCATGAACCAGGCCGCGTCGGTCATCGAGATGGTGGTGCCGCGCAGGACGAAATAGGCGAGCAGCATGACCGCGATCGCCGTCAGACCCTGCAGCAGCGCCGAAACGAAGGACAACAGGACGCCGCGCCGCAGCGCCACTTCATTGGCCACCATATAGGACGAGATCACCGCCTTGCCGTGGCCGGGGCCGGCGGCATGGAAAATGCCATAGGCGAAGGACAGGCCGATGAGGATCCAGATCTTGCTGTTGTCCTGGCGCATCGCCTTCATGGCTGTCGCCAGCGCGCGATAGAATTCCTGTTGCCTGAGATTGATCCACATCAGGATGTGGGCGAACGGACCGGTGGTCGGCGCCATGCCGTCATTGACGCCGATGCCGAGCGAGGACTGGGCGTGCGCGGCATTGGCGAAATGCATCGCGGCAAAGGTGAGGGCCAACAGGCCGAGTGCCAAACGCAGGGACGGTTTCGTCACCGGCTTCATCCTTCTGGCTGACAGGTCAGTTCGAGCTTGGTGGCAAAGATCTTGCTCATGTCGGTGCCTGTCGGGTCGTTGAAGAAGGCGTCCGTCAGGGTCTTCTGGTTTTCCTTGATGGCCTCATCCGGGTCCGGACGGATCACCTTGCTGGTGCAATTCGACGGCAGGCCTTCAACAGTGATGTTGGAATCCTCGGTGAAGTCGATCGCCGTATAGAAGGTCGGATCGTAGACGCCGATGTCGATCGTGCCGGTCAGCTTGATCGGCGCCTTGGGTTCGGACTCGAACAGGATGATCAGTTGGTCGTTGTCGAAATTGGCCATCAGATGCGGCGGAGGCGTCATCGTCACGTCCTTGCCGTTCTGCGTGACGAGCTGGAAATAGTTGAACTCGGCCAGTGAGGCATGAACGGTGTCGGCGACATCCTTCAGCTCCTTGTCGTCAAGCTTCAGGTCGGAGTTCTTATCGAACTCCATCATCACCGTACTCGAAAACAGGTCGTCGAAGCGCCAGAGATGACGCAGCGCTTTCACACTTTGGTGATCCGGGGACAGGATCACGTCGAGGCGGGCCTCAGCAAAGACGTGCGGATGCTCGTAAGCCGGTCCCGTGGCGGCAAAGGTCGCCGCCAAGGCCGAAGCCAGTATGATTGCGTGCCGTTTGAGGTGCATTCCCGGTCGCGATTCCCTTGGCTTTGGCGAGAAACCGAAGGTTACCAGAAAGGGGGCGAAAATGGGACCGCCAGTGCGTGTCACCCAAAAGTGCGCAGCGGTTTTGCGGTAACGATACGCATGCAACAAGAACTCAGAGCGCGTCGCGGCGACGCGCTTTGATGGCTGAAGACAGGTCAAGCGGCCTCGCGTGTCCTGAACCACTGCACCAGGAAGTCGACAAAAACGCGGACCTTGGCCGGCAAATAGCGGCGGTGCGGGTAGACGGCGAAGATGCCGCCGCCCGACAGGATACGGTCGTCGAGCGCCGTCACCAACTGGCCGCTCTTGAGATCGGGCGCGGCGATGAAATCCGGCAGGATGCAAAATCCGAGCCCCGACAGGGCCGCGGCCCGCGCCGCCATCGGGCTGTTGACCTCGATCGGGCCCGACACGGCGACGCTCAGCTGATCGTTGTTGTCGCCCTTGAACGCCCAGTTGTTCAGCCCGCGGCCATTGGTGTCGACGATGCAGGGCATGTGGCCGAGATCCTGCGGCCGCGTCGGCATGCCATGCTTGGCGATCAGTTCGGGCGAGGCGCAGAGCTTTATGGAGAATGGCGCCAGCCGCCTGGCGATCAGCGACGAATTCTCCAGGCGTGAGATGCGCACCGCGAGGTCGAAGCCTTCCTCGACCAGGTCGACGAAGCGGTCGTCGAGCTGGATGTCGAGCACGATGTCGGGGTGCTGCTTGGCGAAGTCGATCAGCGACTGGCCGATCGGCGCGTCGGCGAAGGTGCGTGGCGCCGACAGTTTGATCCTGCCGCGCACATCGCCGGAGGATTCGCGCACGGCGTCCGCCAGGCTGTCGACCTCGCGCACGATCTCCGAGGCGCGCCGGTAATAGGTGTGGCCGGCCTCGGTCATCGAGAACTGGCGCGTGGTGCGGTTGAGGAGCAGCGCGCCGAGTTCGTCCTCCAGCTCGCGCACATACTTTGACAGCAGCGCCTTGGAGCGGCCGATCTTGCGCGCCGCCGCCGAAAAGCCCTCGGCCTCGACGACGTCGATGAAGGCGCGCATGCGGGTCAGTGTGTCCATGGCTCAGGCCCTTTGTGCTGCGTCGAGAAGTCTTCGGCCGAGCCGTATCAGGGCAATGTCGCTACCGGAAGGGCCTAGCAGAGACAGGCCGAACGGAGCGCCGGCGACCGAGCCGATGGGCAAGGTGATTTGCGGAAAGCCGGAGAGCCCGGCGAGGCACAGAAGATGCAGCGCCCGTTCGCGATAGGCCTGGAACTGCTCCGGCGTCGAGTCGACATAGGGCGCCGGGCCCGGCACGGTCGGCAGGACAAGGAAGCCGTCCTTGCCAAGCAGGGCGCTGAGTTCGCCGCGGAAGGTCAGCCGGCGCACTTTCTCGGCCTGCGCTGTGCGGTCATCGACGGCACGGCCAAAGCCGAAACGCTCCTCGACGCCGGGGCCAAGGTCGCGCTCGCCGCTGGTGATCCAGTCGCCATGCACCCCCCAGGCTTCCCTGGCCTGCAGCCGGCGGAAGCACCAGTAGAGTTCATGCGGGGAAGAGCTGAAATGCGTCACTGGCGTTGCCGGCGCGCCCAAAACCGCGCTCGCCAGTCCCTTCATCCCGGCATATTCGGCAAGTGCCGGGCGAGCGACCATTTCGTCCAGCCAGGTGATGGACAGCGGGCGGTCCAGGGAATGCTGATGCGGGTCGCGGCCAAGCAGCAGCTTGCCGACCGTCTCGTAGGTCTCGATGTCGTCGGCGAACCAGCCGAACGTGTCGAAGCTCGGCGCCAGCTTCATCGTGCCATCGAGTGCAATGCGGCCATGCGTGGTGCGCAGCCCGATCAGTCCGCAAAAACTCGCCGGCGCGCGGATCGAACCGCCGGTGTCGGAGCCGGTGGCAATATCGGCCAGCCTGCCCGCCACCGCCGAAGCCGATCCGGATGAGGAGCCGCCGGTGACACGGTCGGGGGCGGACGGGTTCACCGGAAACGGAAAATGCGCGTTCTGGCCGAACAGCGCGAAGGCAAGCTCGTCGGTCTGCGTCTTGCCGACGAAGCGCGCGCCGGCATCGAGAATCGTCTGCACGGCCGGTGCCGTGCGCGAAGCGGCATGGCTGTCAGCGAATTTCTGCAAATTGCCGCAACCGGTGCGGTAGCCGGCAACGTCGTAGATGTCCTTGACCGCCAACCGCAGGCCGGCGAGCGGGCCGAGTTCGGCATGGGCCACCGGCATCTGGCGAAGATCGAGGAAGGCGTTGTAGGGGCCGTGCGTGCCTGTCATCGTTCGATATCCGGATACGGTTGCGCCAACATTGTTCGATGCCAGAAATTTTACAACCTTGGATACGATTTTTATTGATTGTGACGGCAACCAGCCATATATCGCGTTTGCCCAAAGTCGCACGTGCCTGTGGGTGTCCGCCGATCCTCGAATGGTGAGGGAAATCGGTAAGGTAACTGGAGCCAACCCCTCCAGTCGGTCTAGCGGCCAACCGCCAGCCCGAGGACACCTTGAAGCAACGACGGTGCGGGCCTTTCTGGTTCTCTGCCGGTTGTCCAAAGACCGGGGTTACTGAAGAGGCACACCTTCATTGCCGGTAGTGCGGAACGGGGTTCTCCCAATCCAAGCCAAGGCAGACAAAGCGGACCGAAGCCGGGCAAGGCTTAGGTTCATCGCCGCGAGACGGCGTTTCATGGTTCCGGGGTCTCCACCGGCTGGTTCCATGGATTTTCCGTCCCGCCTTTGTCCACCGCGTGTTCGCGAGGCCGACAGCCCGCGTCCGCACCCTTGTGCGCGCCGAAAGGCGTGTTTGGAGATAACCGATGGCCACCCAGCGTATCCTCGACTTCCTCGCCACCCGACGTCCGTCCGGCCCCTGCCTCGTCGTCGACCTCGATGTCGTGCGCGACAATTTCCGCGCCTTCGAGAAAGCGTTGCCCGATTCCAAGATCTACTATGCGGTGAAAGCAAACCCGGCGCCGGAGATCCTGCGCCTGCTTGCTGCGATGGGCTCGTCCTTCGACACCGCTTCCGTTGCCGAAGTCGAGATGGCGATGGACGCGGGTGCGCCCGCGGACCGCATCTCCTTCGGCAACACCATCAAGAAGGAGCGTGACATCGCACGCGCCTACCAGCTCGGCATCCGGCTGTTCGCCGTCGATTGCGTCGAGGAGGTCGAGAAGATCGCCCGCGTCGCTCCCGGCGCCCGCGTGTTCTGCCGCGTGCTGACCGATGGCGAGGGCGCCGAATGGCCGCTGTCGCGCAAGTTCGGCTGCGTGCCTGCGATGGCCGTCGACGTGCTGCGCCATGCCAAGGGCCTCGGCCTCGACGCCTATGGCGTGTCGTTCCATGTCGGCTCGCAGCAGACCGACCTGACCGCCTGGGACCGTGCGCTGGCCGATGCCAAGAAGGTGTTCGCCACGCTCGCCGAGGAAGGCATCGTCTTGAAGATGGTCAATATGGGCGGCGGTTTCCCGACGCGCTATTTGCGTGATGTGCCAGCGGCGCAGGCCTATGGCCAGGCGATCTTCTCGGCGCTGCGCAAGCATTTCGGCAATGCCATTCCCGAAACCATCATCGAGCCGGGCCGCGGCATGGTCGGCAACGCCGGCGTCATCAAGTCGGAAGTCGTGCTGATCTCGAAGAAGGCCGCCAACGACAATGTGCGCTGGGTGTTCCTCGACATCGGCAAGTTCGGCGGCCTGGCCGAGACGATGGACGAGGCGATCCGCTATCCCCTCGTCACCCGCCATGACGGCTCGGAGACCGCGCCTTGCGTGCTCGCCGGCCCGACCTGCGATTCGGCCGATGTGATGTACGAGAAGACGCCGTATCCGCTGCCTCTGTCGCTGACCATCGGCGACGAGGTGCTGATCGAAGGCACCGGCGCCTACACGACCACCTACTCGGCGGTCGCGTTCAACGGCTTCGAGCCTCTCCGATCCTACGTGATCTGACGGTTCTTTATTTGGTGCATTTTCGGACACTACTTCGCCCGAAAATGCGCTGAGAGAGCCGATCAGATCATCCGGCGCGGGCGCTTGTCGTCCGCCCGGCTTCGCTTGTGGAACAAATCTCCGCTTGCCAGGGATTGCGGAAATGGAAATGTCAGTTGAAATTGTAGCTCATGCGCCGGCCTTCGCCATGGTCGCCGAAACCGTTGCCGACATAGCGGCACGCGAGGCCTTGCTCGATCGCGCCATGGGGCCGATGCGGCGGAAAAAATCGTCGGAGAAGCTGCGGCGTGGCCGCCGGCCGTCGGAAGGCCTGGCCTTCGTCGCGCGCGATGCGTCGGGCGGCGTCGCCGGCACGGTGCGGCTGTGGGATGTCAGGCTGGGCGAGGGCGGTCCGGCGGCGTTGCTGCTTGGCCCGCTCGCCGTCGATCCGTCGCTCAAGAATGCCGGCATCGGCACGGCGCTGATGCGCCATGCCGTTGCCGAGGCGGCGCGTCTCGGCCACGCGGCCATCCTGCTGGTTGGCGATGCGCCCTATTACGGACGCTTCGGCTTCTCGGCCGACAAGACGGGCCGGCTGGCTATGCCAGGCCCCTATGAGCGGCACCGCCTGCTGGCGCTGGAGCTGGTGGATGGCGCGCTTGATGGCGTGCACGGCACGCTGAAGGCGTCCGGCCGCAAGCTCAAGGCACAGGCGACGCTGGCGGCCTGAAAGTGCCGACACGATTGTCACAAAACGCCGCCCGAAAGGCGGCGTTTTCGTTGTTGCTTGTCACTGTTTCCTGACGCCGCCATTCGGCGGCCTCGCGGTTCAGCCGATCAGCTGGCTGAGCGCCATGGCCACCGTCATGTCGCCTTCGACTTTGATCTTGCCGGTCATGAACGCCATGGTCGGGTTCAGGTCGCCAGCGATCAGCGAATCGAGATCGTCGAGCGAGAGCTTGATGGTGCAGTCGGTGGGGGCGTCTGATGTCGAGACGGTTGCGCCGTCGATGACGATGACGCCGTCGCCGCCGGTGTCGAACTTCACGGAACGATCGAAGCCGCTACTGGCCACGCGCGACTTGATCTTCTCGGCAATCTCCTGAACGCTCACGCTGTTCTCCTGTCTGGTTGCATCTGTCACGCGACGGTGCTTCGGTCCGACCGAAACCCATGCTGCCTCTTCGGCGATTATGATCGCTGCCGCATATAGCTTCGGGTTGACGTTTACGTCAACGCGAATCCTGGAGGTCGGATCCTGTCGCCGCACCGGGCAAGCTGGTGGGGCATCGGCGGTCAGTGGGCCGGCGGTGGCTCCGCTTCGGCCGGCTTGGCGGTCTCGGACGCCGGGGCGTCGGAATCCTGCCGGCGGCGCAGCCAGTTGTCGCGGATCTCGTCCTTGCTCAGGAAGTTGACCTGATCGATCAGAACCTCATGCACCAGGGTTGCGCCGACGCGGGTGTTGATGGCGTCGCGGATCGCGGCGCGGAACGCATCGAGGTCGATCGTCGCCTTCTTGCTGAAGTCGATCTGGGGATTGGAGTAGAGATAGCTGTAGACCTGATCGGTGATCAGCGCTTCGGCCGGGATCGACAGTTTCTTTATCTGCTCCGGCTCGACGGTGTAGACCAGCTTGGCCAGGAAGTAGCCGCCGATCTTGGAGTCGCGGATCAGCGGTACCGAAATGACGTCGGTCTTGACGTAATCCAGCCCGCCCAGCATCGGCTTGGGTTTTTCACCGACGCCCTTTTCACCGGCGGCCTGGAACGAATAGAACACCGCGCCGAGGGTGGCGGCGCAGACCCAGACCGCGATGGCGACGACCTTGATCATTCAGAGCCCGAGCCCGATATCACAACGATCTAACCCTTCATCCGGCCGAATTCGCCGGCGGAGTATGTGCCGTCGGTTTCGGCACGCTGGATGGCACTGCGCAGCAGGCTGGCGACCTCGTTGACGGCGCTCAGATGCGCCAGGATCGCCGCCTCGTTCTTCGCCAGTTTCTGGCGCAGTCGGGTCAGGCCCTCGCGGTGTTGTTCGAGGAACTCGGCTTCGCTGCCGCCCTTCATGGCGCGGGTCAGTTCGTAGAGATAGCGGCTCTTGCGGGCGTTCGACGCCTTGAGGTCATAGCTGGTGTCGCTGCGGATGCCGGCGGTTTCTTCCTCGACCACCTCCTCGATGCGGCCGATGATGGCGGCAAGGTTCCCGGGCCGTGCGAACGGTATCGGAGCTTCCGACGCGGTGGTGCGCGCCGGTAGGTTGGCGGTGAATTCGGAAGAGTCGGTCATGGTGTTTCCCAGCCTAGATCTTGATATCTGTTTTTATGGTTGTCTCGTCGCCGGTCATCGACCTGGCGGCCTTGCGCTGCAATTCCTGGACGAGCGAGGCGGACAGACGGGTTTGCTGGTCGATCTCGGTTTTTTCCGGTCCGTTCGAGACCGGGCCGATCGGCACCTTGCGCTCGCCGTCCATATAGTGGTCTGCGAGCAGCGACTTGGCGATGCCGATGCCGCCGCGCTCGGCCATGACGTCGGCGACGCGCTCGGCGAGCTGCGATTTCCACATGTCGCCGGCGAGACCCTTGCCATAGACGCCCTCGGTGTCCTTAGGCAGCATGTTCTGGATGAAGGTCTGTAGGACCATCGCCTCGAACTTCTTGAATTTCTTGGCCGGATCGGCTGTCGCTGCCGCCTTGTCAGCCGTGGCGCGCGACAGGATCGAGCCGGCATCGACGGACGCGGCGGTGTCTACTGAGAACGTGCCGGCGGCACCGCCCGCACGCTTGGTCAGCGCGGCGCGGGCAGCCTCGATATCCATCGGATCGGCAGCTCGGGCGACATCCATAACAATGTCGCTGGGTGGTGAAATCGCCAAGAAAGTCCGCCTTTTGCCGGGTTTCCTTAGCCAGACCATGCCTCAACAAGCTTGTGGCAGGCTTGCGGGAGGGAGGAGGGCGGAATGCTGGGGCCGGGATCGGATATTCACCTTGCGCCGCAAGGGTATGTGCCGAGAGGCCCGGTCCGGCGGTCGGGCCAATGCCGACCTTTGCACATTCCGCTTCTGCCAAAGCCTGCTGCTAAATTCTTGCAGCTTTATTGTCGGCCGTGGGTTATCCGATTGCTGACAGCGTTCCACACGGAGTCCGATCAATTGAGCGTAGCATTTGCCAAGGAGGAGAGTGCCGAGGCCGCATCGGAAACCATCCTGCCGGCTCGCCCTATCTCCGATCGGGTCAACCTCGTCACGGAGGCGGGCCTCAAGATGCTAAGGGATGAATTGGCTCGCGCTCAGCAGGCTCTCGAGACCGCCAGCGTGCTGGAAGATGTCAACGAGAGGCGCCGGCAATCGGCGGTTCCGGTTCGGGATATGCGCTATTTTACTGAGCGCGTCCGTACGGCCCAGCTTATGTCGGTGCCGACGTCCAATGAAGTGGTCGCCTTCGGTCACACCGTTGCCTCGAGCGGGATGATGGCCGCACGCAGAGCTTCCGCATCGTCGGTGAGGATGAGGCCAACCCGTCCCAAGCGTCCATATCGCATGGTTCACCGGTTGCGATCGCGCTGATTGGCAAAAGGGTTGGCGACATTGTCCAACTCGGGCCGCGCGAGCTCGAGATCCTGTCCATTTCCTAGGTGGAGATCGGTGTAGAACGCACGATCGAATTGCGGGCATGTTCAGGTGACGCCCAGCGAGCAGTGCTGCTTAATGTCAAAAGCCCGGAACAGGCTGGGTCTTTCCACTCAACCGAGCGCCAAGTGTCAAAGCCGCCGGAAAATTCTTGATCACGGCGCGCATAGCCGTCGCGCCGCCAGGCCCAAGTGCTATTCGGGCAATCAAGGCCGCGGCACGCAAACGGGTCGAGAATTGCCGGCGCCATTGCCTCTCGTAGCGAAGTCCGGCCTCGTCGTGGCCCTCGTGGCCTTTACCCGACGCGATCAGTTCTCTCGCAAGGAGCCAGCCGGATTGCAGCGCCATCGAAATCCCTTCCGCGATTACAGGATGTGACTCACCTGCGACGTTGCCGACGCGGAAGATACCCTGATCATAGCAAGCTCGAATACCGGGATGAATCGGTCCCGCGGCGAGCCATGGGCCATCCAATTCGGCACCGGCCAGCACGGTTCCCACGCCTCGGCACGAGGCAAGAACATGGCGCCACAATGCATCGGCGGCCGCACTATTTCCAGAACGCTGGCGCAGCCCGGATAGGACATCCCGGCGGATACAGAAGGAAATTGAAACCCTGCCATGGTCCGCCGTTACCATTCCACCATAGCCGCCCGGGAACACCAGCAGCGGCATCAGGTCCGGCGCAAGTGCTGCGCCGGTGAAATGCGCCTTGAAACCGAACAGGTCGGAAGGCTGGCTTGTTCTTTCAATCTGGCTTGGAAGTTTCCCGGTTTCCCAGGATCCGTGCGCGGCAATAATTACCGGTGCGCTCAAAACCTGTTGTTGCTGGCCCGCCTCCACGGTCACAGACTGCAAATCATCGTGCCGACGAATAGCGACAGCCTTGCAAGGCTGGAGGATTTCGACGCCCGCACGTTGCGCAGCCTGCAACAGGACGTAATCCAAACGATCGCGGCCGAGAGCGCGGCCGAGACCCGTCTTGGCGCGCGGCATTCGCGCCTCGGCTGAGACATCGCCCGAAAAGAACCCGACGCGACGTATTTCGGGGCCGGCTTCCGCGCGCCAAATCTCGCCGACGCCCAACTGGTCGAGCAAGGCAAGGCTTGTGCCTGACATGAATTCGCCGCAGACCTTTCGGCGAGGAAACGCGACCTTCTCCACCATTGCCACCGACCAACCATGCTGGGCCAACGCAATAGCGGTAGAACTGCCGGCGGGGCCGGCGCCGATGACGATAGCGTCGTGCATCATTTGGTGCCGGGCATGCTGCGACCGACAAAACCTTGAGTGAACAGGCCTTTGCGGCCCTCCATCACCGGCGTTCCACCTGACGCTTGCCACAATTGCGAAAGTTCCGTGCCGCGAAAGCCGGCGCGGACACTTTGCGCCGCGTCGTTCAGTGTCACCGCGCAGGCGCCGATCAGTCGCAGGAACCGCGTCGCGACAAGTGGCACCTTGGCCCTGAGCGGCTCCGTCGCGACGAGCACCGGGGCCATCGTCATGATCCGGGCAAACAGCTCCAGGAGGCGCGTGTCGTCGAAGTGATGGAGGATAAGGTTGGCGCAAACAAGATCGAAGGGCCTGTCCACTGTCCAATCGAATATATCGGCTGTTACGGGTCGCGCCCGCCAACCCAATTCAGCGAAAGAATTACACACATCCTTGCCGATCAGGTCGATCCTGTCGACCATGACGATCTCGACGTTGGGCCAACGCCGCGCCATCAGCCGCGCCACTGTCAGCATGAACTTTCCGTCACCGGCGCCCAGTTCGAGGATGCGTAGCGGCGGGGTCGGCACGTTCGTTCGCAGGAGCGATGCCATGAACCTGGCCTGGAACATCAATGCATTGATGCGAACGAGATCACGACGGGATGCAATCGCCCGAGGATCATCGGCCGGGAGGCCGTCGAGGAGTTCTGGCTCCAGATGCCGGATGTTTATGTCGGTCATGCGATAAATCGGAGTTTTTGGGGCCTCGATCGGTCGTCGGGCAAATAGGCTTCTAGTGACGACCAAAATGACACCCTATGCCAAAAGAGAGCTGATATCACTTCACGCGAACGTGCGCCGGGCTCAATTCCATCGCACAGGATCGTGGTTTCAGACGAAGGGCAGATGAATCGACTGCCAACATTTTTGGAAATTCGCCAACATTTTCGGAAACTCGCCAACATTTTTCGGAAACTCGCCAACGGAAACTCGAATGGCGCAAATCGAAGAGCTGCTGCCTTGTGGCCCCTGGTGAAGGGCGCCCGTGAATGTGGATATTTATCAGGCTGTTGATCTGCCCGTCTGCCGGATATGCGATCCTCGATCCGCAGCAGGCTGGGATAGCCGGGCACCGAATTGAACCCCGTGTCTTTTGTCGACCTTAATGAAGTGGGCTCTGTCTCTTTCGTACAATACCGAAGGCTGGTATCACAGTTTGCTAATGAGAAATATCGGCACCACGCAATAAAATACCTTATGCCGACGTTTGCCTTAGGAAGCGCTTCCCCAATTCCTAGACCTCTTATGAGACCCGATTGGGCTCATTGTCGGAGCAATTTTGTCCCCTCAGGCGTATCTGAACCGTATTTCCACGTCAGTTCCTGAACACGACGTGCACCAATTCTTCCTTCGCTATGGAGCTTCGCTGCTTGAAAACGATGCCCAGCGCCTTACGCTCTTCGAGCGAATGGTCAGTCTCGCCGGCATCGAACATCGCTATTCCTGCTTTGCGCCTGCCGACGATCCGCGCGGTGGGGCAATCGACCGCGACGGCACATCGGTCAGGGGCTCGTTCGCCAGCACGGCAATCCGTATGCAGATGTACGAAGCTGCTGCGCCGGAGCTCGCGCAAAAGGCCGTCGACACACTGCTGGCCGACGACGACCGCTCGCTGATCACACATTTGATCGTGACGAGTTGCACCGGCTTTTCGGCGCCTGGTATCGACCTCGAGCTGGTGCAGCGATGCGGCCTGCCGACGTCGGTCGAGCGCACCATCGTCGGCTTCATGGGATGCTATGCCGCCATCAATGCTTTGAAGCTGTCACGCCATATCGTGCGCTCCGACCCGAAAGCCCGCGTGCTGATCGTCAATATCGAATTGTGCACGCTGCATTTCAGGGAAGCCACCGAGCTCGAGAAGCTGATCTCGTTCTGCCTGTGGGGCGACGGGTGCGCGGCTGCGCTGGTAACGGCCGAACCGCACGGCATCCTGCTCGAAAGCTTCCACGCCATCGTCGCGGCCGAGCGCAAGGAGCTGATGAGCTGGCACATCCGCGACGACGGTTTTGACATGGTGCTGTCCGGCCAGGTTCCCGGCGCGGTCCGTGAGACGCTGCGCAACGAGCACCCGGCCATTCTCGGCGGCAGGCCCGCCAAAGAGATCGATTTGTGGGCGGTGCATCCCGGCGGCCGCTCCGTGCTCGACGCGGTCGAGCGGGCACTCAAACTGGAGCCGACCGCGCTCGCCGTATCGCGCGAAGTGCTCCGGCGATACGGCAACATGTCATCGGCAACCGTGATGTTCGTGATGGCCGAAATGCTGAAGGAGCCGTCGGGCTTGCTCGGCTGCGGCATGGCGTTCGGGCCGGGACTGACCACCGAGACCATGATGTTCCGGACCGCCTGAGGAGGTCTGGTGACCTGGCCGGTTTGAACATCTGAACCTATGGATCATAAGTTCCTTGATGATGCCATCGAACAATGTCCGACACCGCATCCGCGCTTTCGCAGCCCGTTGGCTGGTGCCCTATTTGCCGTACCCGCACTTCATGTGCGTGGCACCTCTTGAGGCCGTACTGAGGATCCTGTGGCGCGCGCAAGGCCAGATCCCTGCCGCCTATTGGCCGCGCCTGGTTCTCCTGCTCCTGCTTTCCGGGATCAGCACGGTTGCCTCCTTGCCGGAGCGCGTGATCGTTGGGGTGTGGCTGCGGCTGCGACCTCCCCGGATGGAGCGGGACAACGCCCCTGTGTTCGTCCTCGGCTACTTCCGATCCGGGACGACGTTTTTGCAGAACCTGCTGGCAGCCGATCCGAGCCTGAGATCGCCGAGCTGGCCGCAGGTCCTGGCACCCCAGACATTCGTCCTCGGTTGGGCTGTCCTGCGTTACCTTTTCGTACCCTTGCTACCGTTGACGCGCCTCAACACAGTGATGCCGGTGGGCGCCGGCTTGCCAGCGGAGGATGACTTCGCGTTGAACAATATGGGTGGGATGTCTGTCCTCGCGGGACGCGCGATACTTCCCCGCCGCCAGGCTTTCTTCAATCGATTTCACGATCTCGACGCGCTTTCGGCGGGCGAATTCAGCCGGTGGCGCTCACATCAGTTTGCTTTCGTGCAGAAGCTTACTCTCGTTGCGGGCGGGCGGCGACTTCTGCTCAAGTCGCCGAGCCACACGGCGCGCGTCCGCTACCTCTTAGAACTGTTTCCGGGCGCCAAGTTTGTCCACATCTCCCGTTCGCCCGAGGCGGTGTTCCGGTCCAACCTCCTTCTGGCGCGCGAATTGCAACGTGCATTCGCCCTGCAGCCGCCACTGCCCGAGGACGAGCAGGAGGAGATCATCGCTCACGAATATCTCGCGACAGAGATGCACTATCTGGCGGATAGAGCTCAGATTCCAGCCGCCGACCTCGCGGAAGTGCGGCTGCAGGATCTCGTTGCTGACCCGATAGGGGAGATGAAGCGGATCTACCGTGAACTGGGCCTGTCATTTTCCCCCAGCAGCGAGGAGGGAATGCTGCAGGTCGCCGCGACGTTCGTCAAACAGGTGCGTGGCCGCCATCCCGACCTGACGGAAAGGCAGAGAGCGCGGGTAGCGCGCCTCGAACCGCTGGCCGCCATTTTTGGACATGCGCCCGCACAGGCTCCTGAGGGGCTCGATGTTGACAGCCAACAACGCATTGGATGACATAGGATCATGACAGCAGGCCTTTGGTCGCACGCAAGCTGGGCAGCGTTGGCCCGGCTGTTGCTCGTCTCCGTGCTACTGGCGATCTGCGCCCCATCGCTTTCGGCATCTGCCGATGAGCAGAGCGACGCGGTCAAGTTGGTTGAGACCGTGCGCCAGGCGGCGATTGCGCTTGGGCACGGTGGATCCGCCGAGGGGCAGCTCCGCTCGATCTCCGCGGCGTTCGATGGTAGGGGCATCGCCCAAGCCGTGCTCGGGACGTATTGGCGACGCGCGAGTGCAGAAGACCGCGCCTCGGTGGTCGATGCGCTTCTTTATGCCATTGCGCACAGGCTGGCCGACAGACTGGAGCGGACGCAGGACAAGACCTTCACCGTGCTCGGGACGAAGCCCCTGGCCAACGGCGACATCCTGGTGCGCAGCGAATTCCGCCGGCCGCTCCACGGCCCAACATCCGTGGACTGGCGTATCCGCCGCTGCCGCGGACAACTCTGCATCGGCGATGTCTTTGTCGACGGCGGCTCCGTGACCGTGCAGCAGCGGGACCGCGTTGCCCAGCTGCTCGCCGGCAACGGCGGCTCGATCCCAGCACTTGTCGCCGACCTCAGGAAAGGCCGAGTATGACTCCTCGCTCGTGCTCATGTCCCTCCTCGTCGAATTGAGCAATGTCGGCCGCGACTTTGACGGCGGCCGCATTGTCGCCGTTGACGATGTGTCGCTTGCGATCGAGGATGACGAGACCGTCGCCATTGTCGGCCGGAGCGGGAGCGGTAAATCCACGATCCTGAACCTGGTCTGTGGGCTCGACCGGCCGACGCGCGGCGAAGTTCGGTTCGAAGGACGGGCCATCAACGGAAGGGCTGCATGGGCAGCCGTCCGGGCAAGCAAGATCGGCATCGTTTTCCAGAACTTTTTCCTGCTCCAGTCTTTATCGGCGCGCGAGAACATCGAAGTGGCTTTGTTGGGAAACCTCGGCGGCGCGCGGCAGCGTCGCGTTCGCGCGCTCGAACTTCTGGCACATTTCGGTCTTGCCGAGCGCGCCACGCTCCGGCCAGCGGAGCTTTCGGGCGGCGAACGCCAGCGGCTTGCAATTGCGCGGGCGCTTGCAAACCGTCCGAAGCTTCTCGTTGCGGACGAGCCGACAGGAAGCCTCGACGTGCAGACGAGCCAATCCGTGATGAGCATCATTGGCAATGTGCATCGCGAGTTCGGCACCGCGGTGATCGTCGTGACCCATGACGAGGACGTGGCCGCACTGTGCGGTCGGCGAATCGAGATTTCCGACGGCAGCATCCGCTCGGACAGCCGAATGGGGGCGATGTCAACGCCCGCGCCGGCGTCGCGGACCCGCTAACCCATGACAGAGCTGACCCTTCCCTTGCGCGGTCTCATTGCGCGCCCGCTTCGCACCCTCCTCACGGTTCTCGGCATCGCCTTGGCGGTCGCGGGGTTTGTGGCGCTTACCGGCCTGACCGCCGGCGTCCAGCGCTCGTTCGCATCGGGAATCGATGAGAACGGCGCGGACCTGGTGGTGAGCCAGCGCGGTGCTTTCAACTTGGTGAGCAGCACCGTGCCCAGGTCGCTGGGCTCCGGGCTTACCGCAGTGCCAAACGTCGAGGCCGTGTCGGGCGTTCTCCTGAACATCACCACCGCCGACGACGACGCGAATATTGTCATGGCCGGCTGGCCCGCCGGCAGCTTCCTGTGGAACGATATGCACCTCTTGTCGGGACGAATCCCTGCACCGGGGGATCAGTGGCCCGTAATCCTTGGCGAGTCGATCGCCACCGCATTGGACAAGCGGGTCGGTGATACTGTCGAACTCCAGTTCCAGCCCTACCAGATTGTCGGCATCGCGTCGTTCTCGTCAGTGCTGAACCAGAACAGCGCGATCGTTCCGCTCGAAGGGCTGCAGCAACTCCTGTCGCGGGAAGACGTGTTTACCTTGTACGAGGTGCGGTTGAAGCGCCCGCTCGAGAAGAACGACATCGCCGTTGCCCGAGCCCGGCTCATCGCGGCTGCACCGGGGTTCGCGGTCGGCGACACCGAGCAGTTTGCCAACAGCATCCGCATCTTCGATCTGCTTCAGGCGATTGCCCGGACAATTTCACTGGTTGTCATGGCGATGGCCTCTGTCGCCGTTGCCAATACACTTCTGATGGCCGTGAACGAACGGACGTTCGAGATTGGCGTTCTCGCTGCACTTGGCTGGTCGCCGCGGCGGATTCTTCGGCTCATTCTTATCGAAGGCGTGATCATGAGCGCAGCCGGTGGGGTCATCGGGATCATTCTCGGCGCCCTGACAATGGAAATGGCGGCGAAGACAAAGTTCGCGGCGGGTCTGATCGTGCCTTACCTGTCAAGCTGGTCGATCGCCCAAGCGCTGATCTTCGTCTTCATCGCCGGGCCCCTCGGCGCGCTCTACCCTGCCTGGCGCGCCACGCGCCTTCTCCCCGCTGACGCGCTGCGCAGGATCTGACACAGGCAGAGTTGCAGCCGCTATTCTTCCCCCCGCTTCTGCGCGATCAGGTCCAGCCGCTCACGGTCGGCGCTCTCGCGTTCGTCGCGATTGCGCACGTCCTTGTAAGCGCGTTCGACCATGTTGGTGCGGGCGGTTGCCGTGGCGATGAGGGCGACTTCTTGTTTGGCGCTTTCCAGGCTCTTCTCCTGGCGCACCACGGCCTGGGCGATGCGGCGGTGATAGAGATCGGGGAACAGGCTGGACAGCGAATTGTCCTGGTCGAAATGGCCGATCAACTCCCTGGCCTCGGCCTCGGCGGCGTTTGCCGCGGCCAGGAAGCTGGCGTGGCGGGTCTCGTGCAGCGCCTTCAGCTGTTCCTGCACCTTGACCAGTTTCTTCAGGCGGTCCTTGCGCGTGCTCATCGCTACCTCGCCAGCGTCAAGTCGACGAAGCCGTCGACGAACAGCGACAGCATGGTGCCGATGGCGAAATAGAAGATGATCATGCCGCCGGCGATGACGAAGGGCTGGGAGATGAAATAGATCGGGATCTGCGGGGTCAGCTTGTTGACGAAGCCGATCGTCAGATTGACCAGAATGGCATAGGCGACAAACGGGCTGCCGAGGCGGATGACCAGGAAGAAGGTGTCCGAAACGGTGTCGGTGATGTCGACGAGCGCGGCCTGCGGGTTGAAGAAGATGTTGACCGGCGCGACGGTGTAGGACGCCACCAGGGCGCGGACGATCTCGTGGTCGAAATCGAAGACGAACAGCATCAACAGCGCCGAAAACGAGATGATGGCGGCAAGGGCGGCCTGCGGTTCCGGCTCCTCGATCGCCGGTCCGCCCGAGCCGCCATAGCCGATCAGCATGGCGATGGCCGAGCCCATGAAGCGCAGGGCTTCCATGTAGAGCCTGGTCATGGCGCCGATCAGCCCGCCGACCAGTAGTTCCGAGATGATCATCGGCACCAGGATCTGCGGGCGCGGATCGACGAAGGGAATGATGCGATCCCACAGGAAGGCGAGCAGGCCGCCGGTCGCGGCGACCGCAACGAACAGCCTGACCTGCACCGGCACGCGGGCGCTGGACAGGCCAGGCATCAGCATGAAGCAGGCGCCGATGCGGCAGAAGGCGAGGAACGCCGCGATGACGACGCTCTGCGAAAGAACGCTCACGATATGGTCCCGAGCACCCTGATCTCGACGCCCTTGGCGATTTCGACATGGGAGAGCACCGGCAGCGTGGTGAACAGGCGCTCGATGATCATGCGCACATAGGGGCGGGCGTCGGGCGCGGTGACGAGGACGAAGCGCTCGCCGGCTTCGAGGAACTTCTTGATCGCCTTGGTGGCGTCCTGGCCAAATTCCTCGAGCTGGCGCGGATCGATGTCGAACTCGCGCACCTCGCCCTTGGCGTCGCGTTTGAGGCTCTGGTGGAAGGCGAGGTCCCAGCGGTTGCCGAGACGCAACACCTTGAGCACGCCGCCCTCCGAGAGGTCGCCGCAGATCTGTTGGGCCATGCGGATGCGGACATGCTCGACGATCTGCTCGGTGCGGCGCACATGCGGCGCGATCTCGGCGATGGCTTCGATGATCAGGTGCAGATTGCGGATCGAGACGCGCTCGGCGAGCAGCAGCTTCAGCACCGCCTGCAGGCCGGGATAGGAGATGTGCGTGGTGCAGATCTCGTCCGCGAGCTTGCGGTATTCCTGGTCCTGGCGCTCGAGCAGCGCCTTCATGTCCTTGTAGGACAGGAGTTGCGGCAGGTTGTTGCGGATCACCTCGGAGAGATGGGTGAGCAGCACCGACATGTTGTCGGCGAAGGTGTAGTTCTCGCGCTTCAGATCCTCGGCGAAGGTCTCCATGACGGAATAGGCGCGCATGCCGAAGGCCGGCTCGCGGATCTCTTCGCCGGGTATTTCGGGCACCTCGCGGCTGCCGAGTAGCACCATGATCTCGCCGACGCGCATCGAATATTCGGCAACCACCGTGCCGTGCACCTTGATCTGGTAGCTCTTCGGCGGGATGGCGAAATCGTCGGCAACACGCACTTCCGGCACGACGAAGCCGTATTGCTGGGCGAATTTCTTGCGCATCTTGGCCATGCGGAAGACCAGTTCCTGATGCGAGACCAGCAGCCGGGTCGACAGCTGCTTGCCGATCAGAAGTTCGATCTCGGCGGTGGCGAGCGACGCCTTGACCGAGTTCTTCTCTTCCTCGACCTTGGTCGCCTTCTCCTGGGTCTTCAATGCTTCGGCCGCGGCGAGGACACGGTTGGCGCGCATCGGGATGATGTAGCCGAGAGCGGCCATGCCACCGGCCAGTGCAAAGAACGGGAACAGCGGCAGGCCGGGCATCAGGCCGAGCAGCACCAGCAGCGCCGCCGCCACATAGAGTGCGCGTGGATGGGCGCCGAGCTGGCCGAACACGGCCTGGTTGGTCGAGCCGCGCGTGCCGCCCTTGGACACCAGCAGGCCGGCGGCGAGCGAGACGATCAGCGCCGGGATCTGGGTGACCAGGCCGTCGCCGACAGACAGCTTGATGAACACGTCGGCGGCCTCGCCCATGCCCATACCATGCCTGATATAGCCGATCGCGATGCCGCCGACGATGTTGATGGCGGTGATGATGAGGCCGGCGATGGCGTCGCCGCGCACGAATTTCGAGGCACCGTCCATCGAGCCGAAAAAGGAGGATTCTTCCTCCAGTTCGCGGCGGCGCAGCTGCGCGGTCTTGTCGTCGATCATGCCGGCGGAGAGATCGGCGTCGATCGACATCTGCTTGCCGGGAATGGCGTCGAGGGTGAAGCGGGCGCCGACTTCGGCGATACGCGTGGCGCCCTTGGTGATGACGATGAAGTTCACCACGATCAGGATCATGAAGACGATGAGGCCGATGACGAAGTCGCTGGCCATCACCAGCTTGGAGAAGCCGGCAATCACGTAGCCGGCGGCGTGCGTACCTTCATTGCCGTGTGACAGGATCATGCGCGTGGTGGCGATGTTCAGGGATAGCCGCAGCATGGTGGCGATGAGCAGCACGGTCGGGAACGAGGAGAAATCGAGCGGCCGCTGGATCCACAGCGCCACCATCAGGATCAGCACCGAGAGCGCGATCGAGAAGGCGAGGCCGATGTCGATGAGGAAGGCCGGGATCGGCAGGAACAGCACGGCCAGGATGATGACGATGCCGAGTGCGAAGAAGACATCGCGGCCATTCTTGGCCACCGCGCCGGGCTGGATGCTTTCGCTGATCGCCATTCTCTTCCTCGAACCATAGGTTGCTGTGCATAGGACAGCCCGGCGAGGGTAGCTGGCCAAGCTTGCGCGAGGGTGGGAGAGTGGCTGGACTTGATGTCGCGAAGGAAGGGAAACCCATGCTCCTGATCATTGGCACGATCCGCTTGCCCGCCGGAAAGTTGGAGGAAGCAAAGCCTGACATGGAGCGCATGATTTCGGGCAGCCGTGCCGAGGATGGCTGCCTCGAATATTCCTATGCGCACGACGTGCTCGACACGGGGTTGATCCGGGTCACCGAGGTGTGGCGCGACAGGGCCGCGCTCGATGCGCATTTCCGCTCGCCGCACATCGCCGCGTGGCGCTCAAGCTGGCCAGCACTTGGTATCGGCGAGCGCAATCTCGTGCTCTATGAAGCCGGCGAGCCCATGCCGACCTGATCGGTCGCTGCCCGGCCGGTCGGAAACCGGCAAACAATCAGGACTCCGCTGTGGTGGCGACGCCGACCAGCCAACGCCTGACGGCGCGTTCTTCCGCGGCCGACAGGCCCGCCGTCAGCTCACTCTCGATGGCTTGCACGCGCTCGCGGCAGGCGCGCAGCAGTGAGCGACCGCTGTCGCTGAGATCGATGTGCTGGATGCGGCCATGGACGGCATGCGGCTTGCGCACCAGCGAACCTGCCCGTTCGAGATTGGCGACGATGACGCTGAGCGTTTGCGGGGTGAGCAGGGCCAGCCGGGCAAGATCGGCATTGGAGAGGCCGGGATAGGCGGCAAGCATGGTCAGCGTGACAAATTGCGGCTGCGTCACGCCGAGATCGCCCAGCGCCCTGTCCATCCTGAGCCGATGCGCGCCGGCCGCCTGCCGCAGGAGATAGCCGAGATAGCCTTCCTCGCCGCGTTTGCCTTCGCCGGGAGCCGGAATCGACGGACGCTGATTGGGCTTGCGCATAATATCAGAGCTCTTATATGTTGTTCGTGTACTGATATTACGACGATGTGGAGTTGATGACGATGGGTCATCGAATTTTTCTTGCCGGCGCCTCGGGCGCCATCGGGCAGCGGCTGATCCCGCAGCTCCTGGCCGCAGATCATCAGGTGACGGGCACCACGCGCAATGCGGACAAGGCCGCAGCATTGCGCGCCCTCGGCGTCGAGCCGGTGGTCGTGGATGTCTTCGATGCCGAGACCCTGTCGCGTGCGATGCTTGCCGCCAAGCCTGATGTTGTCGTCCATCAACTGACCGACCTGCCGCCAGGGCTGGATCCGAGCCGGATGGGCGAGGCCATTGAGCGCAATGCCCGTATCCGCGACGAAGGCACGCGCAATCTGGTCGCGGCCACCGTCGCGTCCGGTGTCCGGCGCATGGTCGCGCAAAGCATCGCCTGGGCCTATGCGCCGGGCCCGGAGCCGCATGGCGAAACCGACCCCCTGGACGGCGGTGCCAGCGGCAATCGCGGCATCAGCGTTGGCGGTGTCATCGCCTTGGAAAAGGCCGTGCTCAACGCACCATTCGAGGGTGTGGTCCTGCGATACGGCCAGCTCTATGGACCGGGGACGGGAACCGATACGGCCGCAGGCGCATCACCGGTGCATGTCGATGCGGCTGCCTATGCCGCGCTGCTCGCGCTCGACAAGGGTCCACCCGGCATCTTCAACGTAGCGGAACCCAACCAGGCGGTCTCGACACAAAAGGCGGTCGAGGAACTGGGCTGGCGCGCCGATTTCCGCTTGCCTGCCTGAATCGGAGACATCGATATGCTCGGCAATCAAGCTCGTTTGCGCACCGGCCAATCTCTTATCGCCATCAGCGCTGTCGGGGTTCTGTTCGCGCTCGCGGCAAAGTGGGCCGGCCCGGGTTTCATTGGCACCGTGCCTGATGGCATGGAAACGCACATGCAGATGGCAAACACCGATGGAGATGGTGCCGCCGGAGCACGGGCGAAGACGGTCGTCACGCCGATCTCCTGCGAAAAGCTGCCCAACGTACCGGGCAAGTCGATCACCACGGCGATCGTAGCATTCCCGCCGAATGCCTATACGCCTCGCCACCGGCATCCGGGCTCGGTCAGCGCCTTCGTCTTGACGGGTACGCTACGCTCGCAGCTCGAAGGCGGCCCGGTCGCCGTCTATACCGGGGGACAGACCTGGTTCGAGCCGCCCGGCACGGTCCATCTCTTCGCCGAGAATGCCAGCGCCACCGAGCCCGCCGAACTCCTGGCGACGTTCATCGCCGACGACGATTGCGGGCCGCTGACCATACCGGACTGACGGCAGAAGCAATTGCCTCTCGATCGGCTAGCTGAGAAGGCCTAGCAGGCGTTGACCTGTCTGCAGGACCAACCTCCGCCATCGGTATCGTGGCAATCTTCGTAGCTGCCGTAACACATGTTCGTTGAATTACGGTACCAGGGATAACCGCCAGGACAGCAAACGTCCTGCTGCGCAAGCTGAAGAAATCCTTCTGTCGGCCGGCTCTGTTGTTCCGTATTGCCACCGAGCAAAAGAGACATCGAGTATGAAATATCCTGCCTAACTGGCATATCCAGGCTTGAGCTGCTCATTGCAGACGAGCTCAAAAAAATCGCGCAAACAGCTGACGAAAAAAACCCCCGCGCACTCATGTTCTCCTCCTTGAGGGAAATGAAGACGGGCTAAAATACCACTTTTCAGGCGTTGCGTCGATTTCGTGAGCGAGCTCGGGGATTGACCAAAAGAAGCCTCTAAGCCGTTCGAAAACGATCCTCACAGGGGTAGCCGGTATCGCGGTTGCCATGCGGTATCCCCAGGCGTATCAGCCTTCCAAATCCCTTTTAATATCGGCGAGCCGCCCCGGTGCTTTCCAGAAACCAACCACAAGTCTACGCCCGCCGGCTGCGCGCGGTGCTTTTGAGATCAATTCCTCTGCTCGAGGCGCGCGGCATCGCCGTGGTCATCCTGGCGGGCGTCGTCGGGGTCATGGCGGGCATATTGGTTACCGCGATGAGCCAGATCGTGCAGGACCTGCACGGTCTGCTGTTCGGCGTTCAGCCAGGCGGCCGGCTTTCCGGCATGTTCTCGCTCGCCAATCCGATGCAGGCGCTGATACCGGCGATCGGCGGCGCCTTGCTCGGGCTCAGCGTAATCTGGCTGCGGTTGCGTAAATTCCGCACCCCGGTCGATCCGATCGAAGCCAATGCGCTCTATGGCGGGCGCATGTCGCTGACCGACACCTTCATCATCGTCGGCCAGACGATGATCTCCAGCGGCTTCGGCGCCTCGGTCGGACTGGAAGCCGGCTACACGCAGGTCGGATCCGGCCTGGCATCGCGCCTGGCGCGCATCTTCAGGCTGCGCCGCAACGATGTCCGCATCCTGGTCGGCTGCGGTGCGGCCGGCGCTATCGCCGCCGCCTTCGATGCGCCGCTGACCGGCGCCTTCTACGGTTTCGAACTGGTCATCGGCATCTACTCGGTCGCCAATGTCGCGCCTGTGATGACGGCGGCGATCTCGGCCTCGCTGACGGCGGAGATGTTCGGCGGCGTGCCGTTTCCGCTGGAGCTCTCAGGGCTGCCGGCGCTGACGCCCAGCCAGTATGTGCCCTTCCTGCTGCTCGGGCTGCTGGGCGGTGCGGCTTCGATCGCCATCATGCAGTTGGTGACGCTGATCGAACGCGGTTTCAACAGGCTGTCGATCGATGCCTCGCTGCGTCCGGTCATCGGCGGCGTCATCGTTGGCCTCTTGGGGCTGATCACGCCGCAGGTGCTGTCCAGCGGCCATGGCGCGCTGCATCGCGAATTCGCCATGAACTACGGGCTGGCTGTTGTCGCGAGTGTCTTCCTGCTCAAGCTGGCGGCGTCGGCCATCTCGCTCGGCTCCGGTTTTCGCGGCGGCTTGTTCTTCGCTTCGCTGTTCCTCGGCGCGCTGCTCGGCAAGGCATTCGCCGGCGTGATGGCGCTGGTCTCGCCGGCGACCGGCATCGACCCCTCCGTCGCCGCCGTCGTTGGCATGACCTCGCTTGCCGTCGGTGTCGTCGGCGGCCCGCTGACCATGACCTTCCTGGCACTGGAATCGACACGCGACCTGACGCTGACCGGCGTCGTTCTGGCCGCCTCGATCATGGCGGCGATCCTGGTGCGCGAAACGTTCGGCTATTCGTTCTCGACATGGCGCTTCCATTTGCGCGGCGAGACGATCCGCAGCGCCCACGATGTCGGCTGGATGCGCAGCCTCACCGTCGGCTCGATGATGCGCAAGGACATCAAGACCATCGATGCCTCGACGTCGCTGGCTGACTTCCGCAGGCAGATCCCGCTCGGCTCCGCCCAGCGCGTCATCGCCGTCGATCCGGGCGATCAGTATGTCGGCGTGCTGATCGTCGCCGAACTGCACAGCGATCCCGCCGGCGGCGAGGTGCCGGTGCGCGATCTGGCGCAGTACAAGGATGCGGTCCTGGTGCCGAGCATGAACGTGCAGACCGCCGCCGAGACGTTCCAGCGCGCCGGCGCCGAGGAACTGGCGGTGGTCGAGGATTTCACCGACCACATCGTGCTCGGACTGCTGACCGAGGGTCATCTGATGCGGCGCTACGCCGAGGAGCTCGAAAAGGCGCGCCGGGACCTGTCGGGCGAGGGGTAGGCATCTCCTTGTCGGCGGTTAGGCACGTCCTCCTTCCGCGGACATACCCTCCGATTTGAGCAAGCCTGGCCCAGATATTGGTGCGCTCCTGGCGTCATGTGCGGCTTGTCAATTGTACAGTGGCACTGTACAAGATGTTAAGTGAGGTGGAAGACCGCATGAGCAAGGGGTCCGACAAGGCTTCGGTAAAGACGGGCGACGCACCGGTCGCGACCCATGCCCATCAGGTGCTCGGCATGCGGCTCAAGAGCCTTCGCCTCGCCCGCAGGCTGTCCTTGCGGGAGCTTGCGGAAGCGACCGGGACGAGCGCCAGTTTCATCAGCCAGCTTGAACGTGGCCTGACCGGCGCCAGCACCGCCTCGCTCAACCAGATGGCTTCGGCGCTCGGCGTCAGCGTCGCCATGCTGTTCGAGGAAAGCACAGCGCAAAACCATGGCGTTCTGAGACGAAGCGAGCGGCCGAGCCTGCCGCCCAGCGACGGCTGCCGCAAGATGCTGTTGTCGCGCCCGCCGCTCAGCGACATGGAAGTCTATGTCGGGGAATTCGACATTGGCGGTTCGACCGGGCCCGATCGCTACACCCATGGCGACGCGCACGAGATGCTCGTCGTGCTGCGCGGCATCGTCGAGGTCTCGCTCGGCGAGGCGCGCCACGTGCTCGAGGAGGGCGACAGCATCGAATACACGACGTCGACACCGCATCGCTCAGAGAACATCGGCAGTGGCCGAGCCGAAGTGATGTGGATCATCGCGCCGCCGACCTCGGTGCGCGCCGAACTCGATCAATACACGGCCTGGAAACCGCTCGCGGCCAGGTAGGTCCAATCCAATGCGGGCATCAATGGGAGAATGACAATCATGCAGAAAACGAAAGCTTTGTATCTCAGCGCCGTGATGGCGCTTGGCGTGCTGGCAACCGCGGCGTTCGCGCAGGAGAAGCCGGTCGCAGGCGAGGTCAAGGAAGGGTCGCTCAAGGGCAAGACGCTGACGTTCGTCTCTTATGGCGGCATCTACCAGGACGGCCAGGCGGCCGCGCTGAAGGAGTTCGTCGACAAGTCCGGCGTCAAGCTGCTCAATGACGGACCGACCGAGATCGCCAAGCTGCAGGCGCAGGTCGAGTCCGGCAATGTAGCCTGGGACGTCGTCGACACCGACGACCTGCCGCCTTACGTCTATTGCGGCAAGCTGTTCCAGAAGCTGGATCTGACGAAGCTCGACGTCTCGAAGATCCCGGAAGGCCAGGTCGGCGAGTGCTCGGTGCCGGCGATGAACTACGGCGTCGTGCTGATGTACAACAAGGAAAAGTACAAGGATAATCCGCCCAAGAGCTGGGCCGACTTCTTCGATACGGCAAAGTTCCCGGGCGTGCGCGGGATCGACGGCTCCGGCAGCCCGACGGGCGGCTTGCTGGAACAGGCGTTCAAGGTTGCCGGCGGCGACCCGAAGGCGATGACGGTGGCCGATATCGACAAGGCTATCGATGTGGTCCGCAAGCTCGGCCCCGATACCATTTTCTGGAAGACGGGCGCTGAATCGCAGCAGCTGGCGGAATCCGGCGAGGCCGACATGCTGATGATGTGGACGGGTCGCGCCATGACCGCGGTCAAGAACGGCGCCAAATACGCGCCGGCCTGGCAGGACTGGCTGGTGGTGATGGACCAGATGACGATCCCCGTCGGCGTCAAGGATACGGACGCGTCCTACGCGCTGCTCAATGCCTATCTCGGCAAGCACGCTCAGGAGGTCCTGGCGGAGAAGACATCCTACACGCCGATCAACAGCGACGCGCAGCCCAAGGTCGACGCTTCCGTCGCCGCCTTCCTGACCAATACTCCGGATCGCCAGAAGCAGGGCTACAAGCAGAACTTCAAGTTCTGGGTTCCGAACTTCGCGGTGGCGCAGGAGAAGTGGTCGGCGCTGATGGCCGGCAACTGAACCGGCGAACGAGAGGCAGATCGTGAGCGCGTCCGAGCTTCCAACCCAACCCGCCGCCGATGCGCGGCCGGGACGGGCATGGCGGCCGTTCGCGCTCACGGCGCCGGCGCTGATCCTGCTCGTCGCGGTGATCGGCTATCCGCTGTTCACCATCGTGCTGCGCAGCCTGTCGGAGCCGGAATGGGGCGTGCAGAACTATGCCTGGTTCTTCGGCGCCCCGGCCAACCTCACCGTGCTCCAGCGGACCTTCGCGATCTCGGCCTGGGTCACGCTGGTCTGCGTGATCGCGGCCTACCCCTACGCCTATCTGATGACGGCGGTCGGTCCGCGCGTCCGGTTGGTGCTGGTGCTTTGCGTGCTGATCCCGTTCTGGGTGAGCGGGGTGGTTCGCACTCTGTCCTGGGTGATCCTGCTGCAGGATTCGGGCGTCATCAATTCGCTGCTGCGCGCGGCCGGGTTCAGTGGGGTCAAGTTGATCCGAACCCAGACCGGCGTGGTGATCGGCATGGCGCAGGTGCTTTTGCCGTTCATGATCCTGCCGCTCTATTCGGTCATGAAAGGCATTGATCTCAGGTTGATGCGCGCGGCGCAAAGCCTTGGCGCGCGACCGTCCCGCGCCTTCTTCACCGTCTATCTGCCGCTGTCCCTGCCGGGGGTCTATGCCGGCGCGATCATCGTCTTCATCCTGGCGCTGGGCTTCTATATCACCCCCGCTTTGCTCGGCGGTCCGCGTTCCACCATGCTGTCGACGCTGGTGCAGACCCAGGTGCTCAGCCTGCTGCAATGGGGCCGCGGCGGCGCGATGGGCGTGGTGCTGCTCGTCGCAACCTTCGTGCTCCTGGCGCTGGCGGCGCCGGTGATGCGCTCCAGGTACCGCGAAGCGGAGCGGCGCTGATGGAGATGAAGCCGCTCACACGCTTGGTTTTGGGCCTGGTCTGTCTGCTGGTGGCGATATGGCTGGTGGCGCCGACGCTGGTCGTGGTGCCGATGTCGTTCAACGAGAACAAGTCGCTGGCGTTTCCGCCGCAGGGCTTCTCCTGGCAGTGGTACCAGAACTTCGCCACCAATCCGGACTGGTCGAACAGCTTCCTCAATTCGCTCAAGGTCGCCTCGATCGTGGCGGTGCTGGCAACGGTGCTTGGCACGCTCGCGGCTTTCGGCCTTGACCGTATGAAGGCCGGGCCGGCCAGCCTGTTGCGGATGCTGATGCTGACGCCGATGGTGGTGCCGGGCGTGGTGCTCGCTATCGGCATCTATGCCGTCTATCTCGACACCCATCTCGTCGGCACGCTGCTGGGCTTCGTGCTTGCCCACACCGTCCTTGCGCTTCCCTTCGTGCTGATTGCGGTCTCGGCTAGCCTCGAAGTCTTCGACAGGCGCCTCGAGACGGCGGCGGCGAGCCTCGGCGCGGGAGCGCTGACCACGTTCCGCACGGTGACGCTGCCGCTGATCCTGCCCGGCATGCTGTCCGGTCTGCTCTTCGCCTTCGCCACTTCCTTCGACGAGATCGTCGTGTCGCTGTTCATCACCAACCCCTATCTCAAGACCTTGCCCGTGCAGATATTCTCCTCGATCACCCGCGACGCCGACCCGACGGTTGCCGCCGTCGGCACGATCCTGCTTTTCGCTACGACGATACTGATCGGCGGCGGCATGCTTCTTCTTGGTCGCGAGCGGAAAGGACGCCAATGAAGCAGGCACAGGAGAGCAAGGGCGCGGCGATCGATCTCGAATCGATCAGCAAGGCCTATGGCGGCTTCAAGGCGCTGGACGGCGTTTCGCTGCGGATCGAGCCCGGCGAGTTCATGACGCTGCTCGGCCCGAGCGGCTCCGGCAAGACCACGACGCTCAACGTCGTGGCCGGCTTCACCGACCTGACGAGCGGCAAGCTGCTGGTCGGCGGCAAGAACGTCGTCGGCGTGCCGGCGCACAAGCGCAACATCGGCGTCGTCTTCCAGCACTACGCGCTTTTCCCGCACATGAGCGTCGGCCGCAACGTCGCCTATCCGCTGACGCTACGCGGCGTCGATCAGGCAGAGCGAAAGGCGCGCGTCGCAAGGGCGCTCGACATGGTCAAGATGGGCGATTTCGCGCATCGTTATCCCAGCGAACTGTCGGGCGGCCAGCAGCAGCGCGTGGCGCTGGCCCGCGCCATCGTCTTCGACCCGCCGCTGTTGCTGATGGATGAGCCGCTCGGCGCGCTCGACAAGAAGCTGCGCGAATGGCTCCAGCTCGAGATTAAGCGCATCCATCGCGAGCTCGGAACCACCTTCGTCTATGTGACGCACGACCAGGAGGAGGCGCTGGTTCTGTCGGATCGCATCGCGGTGTTCAATCGCGGGCGGATCGAGCAGGTCGGCACCGGCCGTGAGCTGTACGATGAACCCGCGACGCTGTTCGTCGGCCGTTTCATCGGCGACTCCACGGTGCTGCGCGGCGAGGCGCGAAGCGACGGCGCGAGCACGGCGCTCACCATCGCCGGCGAGACGGTGACGGCGCCGCGGCGGATCGCCGGCGAAGCCCGTCCGGTCATGCTGCTGCGTCCCGAAAAACTCGCCATCCGCAGGCCCGGCCAGAGTGCTGTAGGCACCACCAACCGGCTGCCGGGCACGATCGCGGAAGCCATCTATCTCGGCTCCGGATCGAAGTACGAAGTCAGGCTCGGCGACGGCTCCACGGCGGTCGTGCGCTCGCCGCTGACCGGCGACAGTTTTGGCCTTGGCGACAAGGTGGAGCTTTGCTTCGACGGTGCCGACGCCAAGCTTCTGGCCGATGACAGCTCGGCCGACGCGACGCTGACCTGATCCATCTCTTTGTTTTAACGCAATCCCGGACGGAAAACCGTTTCACACTTTTCCTGGAATTGCTCTTCCTGAAAGTCATCCCATGCAAGCCAAACGCAACGGCGACATATCGTTCTGGTATGCGGATATAGGCGGAGTTCCCGCGCCCCGGCCATTCTTGCCCGGCGATATCGAAGCCGATGTCGCGATCGTCGGTGCCGGTTATACCGGGCTGTGGACCGCCTACTATCTGAAGAAGGCAAGGCCTTCGCTGCGCATCGCGCTGATCGAGCGTGAGTTTGCCGGCTTCGGTGCTTCGGGCCGCAATGGCGGCTGGCTGTCGGGTGGTTTCAGCTGGTCGCGTGAAAAATATCTCAAGACCTCGACTCGGCAAGGGGTGAGCGCCATGCAGGCGGCGATGGCTGGCTGTGTCGACGAGGTGATCCGGGTGGCGACGGAGGAAGGGATCGATGCCGATATCCGCCGCGTCGACAACCTGACGGTGGCCACCAACCCCGCGCAGCTCGAACGCGCGCGCGAAGAGTGCGAAACGATCCGCGCCTGGGATGTCGATCCGCACCGCGTCGAAATGCTGGATCAGGCGGCGACGCGGGCACGCATCAATGTGCGCAATGTCATGGGTGGCTTCGTCGTCCACGGCCAGGCACGGGTGCAGCCGGCCAAGCTGGTGCGCGGGCTTGCCGCCGCCGTTGAGCGGTTGGGCGTGGCGATCTACGAACAGACGACGGTGACGTCCATCGCCAAGGGCAGCTTGACGACGAACCGCGGCACGGTGCGGGCGGAAACCATCATCCGCGCGACGGAGGGTTTTACATCAGGCATCCCCGGCGAGGAGCGGACCTGGCTGGCGCTCAACAGCGCGCAGATCGTCACCGAGCCGCTGTCGGAGGCGCTCTGGCGCGACATCGGCTGGGAAGGTCATGAGCTTCTCGGCAACGCCGCCCACGCCTATTGCTATGCCCAGCGTACGCGCGAGGGGCGCATCACCATGGGGGGGCGCGGCGTACCCTATCGCTACGGCTCGCGCACCGACGTCAATGGGCAGACGCAGCAGGCGACGGTCGACCAGCTGCATCAGATCCTGACGACGCTCTTGCCGCAGACGGCGAACTGCCGCATCGAGCATGCCTGGTGCGGTGTGCTCGGCGTGCCGCGCGACTGGTGCACGACCGTCGGGCTCGATCCCGCGACCCGTATCGGCTGGGCCGGCGGCTATGTCGGGCTTGGCGTGTCGAGCTCCAATCTTGCGGGGCGCACGCTTGCCGACCTGATCCTTGGCCAGGACACCGAGCTTACGAAGCTGCCTTGGGTCAACCGCAAGGTCAGGCCATGGGAGCCGGAACCGTTTCGCTGGCTCGGCGTGCATTCGATGTACCAGCTTTATCGCATCGCTGACGGGCGCGAGGCCGCTGGGCTTGCGCATACATCGAGACTGGCGGCGCTCGCTGACAGCATCACGGGCCACTGATCCATGGAGTCCAATTTGATCGACCTTTCGACCTTCCACGATCTCGCCAAGACCGATATCGGCGCGTTCTCACCAAAGCCGACCAGCATCGAAGGGGATCAGGTCGAGGCCGTGCGCTCGTTCTTCCAGTCGCCGGACGGAACCGTCGACATCGGCATCTGGGAGTGCACGCCCGGGCGCTTCACCGCCGACCGCACGGGCTCGTCGGAGATATGCCATATCATTTCGGGGCGGGTGGAGGTGAGCCGCGCAGACGGCGAGACGCGCGAGTTGGGGCCGGGCGACCTTCTCGTGCTGCCGCAGGGATGGAAGGGCGAATGGCGCATCCGCGAGACCACGCGCAAGCTCTACATGATCCAGAGCGCCGCCTGATCGACTGATATCAGTTCCACCGGATCAGTGCTCGATAGGCCCCTTGGCCATCACCAGCGCAGTGCCGGCGGTGGTCGGGCGCTCGATGACGCGGCGCACGCGCGGCGGCTCGTCGCCGCTGTGCAGCGCCCGCAAGCGATCACCGACCATGGCATCGGCATGGGTGATGCGGCCATTGTGCCTGACATATTCGAGCCAGGTCGGCGTGTGGTAGTGCTCGATCCATATTGTGGGATTTTCGAGATCGCGCGCCAGCGTCCAGTTGCGGGCGCCGTCGCGGCGGCGGATGCGGCCGCGCTCGGCCATGGTGGCGAGGAATTCCGCCTCGTCCTCGTGGCGGATGATGTATTCGATCATGATGGCGATGGGGCCGCTGCGCGGCTTCAGATCGAGCGCGAGATGCGGTTCCTTGAAGCGGTTGAGCGGGTCGAGGTTCAGCACCTGCTGCTGCGGCAGCGGCAGGACAAGGCCGATCGCGCCTCCGGCCAGCATGGCGATGGCGGCGGCGATCAGGGCGGTCTCGGCGCCATGCGCGTCGGCGACGACACCCCAGATCCAGCTGCCCAGCGCGATGCCGCCGAAGGTCGCGGTCTGATAGACCGACAGCACCCGGCCGACCACCCAGCGTGGCGTCGCCATCTGTACGGTGACGTTGAAGTGCGACAGCGCGATCACCCAGCAGGCGCCGCCGACCAACAGGCCGAGGGCGGTCTGCCAGGCATGATGGCTGATCGCGGCATTGAAGGCGCAGACGGCGAAGCCGGCGAAGGCACAGCGCACCATCGTTTCGCTGGAGAGCAATTGCCGCAGCCGCACGCTGATCAGCGCGCCGCCGACGGCGCCGATGCCGAAGGCGCCAAGCATGATGCCGTAGGTCAAGGCGTCGCCCTTGACGACGTCGCGCGCCACCAGCGGCAAGAGTGCCAGCACCGCGCCGGCGCTGAAGCCGAAGGCCGCACCCCGGACCAGCACCTTGCCGATGTTGGGCGACATGGCGACATAGCGCAGGCCGGCGCCCATGGCCGCGCCCAGCGACTCGCGCGGCAAGGTCGATACCGGCACGTCGCGCTTCCAGCGCGCCATCACGATGATGAGACCGATATAGCTGACGGCGTTGGCCGCGAAGGCGGCCGCAGCACCGGCGGCCGCGACGATGACGCCGCCGATCGCCGGACCGACGCTGCGTGTCAGGTTGAAACCCAGGGAGTTCAGCGCCACGGCCGCGGGCACCTTGTTGCGGGGAACCATGTCGCCGACGGACGCCTGCCAGGAGGGGCTGTTCAGCGCCGTGCCGCTGTCGATCAGGAAGGTGAAGGCAAGCAGCGTCCATGGCGTGAGCAAATTGTAATAGGTGAACACCGTCAGAAGCACCGAAACGACCAGCATGAAGGTCTGCGCGACCAGCATCACCTTGCGCCGGTCGAAGCTGTCGGCGATGGCGCCGGCGACAAGCGCGAACAGCATGATCGGCAAGGTGGTCGAAGCCTGGACCAGGGCGACCTGATAGGGCGAGGTGGCGATCGTGGTCATCATCCAGGCGGCGCCGACGCCTTGGATCAGGCCACCGAAATTGGACACGAGACTTGCGGACCAGACGGCGCGGAAAATGCCATTCCGGAACGGCGCCAGCGCCGAAACGCCTTCGCTATCCGGTTTCTCGTCAATCATGGATGGGTTCCTGCCACGGCGTGCTGATCCTTGCGGTTTCTCCGCATCGTTTGCCGAAACTATGGCATCGCGCCGCAAAGGGCGAATGTCATGCGAAAAAGATCATGGTCCAACAAGGGGATAGAAGGGGGCCACGCCTCTATCGGCACCGCGAAATGGCTATGCCGTTCGTTTGCCTCAGCGAGCGTCCCTGACCGCCGCGTGCAGCGCTTCGGTGAGGTGGCTGGTGGTCTGACCGCCGGCATGCAGGCGAAGGAAAAGCTCCATGCCGACCAGCCGCAGCCGCGACGGCTGGTCCCGCTTTGCCAGGTCGATCAGGTCTTCGAGCGAAGCCGCCGGCCACTTCATGGCGTCGCGCAGCAAGCCGCCACGCAGTAGGCTCTCCGTGCCCGTGGTGAAATTGTTCGATACCTGGAAGCCGTTCTTGCGGGCATTCACGTTCTGAAGCGGAATGTGTTTTTCCGCGACTTTCTTCAACAGCCATTTTCCTTGCTTGTGGCGGTACTTGTGCCGCCTCGGCAGATGGATGGCGAAGTCGATCAGCCGGTTTTCGAGAAACGGCACTCTGAGCTCTACCGAAGCCGCCATGCTGAGCCGGTCATGCCTGTTCAGCAGGTCCTGCAGATGCGCGTACATGTCGTGCAGGCAGCATCCCAGGAAGGCACGGTCACTGAGTGACGCGACCGGCTCGAGCCGGTCGAAGATCTTGGTCTGAAGGAAATTCAGCTCCGGCGACAGCGCCCTGAGCACTATGTTGCGGTCCCAGCCATGGCCACCCGCAACCGAAGTCCGGAAGGGGGCATGACGCAGGCGCTCGAACCTGCGGGCAAGCCGGGTCTTGGAGCGAAACAGCCGTTGCGGCCATGACCACGGCCGCCACGGCCGCATGCTGGCTTCCTGCCAGTCGTAGCCGCCAAAGAGCTCGTCGGCGCCTTCGCCGGTCAACAGCACCTTGATGCCGTCGGCCCGGCACTGTTCAGCCAGCGCCAGCAAGCAGACATGGCTTGCATGCCAGCCGTCGCTCTCCAGATGCCAGATGGTTCTTGGCCAGAGTTCGAGGAACCGGTCCTTGTCGACGGGCACCCTGTTCAGCGGCACGCCGGCATGGCGCGCGGTGCGTGCGGCGTCTTCGGCTTCACTGTGGCCCAGGCGCGGATCGACGACATAGGCTGTCATCTCCGGCCTGAACCGTTTCGCCAGCGTCGTGACGAGACCGGAATCGATGCCGCCGCTGCACGCCGCGGCCAGGCTGGTATCGGCAATGCAGTGCAGTCCGACGCTGTCCTGGATCAACGCCTCCAGCGTCGCCATGTGCTCGGCGTCGGTGGCGGTGTCGCCGGTGATGCGGGCGGCGTCGAGCACATCGAGGACATGCCAGAAACAGCGCTTCTCGATGCCGGCGTCGGTGATTTTCCACAGACCCGCCGAGGGCAGCCGCTCCATGCCCTCGAACAGGCTGGCGCTGGAATCGCGGCTTTGCCAGGCAAGACGCAAGGTGATCTCGCGCGCATCGATGGCGCGTCTAACGCCGTCACAGGCAAGGATCGCCTTGTCCTCGGAGGCGAAGAGAATTCGCTCACTCGTCTCGGCCACTGACATCGGCTTGATGCCGAGGCGATCGCGGGCAAGCCAGAGCGCGCTCGACCGCATGTCGAAATAGGCTAGGGAAAACATGCCGTCGAACAGCGGGATGGCCTTGTCCGGCCCCCAATGGTGCAGGGCTTCGAGAACCACTTCTGCATCCGAAACCGTTCGGAAATGCCTGCCTTCGGCCTCAAGCGTCTCGCGCAGCGTCCGGTAATTGTAGACCTCGCCATTGTAGACCAGCACGCCCTGGCCACAGGCGGTGAGCATCGGCTCGCGCGCCTGCGCCGACAGGTCGATGATCGAGAGCCGCCGATGACCGAGCGCCAGCCGGCTGTCGTTCCATGTGGCATGATCGTCGGGGCCGCGATGCGCCAGTGCCTGCGTCATACGGCCGACATCCGCGAGATCGCCGCCCGTGATCGGGTTCCGCTTGCGCCAGACGCCGGCTATGCCGCACATGGTCCGCCGGCCGGTCTGGGCTGGTTCAGGGGTCTGCGAGAAGCCATTGGGACAAAATGATCGCCTGGCCGGGAGTTGCCACACGGCAATCTAACTGGAACCGGGCCGGCCGCAAGCGGACCGTTGTTTTCAGCAACTCCGGAGTGCAGTCGCCGCAGGCTTCCTCCGAAGGGTTCAGAACCCGTTCTGGATGCGCTGGAAGATGACGTTGGTGAAGGCCGATATCTGGCCGCCGATGAACGGGCCCGTGAGCGCCACCACCAGCATGATGGCAACGATCTTCGGCACGAAGGTCAAGGTGATTTCCTGGATCTGCGTCAGCGCCTGGATGAGGGCGATGCCGATGCCGACCGCCATGGCGACCAGCACGACCGGAGCGGACGCGGTCAGCACCGTCCACACCGCGTACTGGACGATGTCGAGTGCGTCGGCCTCGTTCATGTCGGAGGTTGGCCTAGCTTGCCGGCTTGATCGACACGCCTGCGGTAACAGGGACCTGGGTGCCATCCTGCAGCACCGCGATCAGTCCGCTGCTGGCGAGCGTCACCGAAGCCACTATTCCGGTGGTCTTGCCGTCGGCCGAGGTGATCGAGCGGCCGATAATCGCATCGGCCTGCGACAGCGCCGACGATGACATGATCTGGTCGAGCTTGGTGTTGGTCTGCACCGATTGCTCGACCTGCGAGAAGGTGGCGAGCTGGGCCACATACGCCGTCGAATCCATCGGCTTGGTTGGATCCTGGTTCTTCATCTCGGCGATCAGAAGCTTCAGGAAGGACTGGTAGTCGACCGCTGTCTTCGAGGTCGACGCGGTCGTCGAATTGGCGCCAACCGGTATCGTCGTCGTCATGTCCACGGTCATTAGTAGCGTGCTCCCACGGCCAGCGGGCGCGCGGCGCCCGGAACATCGTCATTGCCGCCAAGCGCGCGGCGTTCGAGAGGATAGAGCGAACGGATCGCCTTCAAAGCCTCGTAGATATGATCCTCGCCGACCATGCGGTCGATCTGTTTCAGCGCGCTGCAGATATCAGCGTCCTCGAAGCTTGCAATGAGCAGCGGCAGCGAGCGGCGGAACATCTCGCGGGCCTCATCAGCGCCGGCCGGGTTGATCAGCATGACCTGCACGATGAAATAGAGCTGCCTCAGCGGCGTCGATGCCTGGTCGGCCTGGAGCACATGGCTTTCGAGCAGGAACTGCACGTCGTTCATCAGCTCGACGGTGACCTTGCGGTCGACGCGGATGACGGCGCCGTTGATGTAGATCTTCTCGTTGGGCTTAAGCGATATCTTCAGCGTGTTGGTCATTGAATGCCGTCGCGGATGATCTGGGACACTTCGATCAGCCCTTCGAAATTGTTGGTGCGGCCCTGGCGGATATCCTCCGCCTCGCGCAGCAGCCACAGGCCGATGGAAATCAGGTTGGCGCGCAATTCCTTGGGAAGCGCATTGTCGCTGGAGCCAAGGTCTTCGACGAAGATGGTCCAGACGCGGTTGGTGAAGTTCAGCGCCTCCACCGCCTCCATCGAATCCTGGCCTGCCAACGCTGCCGCCGACAGCATATCGATCGAGCGGGTCAGAAGCTCGCGCTCACGGTCCTTGGCGTCCGAGACGGAGGTGCTCTGAACGTCGGCGTAGGTGAATTGGTACATCGTCGGCTCTACCGTTCCGTAGGAGTTATCAGGTCAGGTAATTCAACAGGCTGAGCTGCTGCAGGCGTGCTGTCAGAGCGAAGGACGTCTCGATATGCTGCGTCAGGTCGGCGACTTTGGTGGCGGCCGTGGCCGGGTCGACGGCTTCGAGATCGAGGATATGGCGTTCGAACAGGTCGATCTGCGTCTTCATGCGGTCGCTGGCATCGGAGACGCGCTTCTGCACGATACCGGTCTCCGACTGGACCTGGGCGATGCCGCTCAAAGCCTCGCCGACCAGTGTCTGCGAGTGGCTGACGATGCTGTCCTTCGCCGCCTGGCTGATGTTGGTGGACATCAGACTGGAGACTATCGCGGCGGCCATTGCGAGCTTCTTGATGCCGTCGCTGTTGGCGCTGGTCGAGGTCTCGGTGGTTTCATTGAGCGCGATGCGGCTGACGATCTGCTGGTCGGTGGCGTTCGACATGTTGGTCTGCCAGCCGGCGCCGAGGAACTGCGGCGTGACATCGTTGGTGATGAAATCGTCCATCTGGGCGGCGGTGATGTTGGCTGCGGCGGGATCACTGGGCGTGAAGCCGAATTTGGCGACGAAGGAGGCGTCGAAGGCGGCCTTGGCCGGTGAGCCGGCGGCGGTGAAATCGTTGATCGGCTTGACGTCGGTGTTCGTGCCGGCAAACAAATATTCGCCGTTGACGCTGGTGTTGAGGATCGAGGTAAGCTGCTGGATCGTCGTCTGGCCGGTGGATTGGGTCAGGCTGTCGGAGTTGTCGCCCGACGATGCTGTGGTCAGGCTGGACAGGAAGGTCTGCGCCACGCCGGAGAGCTGACCGAGCGACGTCTGCGTCGACGAAAGCCTTGCGGCGACCAGCCCGTTGGAATCGACGATCACGTTGAGCCGGTCGAGGTCACGCGAAAAGGTGACGGACTGGGCGGTGCGTCCGCCCAGTGCCAGGCCGACATCGGCGACCTTGCCGGTCGAGGATTCCTTCGTCGCTTTGACGAGATCGGCCTGCATGCGCATCTGTTGATAGCGCAGGGCGTTGGAGAGGGCGGCCGAGGAGACTGAGGTCATGGATTATCCCACCGCGTTCAACAGCGCCGTCATCATGTCGTCGACGGTCTTCATCATGCGGGCCGATGCCTGATAGGTGTGTTCGAGGTCGAGCATCAGCGACATTTCCTGGTCGACATTGACGCCGGTCGCATTGGACAGCGCCTCGGAGCTGCGCTGTGCCAGCGCCTCCTTCGCGTCGGCGGCGGTCGAGGCTTGCTGGCGCATGCCCTGGAGCCAGCCGATCGAATTGGCGGCGTAGTCGGAAACACTGGACGTTGCCGAAATCCCAGCGGCGGGGTCGAACGTCATCGGCTGGTCGAGCCGGTCGCCATAGGCAACCAGAAGGTTGGAATAGGAAGCGCCACCTGTGGTGTTGGCGACATAGGCAGCGCCGTTGGCGCCGCCGTCGCGCAGCAATGTCGGATTGCCGCCGGCGCTCGGATCCATCGCCGCATTGATGCTGATCGTGCCGGCCAGGCCATTGATCAGCGTGCCCGCGGCCGGCACCGCCGGTGCGCCGGACCAGGTGAACAGGCCGGCGGCGTTGGGCATCGAGGGCGCGGTCTCGGCAAAGGCCGTGATCAGGCCGCGCGCGGTTTCGTCGAGCTGGCCCTGCATGGTCGAGGCGACGCCGTCGCGCAACTGCAGCAGGCCGGCAAGCTTGCCGCTGGCGCTGGTGTTGCCGCCGCTTCCCGCCGAGACCGGCACATTGTCGATATAGACGGTGTTGCCGGGGCTTCCGGCGGCATAGCCGGCCGATGGCGTGAAGCTCACCGTGCGCGGTATCGTCTCGAACAGCGTGGTACCGTCACCCGTGGTGATGACCATGTCGTTGTCGCCGCGCGTGAAGGTGGAGATCGGAACATAGTCCGAAATCTTCTTCAGCAGTGCGTCGCGCTGGTCGAGCGCATCGGAAACATCGGTGCCGGAACGGGATCCGGAAATGACCGCCTGGTTGGCGTCCTGGAACTGGCTGAGCAGCGAGTTGAGGTCTTTGACCGCCGTGTCGATCTGGCCGTCGGTCTGGGTGCGGAAATCCTGAATGGCCTGCGAGCCTTCATTCAGGGAACGCACGACCTGCCTGGCCGCGTCGATGACGCTGGAGCCGAGATTCTGGTTGGACGGCGAGGTGGCATAGAGCTGCAGCTGCTGCTGCAGATTGGCTATTGCCGTCGAGGGCGAGGAGGCGTTGTCGACACCGTTGACCGACACGTCCAGCTGATCCATGCCGCTGTAGAGTGCGTTCTGGCCGCTATACGCCGACAGGGCGCCGAGATTCTGCCGGAAGAGCAGGTCGTTGGTTGCGCGTTGGATATCAACCGAACGCGCGCCGGGCGCCGTGCTGGTGACGACGGCGATGCGGCGCGTATAGTCCGGATTGGAGGCGTCCGAGACGTTGCGTGTAACGACGCTGGTCTGGCGCGCGGTACTCATAAGCGCCGATTGGGCGATGCTCAATGCGGAAGATAACGACATGCTGGTCTTTCACGGGCCACGCCCGGTTTTATCTCTTCAGGTTGACAAGGACGTCCATCAGGTCGGAACCGGTCTGGAAGACTTTCGAATTGGCGGTGTAGCTGCGCTGCGCCGCGATCATGTCGGTCAATTCCTCGGCGATATCGACGTTGGAATTTTCCAGCGCGCCGGAGATGATCGAGCCGAGCTTGCCTTCATTGGCAAAACCGACGCGGATCGCACCGGAATCGGTGCCCTGCGCGTAGACATTGCCCGGCAGCGCCTTGAGCTGGTCGGGGCTCTGCACGTCGGCCAGCGGAATCTTGTAGAGCGGCTTGGTGGAGCCGTCCTTGTACTGGGCGTAGATGGTGCCATCCTTGCTGATCTGCACCTTGTCGATGGTGCTCGGCGCGTTGCCGTTGACCTGAGCGTCGCTAACGGTGAAGCCGGTGCCGAGCTGGGTCAGTGTCGACAGATCGAGATCGAGGCTGGCGCCGCCCGGCACGGTGAATGAAACGTCGGTAGGGGTACCAGTAAGCTTGCCGGTGGTGGTGTCGAAGGTCAGGTTGGCCGTGCCGAGTGCGCCGCCGGTGTAGGGGAACGATGTTCCAGGCGTCGCCTTCGACTGATCGAAAACCGCCACCTGCCAGGTGCCGGTGCCGGTGTTGGTGAAATAGACGTCGAGCAGCTTCTTGTTGCCGAGATTGTCATAGGCGACCATCGACGATTTCGAGGTGTACTGCGCGGTGGCGGCGTTGGCGCCAGGCAGGTTGGCGGCGACGACCGGAGTCGCACCTGCCGGCAGATTGCCGCTGAAACTACCCGTGGTGCTCGGGGTTGCGGTCAGTCCCTGGTCGGAGATGACAACCGGCTCCAGGCCTTCGAAGCCGTTCACCGTCGCCGCCGGCGTGCCATTGGCGTAGCTGTAGGCCATCAGCTGGAAGCCGGCAGCATTGACCAGCCTGCCCTGTGCATCGGGAACGAAGGCGCCGGCGCGGGTCAGGAAAGGTGTGCCGCTCGGATCCTGGACAACGAAGAAACCATCGCCGCTGACGGCAAGATCGGAAACCGAGGTCGTGTACTGAAGCACGCCCGGATCGCTGACCGCCTGCCGGATCGTCGTGGTGACGCCACCGGAATTGTAGGCGCCGCCCGTCGACGGCATGATCAGCGTCGAAAATTCGGCGGAGGACCGCTTGTAACCGGTGGTATCGGAATTGGCGATGTTGTCGGCTGTCGTCGACAGGCGATTGGCCTGTGCGTTCATGCCGGAAACGCCGGTCCGCATCATTCCGTAGAGGCTCATCGAAACGTCTCCGCTATGTCCATGCCACTGGCTTTGAGGCTACGCGTCCTGTCTTGCGCGAAGCTGGCGCGGCGCGGCATCAGAACACCAGCCGGTAGCCGAGGAAGCGTTTGGAATCGATGGGGTCGGTGCCCAGCTTCTCGCGCAGCTTCTTGCGCAATTTGCTGATGTGGCTTTCGACGACGTTCTCCTCGACCTCTTCGTCGAAGATGCCGTAGATGGCGTTGAAGACCTGGGTCTTGGTGACACGGCGGCCGCGGTTGCTCGCCAGGTATTCGAGGATGCGGCGCTCGCGGCGCGGCAAGGGTAGCGGCTGGCCGTCGATCTCGGGGTCGCGGCCGTCCATGAAGATGCGCATGGCGCCGATCTCGGTGTAGGCGACATCCTCATGGGCACGACGGCGGATGGCGGTTATGCGGGCCAGGATCTCTCTGATGTGGACGGGCTTGCGGATGACGTCGTCGACGCCGCTCTCGAACAACCGCAGCGTGTTTTCCAGCGAATGCTGCTCGCTGAGCGCAATGACCGGAGCGCCGGTGCGGTCGCGGATCTGGCGTGGAGAGATGGCGCCGTCGCGGCAGTCGCCGATCAGGAAGGCCCGTACCGAACGCAGGTCGGTGTCGGCGGCCGAGTTCACCCACTCGCCGAATTCGCCGGGCGCGAAGCCTGCACAGGCGACGCCTTCACGATCAAAAAGTGAATTGTATCCCTCAGTTACGAGCTCTCGCTCGTCAACGATCACGATCATCGGCCCCGCCTTCCGAATCAGCACATCTGCCCCGTGGGGAAAGGCGTAACCGCTGGCGGGAAACCTGAACAACCGTCATTTCTTGTAACTAGTTTCTTGGGAGTCTGGAATCGCACCGGTTGCATTAGCGTGCTGCCAGATATGCTTGCGGCGGGAAGTTCTGGGCAAGTCAAAACCGCAACCCAAGAGCTGTGCGACTGGCGTATTGGAAGCAGAAAATGCGCTTACGGGTTGCAGAAGGAGCGGGCGTTGGTCGTCCATTTGCCAAAACCGGTGGCAACCATATTGGCGATCACCCGGCAGACATAAACCTTCTGCGCCGGGTCGTTGTCGGGACCGGCATGATAGCGGGCGACGGCCATCGACCAGGTTTCGTGGCGGGCATGGAGACTGGCCAGGAAACGCGCCGCGTAGTCGACGTTCTGGCGCGGATCGAGCATGTCCTCGACACTGCGGAAATGCGAGGAATGATAGTGATGGTTGATCTGCATGCAGCCGAGATCGATCAGCGTCTTGCCCTCGCGCTGCGCATTGGCGAAGGTGGCAAGCGCTTCGGCCCGGCTCCTTGGGAAGACCGCTTTTCCTTCTATATTCAATGCATTAGGTTGAAGACTGCCTTTGTTGCCGGTCTCGGTCAGGCCGACGGCATAGAGGATGCCGGCGGGCACGCCGTAGCGGTCGGCGGCGCGCAGGATCTCGGGCTCGCAGGGATTGGTGGCGGCGAGGGCGGCGTTCGCGAGGCTAGATAAACATATCGCCGCCAGCGCGCTCGCGAGATGGCGAAGCGGTGCGGCCGAGTGCTTGCGCGTCATCATGGTTACCCCTTGCGGACTGCTGGCCCGGTTGCTGGCCGCCGGCGCCGCTGTTGCCGCCACTGGAGTTTCCGGGCTGGAACGAGGACTGGTCGCGGCCAGGTGCTGCGGTGAGCGAAGCGGTTGCATCCGCCCGGGTCGTAGCCGGAACGGCCACTGACGGTTGCATGATGGTGACCTTATCAACCTCGAAGCCCAGCCCGCGCAGCGACTTGACGATTGCCTCGCTGTCGCTGGAAAGCCGGCGGTAGGCGTCGTGTGTTTCGGGCTTCAATTCAATCGAGAGTTGTTCTCCGGAGAGGCGAAGATGGGCCGTGACCATGCCCAGTTCGGCCGGGTGAAGTTCGATCTTCAACACATGTGTCGGAACTGCAACAGAACTGGCCAGCTGAGTGCTGGCGGAGGCTGTCGAAGACGCTTGCTTCGTGCCAACATCGGCCGCTACGGCGTTGATTACGTTGAGCGCTGCCTGGCTCACCGGCGCTTGCGGCGGGGCAGGGAAGCTGCGCTCGGAAACCACGTCGACGCGCGCCTGCGCCGAGGGCTGTTTTCCCGGCTCCGACCGCAACGAGGACTGGACGTCGGCGATGGACTTCAGCTGCGGCGCCGCCTGCTTCGGCTCAACGCCCGGCACCTCGGCGGTTGCCGTGTCGGGCAGCGCGCTGGCAGCGATTGCATTGTCACGCCGCGGCGCGCCAGCGCCGGCATCGCGGACGGACTCGAGCTTCGTCAGCGGGCCGTCGACGAGCGACACCAGCTCTGGTTTAGACATCGGTTCGAGGTCGTCATGCCCGGCGGCCGATGTCGCCCGATAGGCCTTCGGCAAGAGCTGGCCGCCGAGCGCCGGTTGCTGTCCGGCTTCGCCTGCGTCGGCTGACTTGGCCGATGTCGAGAAATGGCGCAGATCATGAAACGCCATCAGCAGAGGCAGGTGGTCGTCGAGCGGCGTCGCGCCGGCGTCGGTCGCCGGCGTTTCGGTATCGGCGTCCTTGTCCGCCTCGACAGCCTTGCCGTCTTTTGCGGATTTCGCAGCCGTCAATCCGGTCGGCGTGGTCTTCACCTTGCCGGACGGCATCGGTTCGTCCTCGCCTGTCTGTGCCGCAAGGTCGGCGGCAAGTTTGCTCCAGCGCGGGTCGCGCGTCCCGGCCTCGGCCGACGGCTGCTTTTCCGCCTGGCTTGCGCCGCCGTGCACCATTTTGCCGAAACCGGAATCATCCTTCTTTCCGGGCGCGGCCGGCTGCTCCGCCGTGCGCGCGGCGGTAAATCCTGGCAAGGCCGGGCCGAGGCTGGGGGTCATTTCGGGGCGGCTCCAAGCATCTGGTCGATCAGGTCGAGCTGTCGACGGGTTTTCATCATGGCGGCGTCGGTCGGATCGGTCGTGTCGGGAGCGGCAGAATCTGCCGGCGCTGATGCCGGCAGGACCGTTGCCGCATCGGCTGAAGGCGCCGATGCGTTCGGTGCAGAGGGTACTGTTCCGCCGGACGGCGGGGCGGCGGGCTGTTCGGAGACGGCGCCCTCGACAGGCGGCAATCCGGCCTCGTCGGCGGCCTGCATGGCGGCGACTTCAGGTTTGGACTGCGATGCAGCGGATGCAGGCGCCGGGCTTGCGGCTGGAGCGGAGGCAGGCGGCGCCACCATTTCACCGGCGATCGCTTGCGCGGCGTCGAGCAGGGCACGATCACCGTCCGACAGCTTGCTGCGGTCGATCTTGCCGAGCTTGGCGCGCACATCCTCGGTCGTGTCCGAAGTCACGGTCGACAGGCTGGAATAGAGCAGGGCGCGCGGATCGCCCCGATTGGTGTTGCCGTCGCGGCTCTGCTCGGCCCGTGCCGAGGCAAAGGCCGACAATTCGCTGAGGCCATCGATCGCGGCGCGGCGGGCGATGCGCAGATAGATCACCTTCTCGCGCTCAGGATCCATCATCGCGGTGATATCGGCCAGCTTGTCCTGGCTGATCGACATGTGCAGCGTGATGACGCCGGAGACGAAGGAATCGGCGAACTGGCTGGCATAGGGCGAATAGAGGTAGCGCTCGACATACTGGGTGGAGGCGAGCGCGAAGCGCGCCGCATCGCCTTGCGTCACCGCAATGCCGACCGAGCGCCGCAGTGCCGACTCCTCGACCAGCGTGCCAGGGCTAAGCAGCTTGGCCTCGTCGAGCAGCGTCAACGCCGCCGCCGGGTCGTCCGTCGCCATTAGCGAACCTTTGACCAGGGCAAGGAATGCGCCGAGATCGGCGGGCAGGGTCATCGGATCGATCGGCCTGAGGGCTTCGATAGCCTGGCCTGGCCGGCCGTTCAGATAGTCGATCACACCCTTGGCGATGGCGAGGTTCGCCGGATCCGTGGCGGCACGCGACACGGCTGCCTCGACGGTCACCGGATTGCCGCCGCTCATGCCGTAGACCAGGAGCGCGCGAAAATTCTTGGGGTCCTTGAAGTCCTGCGCATCCGCTTCGCGCAGGCGCGTATCGGTCATCTCGAGCAGCTTGGCCTGCATCGGCATCGCGGCGTGATCGCCGGCGGCGATGCGGTCCTGGACAAGCTGCAGCGAGCGCACCAGCTGGTAAGGCTGCAGCGTATCCTGAGCAAAGCCGGCCGACGGATAGCCGGCTGCCATCAGCAACAGGCCCATCAGCCGGCTGGTGACGGTCGCCCGCATCATCCGCCGGTCGCCATCAGGATCTCGATGCGGCGGTTGGCCGCCGACAGGGGGTCGGCCGGATCCTTCGGCTGACGGTCGGCGAAGCCGGCGACCTCGGTGATGCGGCGTTCGTCGACGCCGCCGCGCACGAGCATGTAGTAGGCGGAATGCGCGCGCGCCGTCGACAGCCGCCAATTGTCGTAGCTGGCGCTGCGGAAGGGCCGCGCGTCGGTGTGGCCGTTGATGCTGATGGTGCCCTTCTGGCTGTTGACGATGCGGCCGATCTTCTCCATCGCCAGCACCAGTTCGCGACTCGGCACCGCCGATCCGACTTCGAACATGCCGAAGTCGAGCTGATCGGTGATCGAAATGACGACGCCCTTGTCGGTGGCTTCGACCGAGACGCCGTCATGCAGCTTGTCGCCGGGCTTGAAGGCATCGGCCAGCTGCTGCTTGACGTCGGCCGCGGCCTTCACCGCAGCGGCGGTCGGCGGCTTTTCGGCGGCTTCAGGCGGGGTTGTCTCTTGCGCGGCGGCTGCGGCTTCCGCCTTGGCTGCGGCCACGGCCTTGCTGTCTCCAGCCTTGGCATCACCGGCCTTGGCGTTGCTGGCTTTGGTTTCGCCGACCTTGGCCATCGCTGCTGCGGCGTCCTTGCCATCTCCGGCCAGGGGCTCGAGCGGTGCGTCCTTGACGGGCGGAGCCGGCGGCACGGCCTTGACCTTGGCGACCTGCGTTTCCGCGGCCTTGTCGCCTGATTTGAGCGGGTCGCCCTCTATCTTGGGGCGCTGCGCACTCGCCTCGGCGGCGGGCGTAGCGACCTGCTGCGACCAGAAATCGGGCTCGAAGGGATCGCGGTAGGACGCGCCGCCCGATGCACCCGTCGCCGGACCGGCGCTCTGCGCGCCGCCATCGCCCTTCTGGCTGACATTCTGCATGACGCCGGTGTCGGTGGCGATTTCGGAGAGCACGGCGTAAGGGTCGGCGAACAGATGATCGTCTGATTGTTGCGGCTTCTGCGGCTCTTGCTTGTCCTGCTTGCGATCAGAAGAACCCGCCTCGCCAGCGCCACCTTGGCCCGCCTTGGCTGTCACCTGTTGCGGGTTTGGGGCAGTCGTGCCGATCGCGTTCGGCCCGTCGCCAAGGTCCTCCAGGCCTTTGCGGCTCGAATTGCGGTCGACCAGTTTTACCGGGTTGAAGTAGCTGGCGACGGCCGCCTTGGTCTGTTCGTTGGCGGCGTTGATCAGCCACATCACCAGGAAGAAGCACATCATGGCGGTCATGAAGTCGGCGAAAGCGATCTTCCAGACTCCGCCATGATGGGCCTCGTCGTGGTCGTCATGAGCCCGCCGCACGATGATGATCTCGTGCCTGCCGTGATCGGCTTCGGCGACACTCATGACAAGACCTCGGAAAGGGTTACCGCCCATTCGGCCATGCGTGTTTCGAACACGGCCTCGTCAATGGTCACCGTCAGGTCGAAGCCGGGCGCCTCGATGAAATCGAGATTTGTTATGCGTGGCCCAAGCGATGCCTTCAGCGGTTCGAACATAGACAGCGGTCCGCGCACCGCGATGCGCACCGCTTCGCCATCGCCAACGGCTTCGCGAACCGCGCCGGCAAGCGCCTCGAGCGAGCGCTTCTGCAGATCGTCGCTGACAACGCCGCCGATGATGCGGGCGACCGTGGCGGCGACGAGGTCCGTCACGCGCGTCTCCATGGCATCGATGCGCAGCGAGACCGCCTTGCCGATATCGCCGCCGAAGCTTTCGAGGAAAACCCTGGCTTCCTCGGCATTCGCCTGGCGCTCCGCTTCCAAGGCTGCGTCATGGGCAGCGACAAGCCGTTCCGCCAGCGTTGCCTCCGCCTGGGCAACCGCCTCGGCGATCAACGTGCCGATATCGGCCTTCGGTGCGGGTGCTTCCGGTCTGTGTTCGGACGTGGCCTGAGGCTGGCTGACGCGCGGCGCACGCGTACCGAAATCAGGGAGAAGATCGAAAAGGGCTGCGGAGGCCATGGTTTACGCCGCGACTTCCTGGGCCGCCCATTTGCGCAGGATCTGCGCGGTGCGCTCCTCATTGAGGTCGACCATGCGGGCAAGCCGCTCCTGTGGCGCTGGCCTGATCTTCTGGCGAAGATCGTCGAGCGCATTGGTGCCAGGCCGCGAGTTGGGCAAGGCGCCCATGGCGGCACCAGCATCGGCGGAAGCGGCTGCCTCCGGTGTCGGCAGCGAACGCTGGACTTCATCGAAATTTGGACCCGACAAAGCGGGCGTCGCCTTTGCCGTCAGCGCCGCCGCCATCGGCCGCAGGCCGAAGAAGGCCACCAGGAAGACGACGACGATGAAGGCGCCGGCGTTGATCAGCGTGCCGGCGTGCTGGCCGACGGAGTCCAGCATTCCAGCCTGCGGGATCGCCTCGCCGTCCAGCCCGTCGATGAATTCGACCGCCGAGACGTCGATGACATCGCCCCGCTTGTCATCGAAGCCGGTGGCGGAACTGACCATCTTCTGGATCTCGGCGACGCGCTTGGCGATCTGCTCGGGGGTGGCGTCCTTGCCCAGGATCGCTTTCAGCCGATCCTGGTTGACGACGACGGCGATCGACATCTTGGTGACGGTATAGCCGTTGGAGACGGTGGCGACCTTCTTAGAGTTGATCTCGTAGTTGGTGATCTCTTCCTTGCGGTCGTTGGCCGAAGAGGTCTGCGGACCCTCGGTGCTGGTCGCCTGAGTCTCCGGCAGGTTCTGCTCGACGCTGGCCGGGGTCGAAGCCTGCTTCTGGTTGCTGTTTTCATTGGCGCGCACCGACTGCACGGAGCGCTCGACGCGGGAATTGGGATCGAAGATCGTCTCTTCGGTCTGGCGGGTGTCGGTGTTGACGTCGGCCTTGACGCTGGCGCGGAAATTGTCGGGCCCGAGATAGGCGGTGAGCGCGCGGCGGATGTTGTCGCCGATCTGCGCCTCCACGGTCTGCTCGACGCCGAGCGTGCGGGCGGCGCTGGTGTTGGAGGGATCGTCGCCGGCGGCCAGCATATTGCCGTTGGAATCGAGCACCGTCACCTTGTCGGCCGACAGGCCGGGGACGGCGGCGGCGACGAGATGGCGGATCGACTGGGCACTTTTCTCGGCATCGATGCCGGCATAGCGGATGACGACCGAGGCCGAGGGCTGCTGTTCGTCGCGGCGGAAATTGGCGCGCTCGGACATGACGATGTGGACGCGCGCCGCCTTGATGCCTGATATCGACTGGATGGTGCGGGCGATCTCGCCTTCGAGCGCGCGCACCCGGGTGATCTGCTGCATGAACGAGGTCAGGCCCATCGCGCCGACATTGTCGAACAGCTCGTAGCCGGCATTGGCGCTGGTCGGCAGACCCTTTTCGGCGAGCAGCATGCGCGCCTGCGCCGTGGTGCCGGCCGGCACCAGCACGGAGGTTCCGTCGGCGCCGACGTCGAAGCCGATGCCGGCCTCGCCCAGCACCAGACCGATCTGGTTCACGTCGGAACGATCGAGGCCGACATAGAGCGTGTCGTAGGCCGGGCGGTTGAGGTAAACCGAGGCGATGCCGATGACGCCCATCACCAGAACGGCGATGCCCGCCAGCATGGCGAGGCGCTTCACACCAAAACCGCGGAGGTTAGAGATGATGCTCTGGATCTGTTCCGGCACGATAGAGCGACTCCCAGCATGATTGTCCGCCGGAACACTAGCCCTCGAAGCTTGTGCGAAAATGAAATCGGACCGCGCTTGCGGCGCGGCCCGTGAATTGGATGCAGGTATCTGTCAGTTACGGCGGGATTAGCCGTTCTTGAACAGCGACAGGATCGACTGCGACGAGCTGTTGGCGATCGACAGCGACTGGATGCCGAGCTGCTGCTGCACCTGCAGCGCCTGCAGGCGGGTCGATTCCTTGTTCATGTCGGCATCGACGAGCTGGCCGACGCCGCGGTCGATGGAGTCCATCAGGCTCTGCGTGAAGGTCTTCTGCAGGTCGATGGAGCTCTTGGCGGCGCCGAGGATGGTGGCCGAGTCGGTCAACTGGCTCATGACCTTGTCGATCTTGTTGACCATCTGGGTGATGATATCGTCGGTCACGCCCGCTGCCGTGATGTCGAGATTGAAGGCGGAGACGTTGTCGACCTTGGCGACCGCCCCTGCCGCCGTCTGGCCAGCGGTGTTGGCGGCGATGTCCGTGCCGCCGCCGGCGATCGCAGCCGCATAGGCGGTGTCGTACAGGTTCTGGGCGGCCGCTGTCGCGTAGACGGACGTCTTGCGGTCGATAATGCCCTGGTTCTTGACGGCGGTGGGGAGCCCGTTGTCGAACAACTTGGTGCTCTCGACATCGATGTCGATCGTTCCGAGCGAGATGGCGCCCGACGAGGAACGGTTGAAGGACGAGACGATCTTGGCGTTGGCCTGGACGCCATCGTTGGCGGCAGCGACCTGCGTTGACGTCACCGACAGATAGTTCGAGCCGGAGAAAGTGGCCGCGTCGGCAAACGACTTCATCTGCGCCTGAAGCGAGGTGATTTCGGTCTGCGTTTTTGCCTTGTTGGCATCCGTCTGGCCGATGGTCGAAAGCAGCTTGGTCTTGAGGTTGCCGATCGTCGTCAGGACGTTGTTCATGCCGGTGTAGGCGGTATCGACCTTCGAGGCACCAAGGCCGAGCGCGTCTTGCACGGTCGAAAGCGCCTGGTTGTCGGAACGCATGGTGGTGGCTATCGACCAGTAGGCAGCGTTGTCAGAGGCCTCGGAGACCCTGTAGCCCGTCGAAATCCGGGACTGTGTCTGCTCAAGCGATTTGTTGGTGGCGTTGAGGCTTTGAAGTGCAGTCAACGCCGCAGCGTTTGTCATGATGCTCGCCAAGAAACTCGCTCCTTTTTTCCAGGCCGGTCTTTCTCAAAAACCGGCATTTCCCTCGCGAGCCGCTGGCCCGCCCATCGATTGCCGTCGTGCCGCCCGGGCCGATTCGCCAATCCGGTGTAAGCTATGGTTAACCATGACTAGCTTGTTATGGTTAACGGCCTGTTAAAGGCTAGCTTTCGAGGGTTAAGAAACGAGGGTTGCGCGGGGCTGGAGCAAACGCAAAACGGGCCGCGCTTTTGGCGCGGCCCGCTTGTTTGATGTAGCCGTTTGAGCGATCAGCCGCGGAAGAGCGACAGGATCGACTGCGACGAGCCGTTGGCGATCGACAGTGCCTGGACGCCGAGCTGCTGCTGAACCTGCAGAGCCTGGAGGCGGGTCGATTCCTTGTTCATGTCAGCGTCGACGAGCTGGCCGACACCGCGATCGATGGAGTCCATCAGGCTCTGCGTGAAGGTCTTCTGCAGGTCGATGGAGCTCTTGGCGGCGCCAAGCTTGGTGGCAGCGGTCGTCATGTCCTTGAGCGCGGCGTCGACGACGTTCATCTGCTGGGCGATCTGCGCATCGCTGGCGGCCACGCCGCCGGTGGAGATGGACAGAGTGGCGACCGAATAGGTGTCGCCGGCAGCCGGAGCAGCACCCAGGGTCGGGTTCTGGGCCGTGGCGGTGGTAGCGCCGGTTGTGCCGAGGCGGGCCGCGTCCAGAATGCCCTTCGTGGTCGGGGCAGCGCCACTGTCATAAAGCTTGATGCTTTCGACGTTGACGTCGATCGTCGAGATCGAAACCGAACCGGTGGCGCTACGGTTGAAGGCCGAGACGACCTTGATGTCGGCCGAGGCGCCGGTGGCGTTGGACACCGAGAGCATGTTCGTGCCGGAGAAGGTCGCGCCATCGGCATAGGCCTTCAACTGCTTCTGAAGCGCAGCGATTTCGACCTGGGTCTTTTCCTTGTCGGCATCCGTCTGGCCGTAGGAAGCGGTCAGCTTGGTCTTGATCTGGTTGATGGTGTCGATCGCGCTGTTCATGCCGGTGTAGGCGGTGTCGACCTTCGAAGCACCGAGGCCGAGTGCGTCCGAAACGGTGGACATAGCCTGGTTGTCCGAGCGCATCGTGGTGGCGATCGACCAGTAAGCGGCGTTGTCGGAAGCCTGGGAAACGCGATAGCCCGTCGAGATGCGGGCCTGGGTGGTGTCGAGGTTCTTCTGGGTGGCGCTCAAGCTCTGCAGAGCGGTCAACGCCGAGGCGTTGGTCATGATACTGGCCATGGCTACTCGTACCTTGTTTTTACAGGTGTTTTTGGCATACCGGATTGTCCGGTATGACGGAGCGGCATCATGCCAATGACCGTTGCGTTTGGGTCACCCGCCATCTGCGAGCGACTATGGCGGCGAGTCCCTACCAAAGGACTAAATCGGACGGTTAATCGAAAATAATTTGGGAGAATTTTGATGACGTCTGGCGCGCTGCCGGTTCTTACGGGCAGCGCCTTGGGCCGATGCGGCGAGATCAGTTGAAGGATCGCACCAGGCTGCCGACAAGCAGATTCCAGCCGTCGATCAGGACGAAGAACAGGATCTTGAACGGAAGCGACACCACAGTGGGCGGCAGCATCATCATGCCCATCGCCATGGTGATGGTGGCGACGATCAGGTCAATGACCAGGAAGGGCAGCACGATCAGGAAGCCGATCTCGAAGCCGCGCCTGATCTCGGAGATCATGAAGGCGGGAACAAGGATGCGCAGGTCGACGGTCTCCTTGGCAACGACCTGGCCGCGTTCGCGGGCGAGGTCGGCGAAGAGATCGAAGTCCTTGTCGCGCACATTGTGCAGCATGAAGGTGCGGAACGGATCCGAGATCTTCTCGAAGGCTTCGGTCTGGCTGATCTGGTTGTCCATCAGCGGCTTGACGCCGGTGTTCCAGGCCTGATCGAAGGTCGGCGCCATGACATAGAAGGTCATGAACAGCGACAGCGAAATCAGGATGAGGTTTGCCGGCGTCGACTGCAGGCCGATGCCGGCGCGCAGGATCGAGAAGGCGATGACGAAGCGGGTGAAGCTCGTCACCATGATCAGCAGTCCCGGCGCCACCGACAGCACGGTCAGCAGGCCGAACATCTGGATGATGTAGCCGACGGTGGTGCCGTCGGCCTTGCCGATGCCGCCCAGGTCCAGCTGCTGCGCCGCCGCGATCGATGTGGCGGCGCCGATCAGCGCCGCGGCGAGAAGGAACTTCTTCATTCGAGCAGCAATGTCCTGATGAGAACCTGTTTGGCGTGCCCCTGGCTGCGGATCGAGGCGCGTTCCTCGAGATCGGCTTTCAGGTGCTGGTAACCACTGGCGCCCTCGACCTGATGCATCTTCAGCGTGCGCACGAAGGCCAGAAGGTCCTGATGGATATCCTCGGCCATCGCCGGCGGCTGCGGCGCGTCGTAGACCACGGATACTTCCATCCTGATCCAGGTGTCGGCGGGCGAGGCGATGTTGGTGGTGATCGGCGCCAGCGCCACGAGCGTCGGCCCTGCGCCAGGCTCACGCGCGGCGGCGGGCTCGACAGGCTTGCCCTCATTTTCAGGCGCAACCGGCACCGATGACGGTGCGTCGACGCCCTTGAGATAACCGCCGGACATCCAGCCCATGCCGATGGCGGCGGCCGTCACCACCAGCAGCATGGCGCCCTGGACGACAAGGGACGGACCCTTGCGTGGCTGAACCTGTTCGACATTGGCCACGGTGCTTTGTTCCCCAATCCCTAGAACGGAAGAACCTGGTCGAGAACCTGCTGGCCGTAGGCCGGCTGCTGGATCTCGGTGATGCGTCCGCGTCCGCCATACGAAATGCGCGCCTCGGCGATGCGCTCGTAGGGGATCGTGTTCTCGCCGCCGATATCGGCGGGCCTGACGATGCCGGCGATGGTCAGCACCCGCAGTTCGGCGTTGACGCGCACTTCCTGCGAGCCTCTGATCATCAGGTTGCCGTTGGGCAGGACGTCGGTGACGATGGCGGCGACATTGAGTTCGAGGGTCTCCGATCGCTTGATCTCACCGTCCGCGGTAGTATCTGTGCCGGAACTGAGCGCGCCAGAGCCCTTGCCAGCGGTACTCAGCTTGTCCCATTGCGCGCTGATGTCGTAGCCGAGCTTGCGGTTGGCGGTGCGGCTCCGGTCGTTCTGGTTCTTGAAATTGGCCCTGTCGTTGATCGAGATCTTGACAGTGAGAATGTCGCCTTGCGACAGCGCCCGCGGGTCGGTGAACAGCCGGCTCTGGCGGTCGTTCCACAACGAGAATTTCCTTACCGGTGCTGGTGGTGGTTCCGGATAAAGCGAGCCAGTGGTGCCGTCGCTCACGCCGGAGCCGACAGGCGACAGTGCCGGTTCTTTGCCGACTTGGCGCAGGTCCGTGCCACAGCCCGACAGCATCGCGACCGCGCACAAAATGAGCGTTTTGCGGATCATGACGGATCTACCCTTCGGGCTGCGCTGGCCATGATGCCGGTGAGCGTCGCCGCCGCCTTCTGGTCCATTTCGTTGAGAATGACGCTGGCCTTGCGTGAATCGAGCTTCATCAGGATGGCCGCGGCGAGATCTGCGTTGACGATTGCCAGTCGCTCGGCCGCCGCATCCGGCTTCATGCCGGCATAAATCTTGACGACGCCATCCTCGGCCCGGGCCAGGAAGACCTCGCGCCGCTTCAGCCAGGTCTCGTATTCTGCCTTCTTCGCGTCCAGCGCTTTCATACGCTCGTCGATGCCGGCCTGGAGCTGCTTCAACTCTTCGGCCTGCAAGGCATAGCGGCGGTCGCGGGCGGCGTCGGCTATGTTGGAGCAGAAGCGCTCGATCTCGCTCTGGTCCGGCGCTTTCTCCTTTGTCAGTTGCTGGGGCGCCACCGCGGGCTGCGCTCCGGGCAGAACCTGACGAACGACATCCTCGCCATGTGCGCCGCCACTGGCAGCGGACATGGCCGCGAGAGCCACGGCCGCGAACAGCATCGCGCGGCGTCTTTCATGGGATGAGAGGGGAGGGATCATCGGCATCGCCTATTGGAGAACCAGATCGGCTTGCAGGGCGCCGGCCGATTTGATGCCTTGCAGGATGGCAATGATACCGTCCGGCTTGACGCCGAGACGGTTGAGGCCGGAAACAAGGGTTTGCAGGTCTGGTCCGTCGAGCACCGCGACGCGGCCATTGGGCCGGCTGGCGTCGATGGCGGTGAACGGCTCGACGGCAGTTTCGCCCTTGGAGAAGGGTTCGGGCTGCACGACACGCGGCGCTTCGGTGATGCGCACCGTCAGCGTGCCATGGCTGATGGCGACACGCGAAATCTTGACGTCGTTGCCGATGACGATGGTGCCGGTGCGCTCGTCGATGACGACGCGGGCCGGCGTATCGGATTCGACCACCAGGTTTTCGATCTCGGCATAGAAGCGCGCGGCCGAAACGCCCTTCGGTCTTCTGATCTGAACGGTGCGAGAATCACGCTCGCCCGCCACGCGCATGCCGAAACGCTGGCTGGTGTAGTCGTTGATGGCGTCGGCGATGCGGATGGCGGTCGAAAAATCGGGATTGCGCAGTTGCAGCGTCAAGATCGGCTGGTCGTCGAATTCGGCTTTCACCTGCCGCTCGACGATGGCGCCGTTCGGCACCCGGCCGGCGGTCGGGACACCTTGCGTCAACTGCTGGGCTTGACCCTGCGCGATAAAGCCGGAAACGATGACCGCGCCCTGGCCGACGGCATAGATTTCGCCGTCCGCCGCCTTCAGCGGCGTCATGATCAGCGTGCCTCCGGCAAGCGATGTGGCGTCGCCCATCGAGGAGACGTCGATGTCGATACGGGCGCCCGATTGCACATAGGGCGGCATGTTGGCGGTGACGATGACGGCGGCGACATTCTTGGCGCGGGCGCTACCGCCTTCGGTGGCGATGCCGAGATTTTCCAGCATAGCGCGGATCGACTGTTCGGTGAACGGCGAATTGCGCAAGCTGTCGCCGGACCCGGCGAGGCCGATGACAAGACCGTAACCGACCAACTGGTTGTCGCGCGAACTCTGCAGCTGGGCGATGTCCTTGATACGCGAGGCGACCTGGCCGGGCGGCAGCGAGCTTGGCCCGGGCGAAACGCGGAACATGCGGGTGGTGGTCGCCGGATCATATTCCGGATCGTTGTCGACGCCGCCATTCCTGGCGGCGAGCTCGCGCTTGGCCTTGGGCGTCAGGCCGTCGGCCAGCGCAGGCTGCAGGCCGAGCGTGGCCGCGAGCAGAAGGGCAAGCGGGCGCATCATGAAGCGCTGACCTGGATGGTTCCGTCGGCCATCACGGTGCCGGAGAGGATCTTGCCGCTGTCGCTGTTGCGAACCTTGATGAGGTCGCCGGCCGAACCCGGCTGCAAGGTCACGGCTGTGGCCGATATCGTCAGTCCGCCGGCGATGAAGAAGACCTGCACGGCGGCACCCTGTTCGACCAGCCAAGCCTCGCGGATGGCGGCTGACGGAATGTAGCGGCCGGGCAGCAGGGTGCGCTTGGCGATCTTGCCTTGAAGCTCCTCGGAGCGGGTGGCCATGGCATCGGGCTTGTGCTTGCCCGGAATGAGAGTCACCTGCTTCAGGGCGGCAAGCTCGATGGTCTCGCCGGGATAGATGACGCGGTTGGGGATCAGCACGACCTCGCCGGCGGGTTGATTGCTGGCGATCTGCTTTGCCGATTGGCCTTCCGTCTGGCTTGCCGATTGATTTGTCGATTCCTGGGCTAAAGCCGGCATGCCGCCGGCCACCAGCGCAAGGATCAGCGCGGTGCGGCGGAATGCGGGGCAGGAGATCGGCATGGCCATCATCCGTTACCTGATGTTCTTGGAGACGACCGAGGCCATGTCGTCGGCGGCCTGGATTACCTTTGAGTTCATCTCATAGGCGCGCTGCGCCGAGATCAGTTCGGTGATTTCCTTGACCGGATCGACGTTGGACGCCTCGAGATAGCCTTGCTGGATGGTGGCGAAGCCGGGATCGCCGGGCACGCCGACATTGGCCGGGCCGGAGGCCGCCGTTTCCTGGAAGAGGTTGTCGCCGAGCGGTGCGAGGCCCGCCTCGTTGGCGAAGTTGGCGATCTGGAGCTGGCCGAGACTCTGGAGGGCGGTCTGGCCGTCGATGCGGGCGAAGACCTGGCCGGTCTTGTTGACGATGACCTCGACGGCGTCGGTCGGCACGGTGATGGCCGGAATGACGCTGGCGCCGTCCACCGTCACCAGCTGGCCGGTGGCGTTGGTGTTGAAGGCGCCGGCGCGGCTGTAGAGCGTGCCGCCGTCGGCACCCTCGATCTGGAACCAGCCCCTGCCGGTCAGCGCCATATCGAAACTGTTGCCGGTGCTGGTCAGTTCGCCCTGGGTGTGCACGTTGCGCACGGCCGTCGTCTTGACGCCAAGGCCGATCGAAACGCCCTCCGGCACCAGCGAGGCGTTGGAGCGGTTGGGCACGCCTTGCGTGCGGTCGACCTGGTAGAGCAGGTCGGAGAACTCGGCGCGCGCCCGCTTGTAGCCGGTGGTGTTGATGTTGGCGATGTTGTTGGCGATGACTTCCAGATTTGTCTGCTGGGCATTCATGCCGGTGGCGGCGATGGAAAGTGCTTTCATGCCCTAACTCCTCAAATACCCATTCGACTGACTTCGAGATAGGCCGAAACGACCTTGTCGCGGATGGCGACGGCGGTCTGAAGCGCCTGCTGGGCGCTCATCACCGCATCGACCACCTTGCGGGTGTCGGCATCGCCCTTGAGCGCCTGCAGCGACACCTGCTCGGCGTTCTGCAGCGTGTTGACGGTCTTGGAGGCTGCCTGGCTCACCGCTTCGGCGAAGGAGGTGCCGAGGTTGCCCGATGTCGCCGGCGCGACGCCGCCCTGAAGCAGGTCGGTCGCCATATCGCCCAGCCCGGGCTTCAGGTTAAGCGCGCCGATGCCATTCACGATCATTGGTTCCTCATCAGGTCGATGGTCATTGAAATGAGGTCGCGCGCCTGCTTCACGACTTGCAGGTTGGCCTCGTAGGAGCGGTTGGCCTCGGTCATGTCGGCCATTTCGATCAGCACGTTGACGTTGGGCATCTTGACGTAGCCCTTCTCGTCGGCGGCCTCGTTGCCGGGCTGGAACTCGATGGGAAAATCACTCGGATCGCGGTCGATCGAGTTCACTTCAACCGTCGAGCTGCCGGAGGCCCGGTCGAGCTCGGAGACGAAGCTGATGGTCTTGCGGCGATAGGGGTCGGCGCCGGGCGTGGTGCCGGTCGACTGGGCATTGGCGAGGTTTTCGGAGACCACGCGCAAGCGCTCGGACTGGGCGCCGAGGCCGGATGCTGCGACTTTCAGGGCTGCGGTCAGCGCGTCCATGTCAGCTCTTCACCGCCATCATCATCATCGAATGGAAGGCCTTGACGATCGCCGTGTTGAGCTCGAAGGAGCGGCGCACCTCGCCGGCCTTGAGAAGCTGGTCTTCAAGCACGACGGTGTTCTTGGACGGCATGACCACGCCGTCATCTTCCTGCGGCTTGATGGTGAAGCCGGCATTGGTCGCCGCGCTGCCGAGATGGCCGGCCTCGGTGGTCTGCAGCGACACCGCGGTACGGTCGAGCACCTTTTCGAAGGGCTCGACGTCGTTTGCCGTGTAGCCCGGGGTGTTGGCGTTGGCGATGTTGCCGGCGATCGCCGACTGTCGCACGGAAAGCCACTGCGCTTGCTTGGCGGCGAGATCGAAAAGGGAAACGGGCTCCATGGGAATCTCCGGGCATGTGCCCAAAGACTAGGCCGCCAGTCTTGCGCGGACCTTGCGGGCGGCCGCTAGAGCATGAGGCCGAAAAGTGAGAAGCGGCTATCTCGGACAAACGGGCACCGTTTGTCCGAGATAGCCGCGCCGGCAGAACCGCGACGGCCTACCTGGAAAGCTGGATCACCTGGTCGGTGCTGGTCAGCATGACCCATTTGCCGTTGCGCTGCTCGATCGACGATACCGTGCTCGAGTCCGGCAGCGTCGAGCCGCGCTGGACGATCCACAGGCCGGTGTCGTCCTCGATCATGGCGCGGCCGTTGGCGACATGGACCATGCGGAATTTCGCGACATCGGCGGGGAAGGGCTGGTCGCCGGGCGGTTGTGCCGGGGTGGCGTCATCCTGCACCGTTCCGGTGGCGAGCAGATCGATGCTGGTGTTGGGAACGTCCTTGGCCGTCAGCGGCGCGCTGCGCGAGGCGACCACACCACCACCCGCGCGTCCCGAATTGGTGCCGGTCCCGCCAAACTTGATCGCCTGAACGCCGAACTGCTCCTGGTTGAAGAAGATATACCAGGGAAACAGGGCGCAGATCAGGCCGAGCGTGACGCCGAGCGCGGCGATGACGAAGTCGCTGCGCCGGTCCGCCTTTTTGCTCAATTTTGGAAATTGCGCCTTTGGTGGTTGCGGCCATTCGGTGACGGGGAACAGGCCGTCGATCAGCGATTCGCGGCTTGCCTGTGTCATCTCGGCAGGCTCGACGCGAGGGACCATATGCATGGTGGGCACGGCAGCCTGAGCCAGAACAGCTTCGGATCTGGGTAGAGCCGGCTCTGATCTGGGTTGCGCCGGCTTGGTTCTGGCCAGAGCCGGCTTGGCGGCTCTGGCCAGAACAGCCGCGGTCTTGGCAGCTATGGCGCTGGCAACCTTTGCCTTGGCGGCCCTCTCTTCCTCGGCACGAGCTGCCTCGGCGGCGTTCGCTTCGGCGATCATCTCGTTCAGGATGCGCTCGGTGTATTGGCGTTCAGTCTCCTGATTCGGCATTCAGCTTTCCCTTGAGATGGCGGGCGAGATCGGAGAACGGATCGGCTGACGGGCGGTCCCTGGGCGATTGCGTCAGCGCCTCGTAGATCAGCGGCACCTGGCGCACGGCGATGTCGAGCTCGGCGTCGGCGCCGCCCTGATAGGCGCCGAGCAGGCGGATGTCGCGCGTATCCTCGAAGCGTGAGATCATCGACTTCAGCCGCGTCACCAAAGCGCGCTGTTCGACGCTCCAGGCCTTGCTGGCCAGGCGCGATATGGACGACAGCGGATTGACCGGCGGATAGCGGCCCTGTTCGGCGATCGCACGGTCGAGCACGACATGGCCGTCGAGGATGCCGCGCACGGAATCGGCGACCGGGTCGTTGTGGTCGTCGCCGTCGACCAGCACGGAAATGATGGCGGTGATCGACCCTTTGCCCTCAATCCCAGGCCCGGCGCGCTCGAGCAGCTTGGGCAGTTCGGTGAAAACCGAGGCGGGATAGCCGCGGGCGACCGGCGGCTCGCCGGTTCCCGTCGCCACCTCGCGCAACGCATGGGCGAAGCGGGTGATCGAATCCAGCACCAGGAGCACACGCTGGCCCTGGTCGCGAAAGTGCTCGGCGACGCGCATGGCGGTGTCGGGTGCGCGCCGGCGCATCATGGCGCTCTCGTCGCTGGTGGCGACGACGGCCACGGTCTTGGCCATGCTGTCGCCGATCGTGTCCTCGAGGAATTCGCGGACCTCGCGGCCGCGTTCGCCGATCAGCGCCACGACGACGGTGTCGAACGCGTCGGCGCCGGCGAGCATGGCGAGCAGCGTCGACTTGCCGACGCCCGAACCGGCAAAGACGCCCATGCGCTGGCCGAAGCACAGCGGCGTGAAGATGTCGATGACCCTGACGCCAGTCATGAAGGCGGTGCCGACGCGCTGCCGGGCCATGGCACCGGGCGTCGTGGAACTGCCCGACAGGTCGTCGCCCCTGATCAGCGGCGGGCCGCCATCGATCGCCCGGGTGAGCGCGTCGATGGTGCGGCCGCGCCATGAGCCGTGCGGCGCCACCGCGAGCGGTCCCCTGCGGAACACGGCATCGCCGATGCCGGCGTCTGCGCTGCGTTCGAAGGGCGCGACAACGACCTCGTCGCGGCTGATCTTGACGATCTCGCCGCGGCGCGCGCCGGTCTGGCCGCGCTGTTCGACCATGTCGCCCAGCCTGGCGAAATCGGAGAGCCCGCGCACCTTGTAATGTGTCGGCGTGACTTCGGTGACGAGACCGCCACGCTTGACCAGCCCATCGGCGTCGCTGAAGCGCCGAATTACCCGTTCCAACGCGACCAACCGATCCTCCGGCGCCGGTTGGAGCTGGATTTCGGGTGCGCGGATGGAGGACCGGTCGAGCGACATGCTACGACTTCGAGCCGAGCGTCTTGATCGCCTCGTCGGTGGAGGAATCCGTCTGCCGCATCAGGGCCGCGGTGTTCTCGAAGGCGCGCTGGACCATGATCAGCCGGGTCATCTCCAGCACCGGATTGACGTTGGATTCCTCGACGAAACCCTGGGCGATGCCGACATCGGAGCGATCGGTGACCGGCTCGGGCGTGCGCGAAGGCACGATGCCGGAATTGCCGTAACGCACGAAATTCTGACCCGGATCGAAATTGTAGAGGCCGATCGAGCCGACGAGCTGGTCGTTCTGGCGCAGCGAGCCGTCGGCGCCGGCCTTGGGCGGGCCGTTGCGGGGGTCGAGCTGGATCGGCGCGCCGCCGGCGTCGAGCACCGGATGGCCCTCGATTGACATCAGCTCGCCATTCTCGTTCATCGAGAAGCGGCCGTCGCGGGTCATGACGGTGCCGGCCGGCGTGTCGATGGCGAACCAGGCGTCGCCCTGGATGGCGAAATCGAACGGGTTGCCGGTCTCGCTCAGCGAACCATGGGCGCCCGAAAGATAGGTTTTGCCCGAAGAGGCGAAGGACACCGACTTCTGCCCGGTGCCCGACACCACGTCCTCGAATTTCACGCCGGTGGCGCGAAAGCCGACGGTGTTGGCGTTGGCGACATTGTCGGCGATCGTGTCGAGCCGGCGCTCGAGCGCCATCTGCGCGGAAAGGGCGACGTAGAGACTGTCTTGCATGATCAGAATTTCAACTTCTGCATGGCCATCATCAGGTCGGTGGAGATGCCCGATGTGACCGGCTTGGCGAAGAGCACGCTGATGGACGACACCGCGGTCGAGGTCGGGTTGTTGATCTCGTACATGCTGGTGAAGCGGGTCAGGAACTTGGTGAGCTTCGCGGGATCGGTGAAATCCGTGAGGTCGAGCTTCTGCTCGAACAGCTGCGCCTGCTTGTCGATGTCGGCGGTGGCGAAGGAATCGGGCAGCCCCAGCGCGGTGCGCACGACGCTGGCAAGGGCCGTATCGGCCAGCACGTCGTACCAGCTGGTGATGTCGGGCGCCTTGCGCTGGAAATAGAGCGCTAGCCGCACACCCTCATTGGTCTTGCCGGCATCCTCCTCAAGCGTCTGGCGAAGGTACATGTCGACGGTCGGCTGCTGCGCTGCGTTGATGGTGGTGGCGTTCGCGCCGTACTGCTCGAAGTTCAGGGCCGTGGCCAGTCCGGCATAGGCCGGATTGGTCTGCTTGTTGGCGACACTGTCGGGGTCGCGCACGCCACCCTGCAGGACCGACTTGATCAGGTCCTTGTTCTCGGTCGCCGAATCGAGACCGTAAGCCGCCAGAGCGTAGGTATAGAGCCTGCTGTTCGACATCAGGTCGTCGACAGACTTCACCTTGGTGATGTTGGCGAGGTAGTAGGTCGTCTCGCCCTTCACATAGTCGGAGTTCGGATCGATGCCGGCGATCTGCGCCTGTGTGGCGTAGTTCTTCGCCACCAGTTGCTGCGCCTTGTTGTAGATCGTCGCGTCGGCGCCGTTGGCGGCGAAATTGAAGGCGCTGACGAACGCGGCGTAGCGCTTGTCGGTCAGCTTGTTGGCGAAACTGTCGGGGTCGGTGACGCCTTCCTTGAGCGCCTTGACCATGAAGGCCTTGGCGTAGTCCATGTCTTCCAGCCCGTAGGCCTTCATGGCATATTTGAACAGCCGGTCATTGTTGACGAAATCGTCGATCGATTTCACCTTGGTGATGTTGGCGAGATAATATTGGGTATCGCGATCGACCGTCGGCTGCTGCTCGATGCGGTCGATCGACTTCGAGATGTCCCTGGTGATCAATTGGTAGCTGGTAAAGGTATTGAGCAACGTCATGCCTCCGGCCGAAGCTTAATATCGCGACAATAACCTCACTTCCTTGCGCGAAACTGAATCGCTCAACATTCGGTTCCGTGGCAGCCGGATTCAAGCCTCACACAAGGCACGGGGACTATCCCTTGTAGCTGACGTGAAATGCGGAAGGACCTGCCGTGGGCATTCTGATTGGACTTGTGGTGACGCTCGGCTGCGTCCTTGGCGGCTTCATGGCCATGGGCGGGCATCTGCACGTGCTGGTCCAGCCCTGGGAAGCCGTGGTCATCTGCGGCGCTGCCCTCGGCACCTTCCTGGTCGCCAATCCGATGAAGACGGTCAAGGATACCGGCAGGGGCATTCTTGAAGCCTTCAAGCAGGCGGTGCCGAAAGAACAGGATTACCTGGAAACGCTCGGCGTGCTGCACAGCCTGATGCGCGAACTGCGCTCGAAATCGCGCAGCGAGGTCGAGGCGCATATCGACAATCCGGAAGAATCAGCCATCTTTCAAGCCTTTCCGACGGTTCTCAAGAATCACGACCTGATGAATTTCATCTGCGACTACTGCCGCATCATCATCATCGGCAATGCCCGCTCGCACGAGATCGAGGCGCTGATGGACGAAGAGATACAGACCATCAAGAGTGACAAGATGAAGGCCTATCACGCGCTGGTCGCGGTCGGCGACGGCCTGCCGGCACTGGGCATCGTTGCCGCGGTGCTTGGCGTGGTCAAGGCGATGGGCGCACTCGACCAGTCGCCGGAGATCCTCGGCGGCCTGATCGGCGCCGCACTGGTCGGCACCTTTCTCGGCATCTTCCTGTCCTACGCCGTGGTCGGGCCGGTCGCCACCAAGATCAAGACGGTGCGCGAGAAGAAGAACCGCCTCTACATCATCGTCAAGCAGACGCTGCTCGCCTACATGAATGGCGCGCTGCCGCAGGTGGCGATCGAATTCGGCCGCAAGACCATCTCGTCCTATGAGCGGCCGACCATCGACGCTGTCGAGCAAAGCACCATGAACACCGCCGCCGCTGAAAAGAAGGCCGCCTGAGCGATGTTCGACAGAACGGCGGCAAAACTGTCATGACCAGTCCGGGCAGCCCCGCGCAGGCGCGCTCGCTGATCATCGAGCGTCTTGTCGGCGACAGCGGCGAGGCCGATCAGGTCATTGAAGCCGGCCGCGCCATGGCCGAACGCGCCGTGCCGCTGCTGCAGAAGGGGCTTTCGGGCGAGCTTGGCGTTCCCGTGATCGTCGACCTCAGGGCCGTCGAGGTCAGCCGCGTCCCCGAGGCGCGCTCGCGCGCCGGCGACAATTTCGCCATGACCGTCGTCGCCTCGCCGGCATCCTCGGATGCAATGACGCTCGTCATCGACGCTGCCGCGATCGCCATCATGGTCTCGACGCTGTTTGGCGGTGACCCGGATATGCCGGTGTCGCCGATCGAGCGCGACCTGTCGCCGATAGAGACCGATGTTTCGACCATGGTGTTCCAGCAGGTTGCGCAGGCGCTGAACGGATCGGGGCGCCGCTCGCTTGAGCTGCGGCTGCCGGTGCCGCGGGCGATGTCGGGCACCGAGGCAAAACGGCATGTGCTGCGCGATGGTGCTGCCATCCGCATCGTCCTCGGCATCTCGACACCGGTCGACAGCGGCTCCATCACAGTGACGATGCCGCAACGTGTCGTGCTTGCCGGACGCGATGGCACCGCCAGTGTCAGCGAGGAGGATCACAGCACCAGTTGGCGCGCGCGCTTTTCGGAAGAGGTGATGCGCTCGGCGGTGGAGCTCGAAGCCACCATGCCGCTGACACGACTGACGCTTGGCGACCTCGCCAGTCTCGAAGTGGGCCAGGTCATCGATTTCGACGAAACGGCGCAATCAAGGGCGCGGCTCAGCGCGCGCGGCCAGACCCTGTTCGTATGCGAGTTCGGCAAACTGGGGCAGAATTACACCGTCCGAATCAAGCATCCCTTCGATGCCGGGCAGGATTTCATCGATGGGCTCATGCCGGCCGGTGCCGGGCGCGCCTGAGCTTTTGGAGACGATTCATGGCCAAGACCAAAGTGGAAGCAGAGCTCGACCAGCCGGACGAGCAGCTCGACCGTGCCATCGAGGAATTGCGCGGGGTCCTGCATGAGGAAGAGCAGCGCCCCGACGCGGCATTCAGGGCGGCCGCGGGCGCCAATTCGAACGTCATCATGAACATTCCCGTCGATGTCCAGATCATCCTCGGCAGCACCGAAATGGCAGTTGCCGACCTGATGGCATTGCAGAAGGGCTCGACGGTGGCGCTCAACCGCCGCATCGGCGAACCGGTCGACGTCGTGGTCAACGGCCGCAAGATCGCCCGCGGCGAGATCACGGTGCTCGAAAGCGACCCCTCGCGCTTCGGCATCAGACTGACCGAGATCATCGCCGGTACGAAGGGCGCCTGACATGACAGGTGGGGCTTGCCAGGTGCAGCGGAGGCGAGAGGCAGCATGACGCCGCTGATGAGCCTGACGCGTGCGCAGAAGGCGGCCGCCATATTGGTGGCGATGGGCAAGCCGTCCGCCAGCCGCCTCTTGAAATTCTTCAAGCAGGAGGAGCTGAAGGCGCTGATCGAGGGCGCCCGGCTGCTCAGGACCATTCCGCAGAGCGATCTCGAGCGCATCGTCGCTGAATTCGAGGCCGAGTTCACCGAAGGCGCCGGCCTGCTCGATTCCGCCGACAGGATGGACACGATCCTCAACGAGTCGCTGTCGCCCGAAGAGATGAGCGCGATCATGGGCGACAAGAAATTCGAAGTCGCGCCGGAAGGACCGCAGCCCATCTGGCCGGAGCTCGAGAAGCTCGAACCGGCACGGCTTGGCACCTTCCTGGCCGGCGAACATCCGCAAACGGCGGCCATGGTGCTGTCGAAGCTGGCGCCGCAGACGGCGGCGGGCGTGCTTTTGACGCTGACCAAGCCGATGCGCGGCGAAATCATCAAGCGCATGGTGACGATGGCCAATGTTCCGGATGCCGCCGCCAGGATCGTCGAGAACCGGCTGCGCACCAGCGTGCTGGCGGAGACGTCGACCAAAGACACCTCGGCGGGACAGGCGCGTGTCGCCAGCGTGCTCAACGAATTGGACAAGCCGCTGCTTGAAGAGGTCATGCAGGATCTGGAAGCCGCCGGCACGCCCGACCTCGACGGTGTGCGGGCACGGCTTTTCGCTTTCGACGATCTGCCGCTGCTCACCCAGAAGGCGCGGGTGCTTTTGTTCGACGGACTGTCGACCGAGCTTGTCACGCTGGCGCTGCGCGGCACCTCAGCGGCGCTCGCCGAAGCGGTGCTGTCGGCGATCGGCGCGCGGTCGCGGCGCATGATCGAAGCCGAACTCGGTCAGGGGTCGGATGGCGTTCCTGCCGCCGACATCATAGCCGCGCGCAAGACCATTGTGACGACCACCATCCGGCTGTCGCGCGAAGGCGCGTTCGAACTTCCCGCGACGCAGGACGCCGCCTAAGGCATGTCCGACGCCACCGACAAGGACTCCAAAACCGAAGAGGCGACGGAAAAGAAAGTCCGCGACACGATCGAACAGGGCAAGCTGCCCCATTCGAGGGAAACCGCAATCCTCGCCTCCTTCGTCGCCATACTGGTTTTCACCGTCTTCTATGCCAAGGACGCGGTCATCGACCTCGGCATGTTCCTGTCGATGTTCCTCGAGAAGCCCGAGGCTTGGCCGATGGACACCGAGAACGATGTCATCGCGCTCTATAAGCTCGTCATGCTGGAAGTGGGCCGCGCCCTCATCAGCCTGCTGGTGCTTTTGACCGTTGCCGGCATCGGCGCCTCGGTGCTGCAGAACATGCCGCAATTCGTCGGCGAGCGGATCAGGCCGCAGCTTTCGCGCATTTCGATTACCAAGGGCTGGAACCGGATGTTCGGCGCCCAGGGCTGGGTCGAGTTCCTGAAATCCTTGGCCAAGGTCGGCTTCGCCATCGCCGTGCTCACCTTCACGCTGTCGGAGGATCACCGCAAGCTGCTCGCCGGAATGATCACCAATCCCGTCGCCTTCGGCCTCGTCATCCGCGGCATCGCGGTCGACATATTGGTGGCGATCGTCTTCGTCATGGGACTGATCGCGGCGATCGACATCGTCTGGTCGCGCTTCCACTGGAAGCAGGACCTGCGCATGAGCAAGCAGGAGGTGAAGGACGAGTTCAAGCAGTCCGAGGGCGACCCGATCGTCAAGTCGCGGCTGCGCTCGCTGGCGCGCGACCGCGCGCGCAAGCGGATGATGACGGCGGTGCCGCGCGCGACGCTGATCATCGCCAATCCGACGCACTTCTCGATCGCGCTGAAATATGTGCGCGACGAGGATTCGGCGCCGCTGGTGGTGGCCAAGGGGCAGGACCTGGTGGCGCTGAAAATCCGCGAGATCGCCAAGGAGCACAACATCCCGATCTTCGAGGACGTGGCGCTCGCCCGCTCCATGTACAAGCAAGTTTCGGTCGATAATGTGATCCCGTCGCAATTCTACCAGGCCGTCGCCGAACTGGTGCGGATCGTCTACTCGAAAAAGGCTGAGCGCAGACAGATTTCATGAACCGCCAACCGCACGCAAAATCCCGCGAGATCATCGTCGCCAGCGCCATCGAGCAAGTGGTCGGCGAACTGAGGCTGATCGATGTCGCCGACTACATCGCCTTCATCCGGCTGGAGCATTTCGCCTGTCTGTCGGATCTGGTCGATTCAGCGGTGGAGCTGTTCTTCATGCCGGGCACGCTCAGGCTCGGCCATGGCGGCGAGGCGCATGTCGACTGGAGCGGCAGCCCGCGCATCGTGCTCGATCTGGAATTGCGGCCGCCAGGCGTGACCGTCTATTTCCAGCTGACGCTGAGTGATGCCGGCAACTCGGTCGCGGTCAACTACGTGTCGTTCGAAAAACCCGGCGAGGACCCCGAGCACAATACAGCGCTGCTCGAGGCGGTGATCGAACAGGCGCGGATTCGCAAGGTTGAGCCGCTGGCCTTCTGAGGTCTGTCGATATTCAGGTGAGGCCGGCCTGCAAACGGCGGACACCTGCGCTCCCGGTGCTCACGTACCAAAAGTACGCTCCGCTCCGGTTCTCGGTATCCACCATTTTCGACTCGGCCTGACCTGAATCTCAACAGACCTAATTATTCGATCAGGCCGAGCCGCAGCGCCTTGGCGACCGCCTGGTTGCGGTTGACGGCGTTGAGCTTCTGCGTCGACTGGGTCAGATATTGGTTGGCCGTGTGGACCGACAGCTTCAGCAGCCGCGCGATCTCCTCGCTGGTGTTGCCGTTGGCGGTCAGCTTCAGGCATTCGAGTTCGCGTTTGGAGATGGCGCGCATCCTGCCGCTGTCACCGGGACGGATGCGGGCGACCGCGGCGAACAGGGAAAAACAGCGGGCGTGGATTTCGTAGAGCGCGTCCTGCGGCAGCGAGATCTCCGATCCCAGGAAAACGACGAGGCCGCATTGGCCGCGATCGGCGTGGACGGGAAAGGCTATGCCGCTGGTGCCGGGCGCCAGCGGCGCCATCTGCGCGGTCCAGGCGAGGTTGCCGAACGTCTCGGCCATCGCGGCGACGCCGTCATCCGTCCACCAGCGTGGCTCCGTCGAATTGTGGGTGTGGCGCACGATCTCTTCGCCATTGGCACCCGAGATAAACTTCGTCGCCACGGCGATGCCGGGATAGTCGGAATCGAAACACGGGACCAGCCGCGCCCGCTCCGGCGACGGGCTGACGAAGTACAGGCCGAAGGCCGAGGCGTTGATGTCGACCGATATCCAGCGGCAGCGGCGCACGGCATCGGGAACGGTGACGGCGTCATGGCTTTCGGAACTTAGCGAGAAGGCGCCGAACGGGCTGCGCTGCTCGTTGAAAAGGGCTTCCGCGGCGTCCTTGATGTCGGCCTGTTTCAAATGATGCCACTCCTGATCGCCGTGGCGATGGCCATCGCGCGGTTCGAGGCCGCGAATTTCTGGATGGCGTGGGTGATGTAGCTGTTGACGGTGTTGGAGGACACGCCAAGGATGACCGCCACCTCATCGGTGGTCTTGCCTTCCGAGACCCAGAACAGGCATTCGCGCTCGCGATCGGACAACGGATCCTGCATGGCCGCGGCGGCGATCAACTGGGGGATATGCGAGAGCGCGTAGCAGCATTTCAGCTGCGCCTTCATCAGTGCCGGCTGGTCGATCTGGCCGGCCGCCGCCGCCGAGAACAGGGCGAACAGGCGCTGTCGACCGACATTCAGCCTGAGCGAGTAGATCTCCGCATGGCCGAGCACGTCGAGAAGGCGGGCCTCTTCGCCGGAGACCAGCCCGTCGGCATCGGGCGCCTCGGCCGCCACCAGCGGTCGCGGACGGATGCCGGGCGCGACGGTGAGCGCGCCTTGGGCAAGGCTGGCGATCAACCGCTTGCCGGTCAGTTCGATGGCGTCGAAGATCCAGTTCGAGGAGACGATGCGCGCGTCGTTGCGGTCCTGGTCGTGGACGATGGCAACCAGCATGTAGCTGTCGGCGCCGATCTCGGCGGTCAGCTCCATGAAGAAGCTGGTCAAATCACCGCGCGACGTCAGGCGCGAGCCCAATGTATCGGATTGAAGAAGCGCGACGGGACTGCTCATTCTTGTTGCTTTTGGCCGGAATCGTTTCTGCTGCCCGGATGCTGGAGACCAGCCGCCGAACCCTAAAAACGCGTTACTTTCACGAGACGCACACGAGGCGCGGGGCCGCGCCAATCAGACGGAATCCATTCAGGGAACGCGAAGACATCCGCGTCTGGCGCCGGAAAACTCCGGAACGTGAGACTTTGGGTGGTCGCCGCGCCCCCCATGGACCGGCTGATTCGGGTCTAATCTACCCGCAGATGAATCCGACATCAAACGCGATTTGACAAAATTGAATCCGATGGACTCGCGTGCGACTCAGAGTAACCCCCAAGACCCTTTCGCTGTATCGGGGCCACCTGAAACATCGACACGAAAAAGTCAGAGGTTGTTGCGAAGCTGCCGTATCGAGGACCGATCGATTCCGATAGGTTCTCGAGGATTGGCAGGGAGGTGGGCTTCCCTTCGATCGGACTGGGCTAGGGTGGCGGCGCTTGTTTCGCGGCCATCAGCATTGGGGGGTAATCATGAAGCAGGTTTTCCTGGCGTTCACGGTGGTGCTCGCGGTTTTTGCCGGTGCGGCAGTGCCCGCCAAGGCCGAGCCAATCGTCACCTATGCGCTCGACAACGGGCTGCAGGTGGTGCTGGTGCCGGATCATCGTGCGCCCAAGGTGGTGATGAACCTGCGCTACCGCGTCGGGTCGATGAATGAACCGGCGGGCCGCTCGGGCTTCGCGCATCTGTTCGAGCACCTGATGTTTTCCGGAACGCCGGCCTGGCCGAACGTGTTCGGTGCGCACGCCGCACTGGGCAACGAGATCAATGCCTGGACCACCGAGGACGGTACCGTCTTCTATGTCGACGGCCTGTCGTCGTCGCTGCCGATGATCCTGTCGCTGGAAGCCGACCGCATGGCCAATCTCGGCCGTTCGGTGACGCAAGCCAAGCTCGACCTGCAGCGTTCGGTGGTCAAGAACGAGATGCGCCAGAACGTGCTCGACAAGGCCGGCGCATCCGGCTGGGAGGCCTTCTGGTCCGGGCTGTTTCCGAAGCCGCATCCCTATAGCCGCATGGTCATCGGTTCGGTCGCCGACCTCGATGCGGCGACGCTCGACGATGTCAGAGGCTTCTTCAACACCTACTATCTGCCCAACAATGCCGTGCTGGTGCTGGTCGGCGACCTCAAGGTCGATGACACCAAGGCGCTGATTGCCGATACGTTCGGCAGGGTATCGCGCGGCGCCGACGTGGCGCGACCCGCCGTGCCGGAACCGACGCAGGCGCGGCTCAAGCTGGTGCTCGAGGATCGCGTGCCGAGCCCCGTCGTCGTGGTCGGCTTCAGCGGTCCGGCGGCGCAGTCGCCGGACAATGGCGCGCTCAGCATCGCCGCCGAACTGCTCGGCAATGGCGACTATGGGTTTCTGCGCAACCGGCTGGTCTCGCAGCAAGGCATCGCCACCTATGCCAGCGCGAGCTGGACGGGCGGCCTGCTTGGCGGGCGTTTCACTTTCGAGGCCGGTGCGGCGGCTGGTGTGACGCCCGATGCGCTCGAAAGCGCGATGAAAGCCGCCTTCGCCGATTTCCAGAAGACGCCGCTCGATCCGGCTGATGTCGAACGCGCGCGCAACGGCATATTGCAGGCGACGCGGCTGGGCAATGAAGCACTGAAGGATCGTGCCGGCACCGTCTCCTACAATGCCGATATTCTCGGCGATGCGCAGAGCGCGCTGGTCGACGATCCGCGCGTCAAGACTGCCAGCGCCGCCGATGTCGAAGCGACGATCAAGCGGCTCCTGAGACCGGAAGACGCCAGCGTGCTGGTGTTGAAGCCCGGCCCGCGCGGCGGCTATCCCGACGCGCTGATCGGATCTTCCGGCACGCCGCAGCCCTTTACGGCGCCGGAGCGGGTGGCGATCGACATCCCAAAACATCAGGCCGGCGAAGCACCGACGGCGACACTGCCCGCCATGGAAACGGCGACGCTGTCCAACGGCATCAAGCTTGTCCACTACACGATGCCGGAGGCGCCGATGGTCTATGTCGCGACCAGTGCCGCAGGCGGTTGGAACAGTGTGCCGGAAGGCAAGGAAGGGCTGCTGGAACTTGCTGCAAGCATGGCAACCCGCGGCGCCGGCGAGCGTGGCGCGGCCGACTTCGCCAAGGCGACTAGCGATATCGGTGCCGGCATCGGCTATCAGGCCGGCGCGCTGACCACTTCGATGACGCTTGGCGTGCCGCCGGAGAAACTGGATCAAGGTCTCGGCCTGCTTGCCGATGCGGTGCTTAAGCCGCGCTTCGACAAGACCGAATGGACGGTGCTGATGGCGCAGACGGTCGACTGGCTGAACGGTCGCGAGGCGGACCTGCCGGGCGTTGCCGGCCGCGCGGCAAAGGCAGCGCTCATTCCGCAGGTACCGGGCAAGGCTGATGTCGACTGGTCGGCAAAGGCGCTGGCCTCGATTTCGCTCGACGAGGCGAAAGCCGCGTTCAAGGCTGAGTTCACGCCGAAGGCGGTGACCTTCTACAGCGTCGGCCCGATGCCGGTCGCGACCATAGCTGCCGGCCTTGAAAAGGCATTCGGCGCGTGGACAAGTGACGCCCCCGGTTATGCCGTCGAAGCATCGCCTGCCGCGCGTTTCAACGGCGGTCAGAAGGTGCTGCTGGTGCCCGAACCCGGCGCCAGCCAGTCGGCGCTGTTCGTGGCGCGGCCGGCGCCCGGCACCGACGAAGGCGAGCGCGCCGAGTCGACCGCGGTCGCCAATCTGCTCGGCGATGATTTCTCCAGCCGGCTGAATTCGGTGATCCGCGAGGAGAAGGGCTATTCCTATGGCGTGTCGAGCTATCTCTTGAGCCCGATGAAGGCCGGCTCGGGGCTGGTGGTGGCAACCACCGTCGAGCGCGCCAATACCGGTCCGGCGATCACCGAGATCCTGAAAGGGTTTTCCGGTCTGACCACCTTGCCGGTGGCGCAGGACGAGGTCGACCGCACGGTGACGGTCTATCGCCGGGCACTGGCCGGATCGGCCGAGACCTCGGCCGGTCTGTTCGGCTCGCTGATCGGCGCGGTCGGCAGTGGTTCGACGCTGGAGGACCAGCAAAGCCGGATGACGGCGCGCACCCAGCTGACGCTCGACGCGGTGCAGAAACAGGCGCTGGCATTGTCGTCGCTGGAGCCGTCGCTGATCGTCGTTGCCGGTGATCCCGACGTGGTCATGCCGCAGCTTGCCGCGATCGGCCTCAAGGAGGTCGAGATCGTCAAGCGTGACGAGGCTGGCGAGCAGACGGCCATGCGGGCGCTTGACCTTCTCGGCACCAGCAGCCAGACGCCGCTGTCCGCTTCACCGTGGCGGGTCGGCGATGGCGGCACGACGCGAGCGGTGCACTCTTGCGCTGGCGCCAAGGACTGCGGCGCGCAAATCCACGCCGATTGATCGGCTCGATGCGCGGCCGCCGGCCGCGCTTAAATCTTGGTATCTTTGGTTTCGGGGGAAACGATGAGCGATTCATTTCGGGAAGTTACTTCAGTCTCGTGGTTCGGGCGGATCAAGCGCGCGGTCGGTGGGGTCATCTTCGGCCTGCTGCTGATCGTGCTGATGGTGATCGGGCTGTTCTGGAACGAGGGTCGCGCGGTGCAGACGGCGCGCTCGCTGGCCGAAGGGGCGGGCGCTGTTGTCTCGATCAACGCCGACGGCGTCGATGCCGGCAATGACGGCAAACTGGTGCATGTCAGCGGGCCGGTGACGGCGGATGGCGGCCTGTCGGATCCGGATTTCGGCATTGCGGTGCAAGGGCTGCGCCTGTCGCGCAGCGTCGAAATGTACCAGTGGAAGGAAGAGTCCAAATCCGAGACCACCAAGAAGCTTGGCGGCGGCGAGGAAACCGAGACCACTTACAGCTATTCGAAGGTGTGGGACGACAGCCAGATCGATTCATCCGATTTCAAGAAGCCGGACGGCCATCAAAATCCGCCAATGGCGATCCACAGCCGCGCCTTCCAGATCCCGCAGGGCAAGCTCGTCGCCTTCGACCTGGACACACCGGTGCTGGATCGTATCGAGGGCGACAAGGACTACTCGCTGTCGTCCAGCCAGTCGGCGGCGATAAAGGCTGCCTATACCGGAACCAAGCCGCTCAGCATCGTTGATGGCAGGATCTATCTCGGCAGCGACAACACGACGCCTGCGCTGGGCGACTACCGTATCGGTTACGAATTGGCGCCGCTCGGCGTGGTCAGCATTGTCGCGCGCCAGGCCGGCAGCCGGTTCGAGCCTTACCAGACGCAAGCCGGCGATGCGCTGCTGATGGTCGATACCGGTCAGGTGCCGGCCGACAAGATGTTCGCCGAGGCGGTGAGTGCCAACACGCTGATCACATGGCTGCTGCGCGCCGGCGGGCTGCTGCTGCTGACCATCGGCTTTGCCCTGTTCCTCAGCCCGATCGGCGTGATCCTCGATTTCATCCCGTTCCTCGGCAGCATGGCGCGGATGGGAACCGGCATCATCGCCTTCTTCCTGGCGATCCTGGTCGGCACGACGACGATCGCGATTGCCTGGTTCTGGTATCGGCCGGTTCTGGCGGCAGGCATATTGGCCGCCGGCGTCATCGCGGCGGCGGCGGTCTATTATATCGGCCGTTCACGCAAGGCAGCCGCACCGATGGCGACGACGCCAAGCGCTGGCACTGCGGCGTAGCTTGCAAAAAAGGGCGGCCAAGCCGCCCTTTTTCCTTCGTGTCTGTCGTTCTAAGCCCTGCGCTCGCGGGCAGGCCTACCGGTCCTCGAAACCGGTCAGCACGCCGACGGCGTTGATGCCGATTTCCTCGACGGCATAGCCGCCTTCCATGACGAACAGCGTCGGCAGGTCGAGCCTGGCGATGCGGCGGCCGATCTTGGGATAGTCGGGGCTTTTCAGCTTGAACTGGCTGATCGGGTCCTTCTCGAAGGTGTCGACGCCGAGCGAGACGATGACGATGTCGGGCGCGTAGGCGGCGAGCCTGGCGCAGGCATCCTCCAGCGAGGCATTCCAAGCGTCCCAGCCGGTGCCGAAGGGCATGGGATAGTTGATGTTGAAGCCTTCGCCGGCGCCGGCGCCGCGCTCATCGGCATGGCCGAGGAAGAAGGGATACTCGACCATCGGATCGCCATGCAGGTTGAGGACCTGCACGTCGGCGCGGTCATAGAAGATCTCCTGCGTGCCGTTGCCATGGTGGTAGTCGACATCGAGGATCGAGACCCGTTTGGCGCCCTGGTCAAGGAACCACTGCGCGGCGACGGCGGCGTTGTTGATGTAGCAATAGCCGCCCATGAAGCCGGCGCCGGCATGATGACCGGGCGGGCGGCAGAGCGCGAAGGCCGCCCTCTCGCCGCCGTTGACCAGGCCAGCTGCGGTCAGTGCCACGTCATAGGACGATTTGATTGCGGCCCAGGTGCCTTCGACGAAGGTGGCGCCGGCATCGAAGGAATAGTAGCCGAGCAGCGCATCGACACGCTTCGGCGGCACGTCGCCGCGCAGGCCGCGCGTTGGCCAGGTGAAGGGCATGGCCGTGCCCTCGTGACCGGAGGCTACCCATTGCGGCCAGACCGTCGGCAGGAAGTCGATATAGTCTGATTTGTGGATGCGCTTGGCGGCGGCAAGGTCGTGCTCGAGCGGCAGGACGATCGGACCGAGCTTCTCGCTTTCGACCCGCGCCTTGATGAATTCGGCCCGCGAAGGCTTTTCAAAACCCGGCACGATGGCCGATGTGACCAATTCCATCTGGCCGGCATGGCCTGCATGAAGCGGCGAATAGACAGTCTTCATTAAGTTCCTCTCGAAGTGCGAAGTCAGTCAAGGTTGAGATAGGGGGTCACCAAAGCGAGCCACATTCTTTCCACATCGTCCTCGATGAGGTCATACGTCTTGCGGTCTCTTTTCAGCCCGACAAGCCGGCAGGCGTGCCCGACGTCCATCATCACCACGCCGAGCCGGCTGGCGATCTTGTCTTCCAGCGCCGGGTTCACATGCTGCAGCCAGGCGGCGTAGAGCGCGATGATCTGCTCGTCATATTCGTCCTGGATCGGCCTGAGGTCGGCGTTGCCCGAAATGGCCTCGATCACCGGCATCAGCGTGGCGTTCTCGAGATATATCCTGGAGGTATCGATGAAGAGCTTGCGCACTTCGCGCCGAAACTCTTCGCGGTTGGTGGGCGGGGCGACCTTGATGCGCTTCGCGATCACCTCGGGGAAGGATGACAGCCAGCGCCGGGCGAGGTCGAGAAGAATGGCTTCCTTGTTGGGGAAGTACTGATAGATCGAACCGACCGACAGGCCCGCGCGCTGCGCAATGGCGAGCGTCGTCGGCGTCCTGGTTCCTTGCTCTCGCGTCAGGATCAGCGCCGCGTCGAGAATCCGGTCGACCACCTTGCTCGACCGCTGTTGCCGCGGCTGCTTGCGCGGTTCGAGCGCTATCCTGGTTTTGCGGTCGAGACTGCGCTTCACGGCTTGATGTCCTCGTTCCCCGCCCGGTCTCAACACAGGCGCAGGGTGCTATCCACAATACATTCGAAATTCGGCATGTTGACAAACGCGAATAATCAGTCGCATTCTTTTATCCACGCTGTTTTCGGAGATCACAAGGGGAATTTCAAAACAGCGCACTGGCATCACTTTCGTCCGATAGCGCCGCTGCGGTGACGTGGCCAGCTTGTCGGACAAGAGGATTGTCGGTCTCAATCGGTCATCAAAAGCGCGGAGTCGCGATGTCTGTCATGGGTGCGGGTCGTAGTGCGGATCTGATCGTCATCAACGGTCGTGTGCTGACCATGGACGATGACAATCCTGCCGCCGAGGCCGTTGCCGTCAAGGACGGCGCCATCATCGCCATTGGCAGCCGTGCCGCAATCGAAGAGCTCAAGGGAACGGCCACAGAGGTGATCGACGCCAAGGGCGGTTCGGTCCTGCCCGGTTTCATCGAAGCTCATATGCATCTGTTCGGCGGCGCGGCTGAACTCGACAATCTGCATCTGGCTGGCGTGCATGGCTTCGATGCCTTGCGGGATGCCATCCAGTCCTTTGCCGCGGCGCGGCCCAACGCCAAGCTTCTGATCGGCGCTGGCGTCGACTATGCGATCCTGCCCGAGCCGGTCACGCGCCACCATCTCGACCAAATCATCCCAGACCGCCCGTTCGCCATGTCGGCCTCCGACCACCATACGATGTGGGCGAACACGAAGGCGCTGGAAGAGGCGGGCCTCCTGCACGGAAGGGAATTGGGGCCGGGCAACGAGATCGTGATGGGTGCCGATGGCCTCGCGGCGGGCGAATTGCGCGAGGGCGAGGCTTTCGGCCCGATCCTGGAGCATTTCGGGCAGAACCGCACACGGCTCGGTCTTACGGGCGGTGAGCCTGAGCCTTATCCGTCCGCCGAGGAGCTTGCCGCCGATCGGGATTTGATGCATCGCGGCCTGGAATGGTGCGCCCGCCACGGCATCACGTCGATCCAGAACATGGACGGCAACCTCTACCAGCTTGAGTTGCTTGCCGGCCTGGAGGCGGAAGGGCGGCTTATATGCCGTACAAAAATCCCGTTCCATTTCAAGAACTTCATGGACCTCGGCATGCTTGAAAAGGCATCGACGATGGCTTCGACCTACAAATCGGAATGGCTGTCGTCGGGCATGGTCAAGGTGTTCTATGACGGCGTGCTCGATTCATGGACCGCTGTGATGGTCGACGACTATGCCGACCGTCCCGGCTGGCGCGGCGAGCCATTGTTCACGCCCGAGCATTTCACCGAAGTGGCGGTGGAGGCCGACCGCAGAGGCCTGCAGATCGCCGTTCATTCGATCGGTGACGGCGCAGTCCGCGCAGTGCTCGACGGTTATGAGGCGGCGCAGAAGGCCAATGGCAAGCGGGACAGCCGTCACCGCGTCGAGCATATCGAGGTCACCACCCCGACAGATGTGCCGCGGTTCGCGGAGCTTGGCGTCATCGCTTCGATGCAACCGCCGCATCCGCCCGGCGCCATGAACTTTCCGCTGGAGCCGACGATTTCGCGCATCGGCCGCGACAAGTGGCCGCTGAGCTATGCCTGGCGCACGCTCAAGGATGCTGGCGCCCGCGTCGTGTTCGCTTCCGACTGGCCAGTCTCGCCGGTTGATCCGATCCTGGGCATCCAAGCGGCGGTCATGCGCAAACCTTGGGCAGAAGGCCTGCCGGACCAGAGTTTCTCGCTGCATGAAGCGCTTGCCGGCTATACGGTCGAGGGCGCCTACAGCGAATTCATGGAAGACCGCAAAGGCGTGCTGAAGCCGGGTTATCTGGCGGATATCGTCGTTTTGTCGGCCGATATCGAGAGGACTGCCCCGGAAGCGTTGCATACCGTGCGGCCGGTGACGACGATCTGTGGTGGCAAAATCACCTACCAAGCCTGACTGTGGCATGGGGCTTGCTACCCCAAAACTACTAACTGAACTGTGATTCAATGCCGGGCTTGCCAACATACCGGGCGTGTGGTCACATCCAACAGGGGAACAGCTCCGCCAGCAAGAGCGGGGTCAACGATGAGGCGTATCGTGCCGGACAAACCGGATCGGAATGCGATTCAAGTAGTAAACGTCAGCAAAATTTTCGGATCGGGTGAAGGGCAGGTCGCTGCCCTCGACACGGTCTCGGTATCGATCCGCGAGAACGAGTTCTTCACACTGCTGGGGCCATCCGGCTGCGGAAAGACGACGTTGTTACGGCTGATAGCCGGCTTTGATTTTCCGAGTGCCGGCGAAATCCTGCTCTACGGACAGGACATCGCGCCGCTGCCGCCGTTCAAGCGGCCGGTCAACACAGTCTTCCAGTCCTATGCGCTGTTCCCGCACATGACGGTGGCCGACAATATCGGCTTCGGCCTGGAAATGCTGGGTAAGCCGAAGGCGGAGATTACGGCCCGCGTCGCCCAGATGCTGAAGCTGGTCAAGATGGAAGCGCTGAGCAATCGCCGCACCAGCCAAATCTCCGGCGGCCAGCAGCAGCGCGTGGCGCTGGCGCGGGCGCTCGCACCGCAGCCGAAGGTGCTGTTGCTCGACGAACCGCTCTCCGCGCTCGATTACAAGCTGCGCAAGGAAATGCAGATCGAGTTGAAGCGGCTGCAGCACGAGACCGGCATCACCTTCATCTTCGTCACCCACGACCAGGAAGAAGCGCTGACCATGTCGGACCGCATCGCTGTCATGTCGGCGGGCAAAATCCTGCAGGTAGGCGCGCCGCGCGACATCTACGACCGACCGGCCGAACGCTTCGTCGCCGACTTCATCGGCGAGACCAACTTCCTCAAGGGTACCGTGGTGTCGAAGAAATCCGGCATCGCCACCGTGAAGCTCGCCTCCGGCGCAACCGTGGCGGCAGGGTTCCCTGAGAGCTTCGATCCCTCGGGTGCAGTCACGGTCGTCGTGCGGCCTGAGCATGCGGATCTGATCGCCGATGTGTCCAAGGGCACGGTCGCCGGAACTCTGGAGAATATCGTCTATTTCGGCACCGATACGCACTACCACGTCAAGCTCGACGGCGGTGACAACTTCATCGTGCGTTACCAGAACAGCCGGTCCGGCGCAGTGACATACGAGACGGGCGCCAAGGTGGGCATCGTCTTCGAAGACGACGGCGCGCGGATACTGAAGGACTGATGACAATGGCGCTTTCCCAAGCCGCGTTGTTCGAAGCCAAGGCCGAGAAAGCAAGTGCCAGGCGCAATCGCCTGCTTTCCCTGCCGGCGCTGATCGTCATCGGAATTTTCGGCGTGCTGCCGCTGCTGATCATCCTAGTCTATTCGTTTCTCCAGGCCGCGCCCTATGGTGGCGTGCAATGGAAGTTTTCGACGGACGCCTATCTGAACTTCCTGTTCCAGCAGGATATTTTCGACGACACGCTGCAGTTCACGCCGGATTTCCTGATCATCTATCTGCGCTCGTTTCTGTTCGCCGTGGTGACGACGGTCATCTGCCTGCTGCTGGGGTTTCCAACCGCCTACTTCATGGCGACACGCACGCCGGCGCAGCGCAACTGGTGGGTGCTGCTGATCACCATCCCGTTCTGGTCGAACCTTCTGGTGCGCACGCTGGCCATCATGTTCATCATCCGCGACGAAGGTCTCATCAACAACCTACTGATCGGGCTTGGCGTGATCGATAAGCCGATCACCATGCTTTATACGAACTTCGCCATCCAGCTCGGCCTGCTCTACTCGTTCCTGCCGTTCATGATCCTGCCGCTCTATGCCAGCCTGGAGAAACTGGATTTCCGGCTGGTCGAGGCGGCCAACGACCTCTACGCGACGCGCCGGCAAGTTCTTTGGCGGGTGATCATTCCGTTGTCGCTGCCTGGCATCATCGCGGGCTGTCTGCTTGTCTTCATTCCCGCGCTCGGCGCCTATGTGACGCCGCTTATCCTTGGCGGCGGCATCCACCTGATGATCGGCGATCTCATCGCGCAGCAGTTCGGTTCCGGGCGAAACTGGCCGCTCGGTTGCGCCCAAGCGCTGATCCTGATGGCCGCGGTGCTGGTCGCCCTCTACTTCTATGTTCGCACCACGTCGGGGAAGATCCAGCATGGCTGATCCCCGCAACGTCGATATCAAGGACCAGCCCGGGTTCCGCACGATCGCCATCATCTGCGTTGCCGTGCTTTACGTCCCGATCCTGATCCTGATGATCTTTTCATTCAACACGGGTTCGCTGGTCACCCATTGGGAAGGAGTCGGCGTGACCTGGTACGGCACTGCACTGCTCAATCAGGAATTCCACAACGCCGCCGAGAACACACTGATCATCTCGGTAAGCGCGACGATCGTTTCGACGATCTGCGCCACGCTGGCGGCGATAGGTATGACGCGGGTGAAGCCGTGGCGTGGCCTGCCGGCCGCCTTCATGGTCATCAACCTGCCGCTGATGGTTCCCGAGATCATCACGGCAGTGGCGACCTTGTCCTTCTTCGCCCTGATTGCCGGCGTCTTCGGGCTGAATTTCGGTATCGGCAATCTGATCCTCGCCCATACCGTGTTCTGCATTCCCTTCGCCTACATGCCGATCCGGGCGCGTCTCGAGGACATGGACCTGACGCTCGAATCCGCCGCCGCCGATCTCTACGCCACGCCGTGGCATGCGTTCCGGCGCATAACACTGCCCTTGCTTGTTCCCGGCATCATGTCGGGTGCGGCACTCGCCTTCATCGTCTCCTTCGACGATTTCACCATCACGCAGCTCGTCGCCGGCCCCGGCCAGACGACCCTGCCTCTCTACATCTGGAACCAGATCAGGCGGCCGATGACGCCGGAGATCAATGCCATCTCCACCATCCTGCTCCTGGTCTCGATCCTCTTCGTCTCGGTATCGTTCCTGATCGCGCGCCGACGCGCCAAGTGAATCGACGCGCCAAGTGAATCAATGGGAAGGCAAAGGAGAACAAAAAATGTCTAGGAAACTGATGGCTGCCGTTTCGACGGCAGTGCTTTTGTGGGCGGTGCCCGCACTCGCCGATGGCGAGCTGCATATCTACAATTGGGGTGACTACACCAATCCCAAGCTGATCGAAAAGTTCGAGAAACAGTACAACATCAAGGTCACGCTGGACGACTATGATTCCAACGAAACCATGCTGTCGAAGGTGCGCGCCGGCAATTCCGGCTACGACATCGTGGTGCCGTCCGACTACACGGTGAAGATCATGGTCGACGAGGGCCTGCTCGAAAAGACCGAGCCCAACGCGATGCCGAACGGCAAGAACATCGATCCGCGTTTCCTCGACATCTATTGGGACAGCGGCCGCCACTACACCGCGCCCTGGCAGTTCGGCACCACGGCGTTCGCCGTCAACACGGACAAGTTCAAGGGCAACATCGACACGCTGGCCATCCTCTTCGACTCGCCGGCTGAGCTGAAGGGCCAGATCAACATCCTCGACGACGTCAACACCGTCATGCATGCGGCCGAGCGTTATGCCGGCGTGCCGCGCTGCGGTGCCGACAAGGCCAATCTGAAGAAGGTCAACGACATTCTGACGGCCGCCAAGCCGTCCTGGAAGACCTTCAGCTACGACACCATCACCAAGATCACCTCCGGCGACGTGATCGTGACGGAACAGTGGAACGGCGCGACCTATCGCTCGCGGCAGAAAATCCCGGCCATCAAATATGCCTATCCGAAGGAAGGCATCGAAGGCTGGATGGACAATGTGGCTGTGCTGAAGGGCGCCAAAAACCTCGACAATGCCAAGCTGTTCCAGGATTTCATCATGGCCCCGGAAAATGCGGCCCTGATCTCGGAATTCGCCGGCTACGACAATGGCATTGCCGGCAGCCACAAGTTCCTGCAGCCGGATTTCGCCAATTCGCCGGAACTCAATCCGCCGGCAGGCGCGCCGGTGGCGGAATTCGTTCCGCCCTGTCCGCCGGATGTGGTGGAGATCTACAACAAGATCTGGACCAATTTGCGCAAATAGGTTCGGTCTAAAGTCCAGCGGAAGGGAGGCTTCGGCCTCCCTTCTTTGCGACGCGTCGCATGTGGAGGGCTCACGCGACGCTGCCAATTCTTGTTTTCATGCATGTCGTCGTCCCAAAACCGCTACGCACTTTTGGGCGGCATGCATCGTGGGAGGGTTCCATGACATCTTACCGCAACAGCGATCCGCGGCCGCAGATCATGCAGGGCTCGCCGCCCGCCATGGTGCCGCCGAAGCTCGACTGGGACCGGCCGCCATGGAACCGCTGGGCGTTCCAGCACATCCGCGAAATTCTGCCGACCGCCGAAGTCTGGCGCGGTAACGGCCATCGCCATCGTCTCGAACGCGCCGAGGTCGATCTCGACGGGCTGGCGGTCGAGGACAGCGAGGGCAAGCCGACAACGCTCGCCGGGCTGCTCGACGAGACCTATACGGACGGTTTCCTGGTGCTCAAGCACGGCAAGGTCGCCTATGAGCGCTATTTCAACGGCATGGACGAGCGCACGCTGCATCTGTCGCAGTCGATGGCCAAATCCGTCACAGGCTCGGTGTTCGGCATACTGGCCGGACGCGGCCTGATCGATCCGGCCAGGCCGGTGACCGACTACCTGCCGGAACTGGCGGAGACAGGCTGGGCCGGCGCGACTGTCCAGCATGTGCTCGACATGACGACGGGTGTGCGTTTTTCCGAGGAATACACCGACCGCTACTCCGATATCGGCCAGGTCGATGTCGCCACCGGCTGGAAGCCGGTGCCGCCGGGCAGCGATCCGGAGTTCCGCTGGCCCTCGCACATGTTCGAACTGATTTTGGGACTTACGGAAACAGTCCGCCCGCACGGGGCGGCGTTCGAATACCGCTCGATCGAGACCGACGTGCTCGCCTTCATCATGGAACGGGTGACGGGCAAGCGTCTGCCGCAGCTGGTTTCCGAAGAGCTCTGGCAAAAGCTCGGTGCCGACGAAAGTGCCTGCTTCACCGTCGACAGCGCCGGCTATGCCGTGGCCGATGGCGGCTTCAACGCCACGCTGCGCGACTATGGCCGCTTCGGCCAGATGATCCTCGACAATGGCGGCGGCATCGTGCCGGCCGACTGGATCGAGGCGACGCGTAACGGCAGGCATGGGGCGGACTTCGGCCCCAGCCTGCCCGAAGGCAGCTACCGCAACCAGTTCTGGATCGAGGACCCGCGTTCGCGCGCGCTGATGTGCCGGGGCGTGTTCGGACAGATGATCCATATTGACTGGAACACGGGAATGGTCGTGGCGAAGCTGTCGACCTGGCCGGATTTCAGCAATCTCGCCTACGGCATGGCGACGCTGAAGGCGGTGCATGCCATCGCCGCCGCGCTCGCCTGAATCTCAAGACGAAAACACCCTGAGGAAACGCCATGACCGGCAAGACCGCGTTCGAGACCCGCTACGGCTTCGGCCGCAATGAGGTGCTGCTCGGCAACTGGCGAGAAAACCCGTTTAACCGATGGTCGTTCCAGAACCTTGGTGAACTGGTGCCGACGGCACGCGTGGCTGCGGCACCGGCCGGTGCCGAGGCACCCGCACGGGATATGGGAGGCCTGCTCAGCGAAAAGGTTTCGGTCGCCAGCGCGCCGGAGACGGTGGCCGACTTCCTTGTGCGCTCCAGCACCGACGCGCTGACGGTGATGAAGAGCGGCAAGATCATTGGCGACTGGTTCGCGCCCCACATGGATTTCGGCGCTCGCCACATCATCTTTTCGGTCAGCAAGTCGGTCACCGCCATCATTGCCGGTATATTGGAAGGCGAGGGGACGTTCGATCCGCAAGCGCCGGTGACGCAGTACATTCCCGAAGCCGCCGGCTCGGCCTATGGCGATGCCAGCGCGCGACATGTGCTCGACATGAGCGTCAGCCTCGATTTCGAGGAAGCCTATCTCGACCCTGAAAGCGCCTTTGCCCGCTACCGCCGTGCCACGCTGTGGAATCCGGGTGGCGGCACCGAAAGCCTGCGCGAATTCATCCTGAGCCTGCAGCGGCTGGCCGAGCCGCATGGCCAGACCTTCCGCTACCGTTCGCCCAATTCCGACCTGCTCGGCCTGCTGCTCGAACGCGCGTCGGGCCAGCGCTTCACCGACCTGATGCGCGAGAAGCTGTGGCTGCCGCTTGGCGCCGTCAGCGAAGCCTCGATCGGCGTCGACATGGAAGGCACGGCGCGCACCGCCGGCGGCATTTCGGTGACGCCGCGCGACCTGGCGCGCATCGGCGAGATGATGCGGCAAGGCGGCACGGTCAATGGCCGCCGCATCGTGCCCGAGGCCTGGGTGCGCGACACGACCAGCACCGGCGGCAGTGCGGATGCCTGGCAGCGTGGCGCGATGCTGCCGCTGTTCCCAAAAGGCCGCTATCGCAACAAATGGTACCAGACCGGACACGAAAACGGTGCCTATTGCGGCATCGGCATCCACGGCCAGTGGCTCTACGTCGATCCCAGGACCGAAGTCGTCATATCCAAGATGTCGTCGCAGCCGGTACCTGTAGACGATCCGCTCGATGCCGAGATTGTCGCGTTTTTCGAAGCGCTGAGCCGGATGGTCTGAACCGTCCGGCGCGGCTCCTTGCCGCGTGGTTTCTTGTGGACCGCCTGCGACGGTTGAAAACGTCGCGGTTGGCGGGGCAGGCATCTACGCCTATGGTCGCCGCTCTTTCGACGAGAGTGGGAATGACATGGCATCCGACATCAAGCGCATCGCAGCCATCATCGCGGCCGAGATCAAGGCCCGGCCGGAACAGGCTGCCGCGGCGATCGAACTGCTCGACGAGGGTGCGACGGTGCCGTTCGTGGCGCGTTACCGCAAGGAGGTGACCGGCGGGCTCGACGACACGCAATTGCGCGACCTTGCCGAGCGGCTGGCCTATCTGCGCGAACTCGATGCCCGCCGTGACACCATCCTCGGCTCGATCCGTGAACAGGGCAAGCTGACCACCGAGCTTGAGGGCAAGATCGCCGCCGCCGCCACCAAGGCGGAGCTGGAAGACATCTATCTGCCCTACAAGCCGAAGCGCCGCACCAAGGCCGAGATCGCCAGGGAGCGCGGGCTGGGGCCGCTGGCGGAGGCCATTCTTGCCAACCGTTCGCGGGTGCCCGCCGAGCTGGCTCTCGCCTATGTCACCGAGGAGGTGGCCGATGCCAAGGCGGCGCTGGAAGGCGCGCGCGACATCCTGTCGGAACAGTTTGCCGAGAATGCCGATCTGGTCGGCAAGCTGCGCACCTACATGAAGGACCGCGCCTTCATGCGCGCCAGGGTGGTCGACGGCAAGCAGGAGGCCGGCGCGAAATTCTCCGACTATTTCGACCATGTCGAGCGCTGGGCAAATGTGCCGAGCCATCGTGCGCTGGCCATGCTGCGTGGCCGCAACGAGGAGGTGCTGTCGCTCGACATCGAGGTCGACGCCGACGATACCTCGCCGGTGAAGCCGGTCGAGCGGATGATCGCCAACGCCTATGCCATCGGCGCCAGTCTGCCGGGCGACCGCTGGCTGATGGACGTCGCGGGCTGGACCTGGCGCATCAAGCTTTCGCTGCACCTGACGCTCGATCTGATGCGTGACCTGCGGGAGCGGGCCGAGGAAGAGGCAATCCATGTCTTTGCCCGCAACCTCAAGGATCTGCTTCTCGCTGCTCCCGCTGGTTCGCGTGCCACGATGGGCCTCGACCCCGGCATCCGCACCGGCGTCAAGGTTGCCGTGGTCGATGGCACCGGCAAGGTGCTGACAACGACGACGGTCTATCCGTTCCCGCCGAAGAACGATGTGCGTGGCACGCAGGCCGAACTCGCCAAGCTCATCCGCCTGCACAAGGTCGAGCTGATTTCGATCGGCAACGGCACCGGCAGCCGCGAGACGGAGAAGCTGGTGGCGGACATGCTGTCCGACATGCCTTCCGATGGTGGGCCGAAGCCGCTGAAGGTGATCGTCAGCGAGGCTGGCGCCTCGGTCTATTCGGCGTCGGCGACGGCAGCGGCGGAATTTCCTGGGCTCGACGTGTCTTTGCGCGGCGCGGTGTCGATCGCGCGGCGGCTGCAGGATCCGCTCGCCGAATTGGTCAAGATCGAACCCAAATCGATCGGCGTCGGCCAGTATCAGCACGATGTCGACCAGTACCGGCTCGGCCGCTCGCTGGAAGCGGTGGTCGAGGACGCGGTCAACGCGGTCGGCGTCGATCTCAACACCGCCTCGGCGCCGCTGCTGGCCCGCGTATCAGGCCTTGGTGCGTCGCTTGCCGATGCCATCGTCGCGCATCGCGATGCGACCGGCCCGTTCGCCAGCCGCAAGGACCTGCTCAAGGTGCCACGGCTTGGACCGCGCGCGTTCGAACAATCCGCCGGCTTCCTGCGCATTGCCAATGGCAGCGAGCCGCTTGACGCCTCGTCGGTGCATCCGGAAGCCTATGGCGTGGCCAAGAAGATTGTCGCCGCCTGCGGTCGCGATGTGCGCTCGCTGATGGGCGACAGCGCGGCGCTCAAGGCGCTCGACCCGCGTGTCTTCGTCGACGAGCGTTTCGGCTTGCCGACGGTGCGCGACATCCTGGCGGAGTTGGAAAAGCCCGGCCGCGATCCGCGCCCCGGCTTCAAGACCGCGACCTTCGCCGACGGCGTCGACGACATCAAGGATCTGAAGCCAGGCATGCTGCTGGAAGGCACCGTCACCAATGTTGCTGCCTTCGGTGCCTTCGTCGATATCGGTGTCCACCAGGACGGCCTGGTGCATGTCTCGCAACTGGCCGACCGTTTCATCAAGGACGCGCATGAAGTGGTCAAGGCCGGCGACGTGGTAAAGGTGCGCGTCGTCGACGTCGACATCAAGCGCAAGCGCATCGCGCTTTCCATGCGCAAGGACGGCGGCGAGGGCGGCGCATCGAAAGGCGGGCCGCGCGACAATGGCGGCGGCAGGCCGGCGCCGCGCTCGCCAACACCGCAGCGCCAGCCGGAGCGGCCCGCACAGCAAGGGGCGTTCGGCGCGGCGCTGGCCGATGCCTTGAAGCGGAAGTAGCTACCAAGCCAGAACAGCCGGCTCCTTCTCAAGCTGGCTCAGCAACCAGTCGCGAAAACTGGCGACCGGCGGATGGCCGCGCTTGTCGTGCGGCACAACAAGGTAGTACGCGCTGCGGCTTTGCATGGGCTGGCCGGGCGCCGGTACAAGCTGGCCGCGCTGTAATTCACCGGCGATGAGCAGCAGCGGCAGCAGCGCCACGCCGAGCCCTGCCATGCAGGCCTGGGCGGCGGTGCCGAACTGTTCGAACTGCATTCCGGGTCCGGTCGGCGCGCTCAGGCCCTGGTGCTCGAACCATTCGGTCCAGGCGCCGGGTCGTGTCGCCATGTGCAGCAGGGGCAGGCGGCCGATATCGGCCGGTGTGGCGATGGCGCGGCCGGCGAGGAATTCGGGCGACACCACCGGCGCCACCGTTTCGCGCACCAGCAAGGTGGAGTCCGCCTCCGGCCAGTCCGGGAGGCCGTAGTGGATGGCGGCGTCCAGTCTCTCCCTGGCGAAGTCGAAGCGACCGACGCGGGTGACGAAGTTGATGGTGATGTCGGGATTGTTTTCGACGAAATCGGGGATCATCGGCATCAGCCAGCGCGTGCCGAAGGTTGGCAAAATGGCAAGGTTCAGGATGCCACTATGCCGATTGCTCATCAATCCAAGGGCTGCATCGCGCAACTGGCCAAGCGCTGAGCGCACAGCCTCGGCGTAGATTTCGCCAGCTGTCGACAGCCGGACATTGCGGCTGTCGCGCTCGAACAACCGGCGGCCGAACTGGTCCTCCAGCAGCCTGATCTGCCGGCTGACGGCGCCCTGGGTCAGATCCAGCTCCTGGGCGGCGGCGGTGAAACTGCCAAGCCTAGCCACGGCCTCAAAGGCGGCGAGGGCGCTGATGTTGGGCAAGAGGCGGCGCTGAACACTCATGATCCATTCCTAACGCTCATTGATCTGTGAAGCAATTTCGTTTGATTTTTTGGGGCCACGGGCCGATAAGCCGGGCTTCACCCGTTTGAGGACCGAGAAGCCATGGCCGCCGACAAGAATGCATTCGTCTGGGAAGATCCGTTCCTGATCGAGGACCAGCTGTCCGAAGACGAGCGCATGGTGCGCGACGGCGCGGCGGCCTTTGCCGCCGACAAGCTCGCGCCGCGCATCGAGGACGCCTATCTCAACGAAACCTTCGACACCGCGATCTTTCGCGAAATGGGCGATGCCGGTCTGCTCGGCATCAACATTCCGGAAGAATTCGGCGGGCTCGGCGCCAGCTATGTAACCTACGGGCTGGTCGCGCGGGAAGTCGAACGTGTCGATTCCGGCTATCGCTCGATGATGTCCGTGCAGTCGTCGCTGGTGATGTATCCGATCTATGCCTATGGCTCGGATGAACAGCGCAAGAAGTATCTGCCCAAGCTTGCCAGCGGCGAATGGATCGGCTGTTTCGGCCTGACCGAGCCGGATGCCGGTTCCGATCCGGGCGGCATGAAGACGCGCGCCGAGAAGACCGCCAACGGCTACAAGCTCTCCGGCTCCAAGATGTGGATTTCCAACGCGCCGGTCGCCGACGTGTTCGTCGTCTGGGCGAAGCTGAAGGGCGAGAACGGCAAGGACGAGATCCGCGGTTTCGTGCTGGAAAAGGGCATGAAGGGGCTTTCGGCGCCGAAGATCGGCGGCAAGCTGTCGCTGCGGGCGTCGATCACCGGCGAGGTGGTGATGGAAGGCGTCGAGGTCGGCGAGGATGCGCTGCTGCCCAACGCCAAGGGCCTTGGCGGCCCGTTCGGCTGTCTCAACCGGGCTCGCTATGGCATTTCCTGGGGTTCGATGGGCGCCGCGGAAGATTGCTGGCACCGCGCCCGCCAGTATGGTCTCGACCGCAAGCAGTTCGGCAAGCCGCTGGCCGGCACGCAACTCTATCAGAAGAAGCTCGCCGACATGCAGACCGAGATCGCGCTCGGGTTGCAGGCATCGTTGCGCGTCGGGCGCCTGCTCGACGAAGGCAAGATGGCGCCGGAGATGATCTCGATCGTCAAGCGTAACAATTGCGGCAAGGCGCTCGACATCGCCCGCCAGGCCCGCGACATGCATGGCGGCAACGGCATCCAGATCGGCTATCACGTCATGCGCCACGCGCAGAATCTGGAGACCGTCAACACCTATGAGGGCACGCATGACGTGCACGCGCTGATCCTGGGACGGGCACAGACGGGCATTCAGGCGTTTTTCTAAAGCTATGCCGATATTCAGGTGGGACCGGCCTGCAAACGACCGATACCTGCGCTTCCCGCCTTCGCCGGCCGAAGCACTCATGCGCGGCGTGGCAGCTAAATTTAGGCTACGGCCGGCGTAGGCCGGTGCTCACGTACCCAAAAATACGTCCGCTCCGGTTCTCGGTATCAGCCGTTTTCGACTCGGCCAGACTGAATCTCGACACAGCTTAGCCGGCAACGCTGCTTAAATTAGGTGCACCGCAACATCTGTGCTTGGAGAATGGCCGGCAGATGTGTCAGGGTTCGGCGAATTCATTTGAAACGCCGATCTCCGGGGCCCCATGGCAATTTTGGCAGCCGTCTACCACCTGACCCACTACAAATATGACCGGCCGGTGGTGCTCGGGCCCCAGATCATCAGGCTGCAGCCGGCGCCGCATTCCCGTACCAAGGTGCTCAGCCACTCTTTGAAGGTCGAGCCGGCGAACCACTTCGTCAATCTGCAGCAGGACCCCTACGGCAACTTCCTCGCCCGCTTCGTCTTCCCGGAGCCGGTGAGCGAGCTGAAGATCGAGGTCGACCTCGTCGCCGACATGACGGTCTACAATCCGTTCGATTTCTTCGTCGAGCCCTCGGCCGAGGCGTTTCCGTTCGAGTACCCGGAAGAGATACGCGACGATCTCGCCATCTACCGCACGCCTGAGCCGGCGGGTCAGCTGCTCGCGGCCTTCCTCAGGACTGTCGAGCGCAGCGCTCCCAACACCGTCAATTTTCTCGTCGATCTCAATGCCCGACTGCAGCGCGAGATCGCCTATATCGTGCGCATGGAGACCGGCGTGTTCTCGCCGGAGGAAACGCTGGCCGCCGGCAAGGGCTCGTGCCGGGATTCGAGCTGGCTGCTGGTGCAGATCCTGCGCAATCTCGGCATCGCCGCTCGCTTCGTCTCCGGCTATCTGATCCAGCTGAAGCCTGACCTCATCGCGCTCGATGGCCCGGCCGGCACCGCGGTCGATTTCACCGATCTGCATGCGTGGTGCGAGGTCTATCTTCCCGGCGCCGGCTGGATCGGCTTCGATCCGACCTCCGGCCTGCTGACCGGCGAGAGCCATGTGCCGCTCGCCGCGACACCGCATTTCCGCAATGCTGCGCCGATTTCCGGCATGGCGAGCTTTGCCAATGTCGAATTCGGCTTCGAGATGCGGGTCGACCGCATCGCCGAGCATCCGCGCATCACCAAGCCATTCTCCGATGAGAGCTGGCGGGCGCTCGATGCGCTGGGCAACAAGGTCGATGCCGCGCTTGCGGCCGGGGACGTGCGGCTGACGATGGGCGGCGAGCCGACCTTCGTGTCGATCGACGATTTCGAGTCCGCCGAATGGAACACTGCCGCCGTCGGCCCGACCAAACGCGAAAAGGCCGACGCGCTGATCCGCAAACTGCGCGAGCGTTTCGCGCCGGGCGGCTTCCTCCATTACGGCCAGGGCAAATGGTATCCCGGCGAAAGCCTGCCGCGCTGGACCTTCTCGCTCTACTGGCGCGCCGACGGCCAGCCGGTGTGGAGCGACCCGTCGCTGATCGCGCGCGAAAAGAGTTCGGCCGATATCGGCCCGAAACAAGCCGAAAGCCTGCTCACGGCAATTGCCGGTGAGCTTGGCATCGACAAGAGCATGGTCAGCGAAGCCTATGAGGATCCGGCCGAGTGGCTGCTCAAGGAAGGCAAGCTGCCCGAAAATGTCGATCCGTCCAATTCCAAGCTGGAGGACCCGGAAGAACGCAGCCGCATGGCGAAAGTGTTCGAGCGCGGGCTGACCAAACCGTCCGGTTACGTGCTGCCGGTGCAGCGCTGGAACAGCCAGGCGTCGGGACCGCGCTGGCGTTCGGAAAAATGGAAGACACGGCGCGGCCGGCTGTTCCTGGTGCCGGGCGATTCGCCGGTCGGCTACCGCCTGCCGCTGGGCACGCTACCCTATGTGCCGCCGGCGCAATTCCCCTACATCGTGCCGGTCGATCCGTCGCTGCCGCGTGGAGCGCTGCCGGCGCGTGAGGCGATCTTGCCCACAGTGGCTCCGGCCGAACTGGAAGGCGCCGATGAAATGGCACGCCGCCAGCAGGCGGCGTCCTTTACCGCCGCGACTGGCCAACAGGATCGGGTCGAGCAGGAGATCACCGAGATCGGCGGGGCGGTGCGTACGGCGCTTTCGGTCGAGCCGCGCGACGGCCGGCTTTGCGTGTTCATGCCACCGGTCGAGGCGCTGGAGGACTATCTGGAGCTGGTCGCGGCCGCCGAGAACGCGGCGAAGGCGATCGGCCTACCAGTCCACATCGAGGGCTATGGGCCGCCGCATGACCCGCGGCTCAACGTCATCCGTGTGGCGCCCGATCCCGGCGTCATCGAGGTCAACATCCACCCGGCCTCGAATTGGCAGGATTGCGTGGCGACGACGACGGCGATCTACGAGGAAGCGCGGCTGACGCGGCTTGGCGCCGATAAGTTCATGATCGACGGCCGCCACACCGGCACCGGCGGCGGCAACCATGTCGTGGTCGGCGGCGCGACGCCCAATGACAGCCCGTTCCTGCGCAGGCCCGACCTGTTGAAGAGCCTGGTGCTGCAATGGCAACGGCATCCCTCGCTATCCTATCTGTTCTCCGGCCTGTTCATCGGCCCGACCAGCCAGGCGCCGCGCTTCGACGAGGCGCGTCACGATTCACTCTACGAACTCGAAATCGCGATGGCGCAGGTGCCGCATCCCGATCAAGGCAATGCGCCGCTGCCGTGGCTGGTCGACCGGCTGTTCCGCAACCTTCTGACCGACGTCACCGGCAACACGCACCGCTCGGAAATCTGCATCGACAAGCTGTTCTCGCCGGATGGCCCGACCGGCCGGCTCGGACTGGTAGAGTTCCGCGGCTTCGAAATGCCGCCCAATGCGCGTATGAGCCTAGCGCAGCAACTGCTTGTCAGGGCGATCATTGCCCGCGCCTGGAAGACCCCGCTCGACGGCCGGTTCGTGCGTTGGGGCACATCGCTGCACGACCGCTTCATGCTGCCGCATCATGTCTGGGCTGACTTTCTCGATGTGCTCGACGACCTCAAGCTCAACGGCTTCGAGTTCCGGCCTGAATGGTTCGACGCGCAGCTCGAATTCCGCTTTCCCTTCTGCGGCGAGGTCCAGCATGCCGGCATCAAGCTGGAACTCCGGCAGGCGCTGGAGCCATGGCATGTCATGGGCGAGCAAGGAGCGATCGGCGGCACGGTGCGCTTCGTCGATTCCTCGGTCGAACGGCTCCAGGTCAAGACCGAAGGCCTGAACCCGGAGCGCCACGCCATCGTCTGCAACGGCCGCATCGTGCCGATGAAGGTCACGGACAACCGCGAGGTCGCGGTGGCGGGCGTGCGTTTCAAGGCCTGGCAGCCGGCTTCGGGCCTGCATCCGGCGCTGCCGGTCAACACGCCGCTGGTGTTCGACATCTATGACCGCTGGTCGGGCCGGGCGGTCGGCGGCTGCGTCTACCATGTCGCGCATCCCGGTGGGCGCAACTACGACACCTTCCCGGTCAATGGCAACGAGGCGGAGGCACGGCGGCTCGCCCGCTTCGAACCGCGCGGCCACACGCCATCTGGCTATGTACTGCGCGAAGAACAACCAGCGGAAGATTTCCCGATGACCCTTGACCTTCGGCGGCCGGCAAGACTCTGATCAGCGATGGCAAAGGGGAATCACAAAAGGATACGCGGCAAGCCGCAGATCCACAGCCTGCTGGAGCACTACCGGCCGATCGACGGCGTGGTCGACGAGATGGTCGACGCTGCAGGCAATCCCCGTCCGGTGTGGAAGCATTTCATCGAGGCGCTCGACGATTTGGGGGCCGAGAAGCTCGGCCAGCGCTTTGCCCGCGCCGACCAGTATCTGCGCGATGCCGGCGTCTACTACCGCGTCTACGACAAGGCCGGCGCCAATGAGCGCGAATGGCCGCTGGCGCATGTGCCCCTGCTCATCGAAGACGCCGAATGGGCCGCGATCAGCGCCGGGCTCGTCCAGCGCGCCGAGCTGTTCGAGGAAACCATCGCCGATATTTATGGGCCGAACCGGCTCGTCGAAAAAGGTATCCTGCCGGCGGGATTGATCGCCGCCAGCCCTGAATATTTGCGGCCTGTCGTGGGCACCACGCCGGCCGGCGGCCACTATCTGCATTTCTGTGCCTTCGAGCTTGGCCGCGGGCCAGACGGCCAGTGGTGGGTGTTGGGCGACCGTACGCAGGCGCCATCAGGCGCCGGCTTTGCCTTGGAGAACCGCGTCGCCACCACGCGCGCGTTGTCCGATATCTACGGTGAGATGCATGTGCACCGGCTTGCCGGCTTCTTCCGCCGCTTCCGCGACGCTTTGATCGGCATGGCCAGGGAAAGCGATGGCCGCGTCGCCATATTGACGCCGGGGCCGCTCAACGAAACCTATTACGAACACGCCTATATCGCCCGCTATCTCGGCATCATGCTGCTTGAGGGCGAGGACCTGACTGTCTCCGGCGGCCGGCTGATGGTGCGCACCGTTTCCGGCCTGATGCCGATCAGCGTGCTGTGGCGGCGGCTCGATGCCGCCTTCGCCGATCCGCTCGAACTGCGTTCGGATTCGCAGATCGGCACGCCGGGGCTGGTCGAGGCGATCCGGCAAGGGGCGGTTTCCACCGTCAATGCGTTGGGCTCCGGCCTGATGGAGACGCGGGCGCTGCTCGCTTTCCTGCCCAAGATCTCACGCGCCTTGCGGGGTGAGGAGTTGTTGCTGCCGAGCGTCGCGACATGGTGGTGTGGGCAAGCGACCGAACGCGCCCATGTGCTTGCCAATATCGACCGCATGGTGGTCGGCCCGGCGCTGTCGACAAGGCTTGCCTTCGAGGATGATGGCCAGACCACGCTCGGCTCCGCCTTGTCGGCCGGGGAGCGGGCCGAGTTGGTGGCGCGCATAGAACGCGATGGCGGCGCCTTCGTCGGCCAGGAAGCGGTGACGCTGTCGACGACGCCGGTCTTTGTCGGCGGTTGGCTGGAGCCGCGGCCGGCGAGCCTGCGGGTCTACCTGGCGCGCACGCCCGACGGATGGACGGTGATGCCGGGTGGGTTTGCCCGCGTCGGGATGTCGCTCGACCCGACGGCGATCGCCATGCAGCGCGGCGGCCAGGCGGCGGATGTCTGGGTGGTCAGCAACAGGCCGGTGGAGCGCGAGACGCTGCTGCCGCAGGAGGGCGACAGCTTTACCCGCACCAGGCCGGGCAGTTTGCCCAGCCGCGCGGCGGAAAACCTGACCTGGCTCGGCCGCTATATCGAGCGCTCGGAAGACACTGTGCGCATCCTGCGCGCCTACCATGTGCGGCTGGCCGAGACCTCCGATGCGGATATGCCGTTGCTCGCCGACATCAGGGACTATCTCGAACCGTTCGGCATTGACGTCGAGACGGCGATCCCGTCAGGATTGATCGGTACGCTGGACAGTGCCGTCTACAGCGCCGGACAGATCCGCGACCGCTTCTCGCCCGATGGCTGGCTGGCGCTGAAGGACCTGTCGAAGACGATCCATCAGTTCGCAACGACGGTGGCGCCGGGCGACGATGCGACGCGGGCGATGACGGTCATATTGCGCAAGCTTGCCGGCTTTTCCGGCTTGCTGCACGAGAACATGTACCGTTTCGCCGGCTGGCGCTTCCTCGAGATCGGCCGGCGGCTCGAACGCGGCATCCAGATCGCTCGTACGCTGTCCCGGCTGACCCGCGCCAAGGCGCCGGACGGCGCGCTCGACATGATGCTGGAGATCGGCGACAGCGTCATGACCCATCGTCGGCAATATCCAGTGCAGGCCGGCCGGCGCACGGTGATCGATCTTCTGGCGCTCGATCCGCTCAATCCGCGCTCCATCCTGTTCCAGTTGGAAAGGCTGAAGGCCGAGATCGGCCTGTTGCCGTCGGTCGGCAGTGAGGGGCATATGTCGCCGGCGGCGAAGGAGATCCTGCAGCTCAACACGGCCATCGCCATCAAGGAGCCTTCGGACATGACGGCAAAGGCGCTGGACGAACTCGCCTATGAAATAGGCGGTCTCTACAACAGCCTCGCCAAAGCCTATTTCGGCTAGAGCAATTCCAGGAAAAGTGTGAAACGGTTTTCCATCCAGAATTGCGTCAAAACAAAGAGTTAGCCAGGTTCCGCAAAAGTGTCGCACGGTTTTGCGACAAGAACCTGCGGCAAAACAAGAAAAGTAGGCATGCTTTACGACATCAGGCTTCATCTCCATTACGATTATGCAGCGGCAGCCGGTGGCGGCCGCCACCAGATCCGCGTGCTGCCATCGACGATATCGGGCGTGCAGCGCGTCATCGCGGCATCCCTGTCCTTCGCGCCGGCGCCCAATGAACGGTCGGATTTTTTGGACTTCTTCGGCAACAACGTCACCTCGATCGCCTTTCGCGACGCGCATGATGAACTTGACATAAGGATGAGCGCACGCGTGTCGGTGTCGCGGCCCGAGCCTGGGCTCGACGTGTCGCCCGATATCGGGCGGTTGAGACAGGAGTTGGCCGCGGTGCGGTCGCTGGCGTCTGCGTCACCGCACCATTTTCTGGCGGGAAGCGCTCACTCCGGCATCGATGCGGCGATCACCGCCTACGCACGCGACAGCATCGTCGGCTCGGCCGCCGGTACGGCAATGAACCTGTGCAACCGCATTCACCGCGATTTCACCTATGATGGTGACGCAACCACGGTGCGGACCCGGGCCAGCGATGCGTTCAAGCTGAAGCGCGGTGTCTGCCAGGACTTTTCGCACATCATGATCGCCGGGCTGCGCGGGTTGGGCATTCCGGCCGGCTATGTCAGCGGCTTCCTGCGCACCATCCCGCCGAAGGGCAAGCCCCGGCTGGAAGGCGCCGATGCCATGCATGCCTGGGTCAAGGTCTGGTGCGGGCGTGACGCCGGCTGGCAGGAGTTCGATCCGACCAACGGCATGCGGGCCAGCAACGACCACATCACTGTCGGCCATGGCCGCGACTATTCCGACGTCGCGCCGATCGTCGGCGTCTTGAAAACCACCGGCGGACAGGTCGGCGAGCAGGCTGTCGACGTCATTCCGGTCGCGCTCGAAAAGGCGTGAAAGCGGACTGAACACGCGCCAAGCATTCCGCCGCTGCAATTCTGGGTGGACTTAAGCGACTTCTCAAACATCGAAGGCGCCGCTAGTCTCTATTCGTTTCGAGGGGATTGTTTTGCTAAAGCGCGCGGGCGCGGGGTCTTGTAATTGAAAGCGGTCAGCGTCGTCATTCCTGCCCACAATGCGGCGAAAACCATCGCCACAACGCTGGCGTCGCTCGCCGGTGAGGCCGAGGTCATTGGTGAGGTCCTGCTGGTCGATGATGCATCGACGGATAACACGGCTGACGTGGCACGGCAGGCTGCGGCGCAACTCACCTTGCCGCTGCGTGTGCTGCCGGCCAGCTGCCACGACGCCGGTGGTGCTCGCAACGTAGCGCTGGCGCAGGCGCTCCAGCCCTGGGTGTACCTGATCGACGCCGACGATTTGCATCTCCAGGGCGGATTGCGCGGGCTGCTCCGTCAGGCGGACGTCCAGCCGAATGTCGACATGATCGTGGGCGCCTACCGGCGACGGGTGAACGGCCAGGATCGGCAGATCAAGGTGCCGAACGGCTATCAAGCTGCATGCCTGGCGAATGCTTCGGCCTATGTGAAAGGCGATATACGCTCCGTCGCCGTGGGTAGCGTGCTGGCATCCCGGCAACTAATCGGCGAGACGCGGTTTCCCGTGGGCCTTGCCTATGACGAGGACACGCTGTTCTGGGCGCGGCTGATGAGCAAGGCATCGCTGGCCATGATTCCGCAACCGGTCATGGTCTATGAGGTTTCGCCGTCCCGTTCCGACGATCGTTTTGCGATCAACCCGGTGCGGCGCTTCCTGGAGTGGCGCCGCGAATTGCGCACGCTCATCGATTGGGGAATCCCGATGTCCGCCCTCAAGACCAGGGAGGGGCTTGTCGCCCTGAAGATTGCCCGTGTTCACTATGCACGAGGCAACCTCGGGATGGCGGCGCGCTTCCTGGCGGTAGCTGCGGCCGCGCCGAAGCGAAAGTCGGACGCTTGGCGCTGTGTCCGCTACAAGGTGAAGATATGGTCCCGGCGCAGGTTTTCCGCGCCGGGAGGCTACATGCAAGACGCTCTATGACAGCGAAGCTGGACTTGGCGGTTGTCGTAATTGAATTTAGCCGACGAGACCAATGCTCGCTTCGAGACAATCGGAGCCGGTCGCGAGTACCTGCCGCACCATGTCGATGATGGCCGGATGTGGATGGCCGATCTCGCGCCCGAGACCAAAAGATAGCATTTCATCCGCTGTTCGGAACCGGCAGCCGATCCGTCGCTTATCTTCGGATAATCCGGTGGAGTGGACATGCTGGACAAATCAGAGGTGCATTTTGGTCGACCGGTTGCAGGGGAAGATCATCTAGGGCGAAGGGCGCAAAGCTCGGCTAGGGACGCCGCACTGATCTATGTCAGCGATGCCGAGCCCGGCATCCGCCGGTTGAAGACAGGCAAGGGATTTTCCTACAAGGGACCGAACGGGAAGCCCGTCTCGGATGCCGCCAGGGCGCGCATCGAGGCGATCGTCATTCCGCCGGCCTGGACGGATGTCTGGATCTCGCCTGATGCCAACGGACATATCCAGGCGACCGGCAGGGATCAGCGGGGGCGCAAGCAGTATCGCTACCATCCGCAATGGGCGCAAGAACGCGATGGCGCCAAATATTCGAGCCTTGTTGCTTTCGCCGAAAGCCTGGCCAAGCTGCGGCGCACGATAGACAGCGATTTGCACCGTCATGGCCTGCCGTTCGAGCGCGTCGTCGCCGCGGTTGTCTGGCTGCTCGACAACACGATGATCCGCGTCGGCAATGCCGCCTATGCGCGCGACAACAAGAGCTTCGGTCTGACGACGTTGCGGGACCGCCATGTCGATATCAAGGGATCGAGCCTGCGTTTTGCCTTCAAGGGCAAGTCCGGCAAGGAATGGAGACTGAAGCTGGTCGATCGCCGCATCGCCGGGATCGTTCGGGGTGCGCAGGACCTGCCGGGCCAGAAGCTGTTCCAGTATCTCGACGAGGACGGCAACAGGCGTCCGGTCCGCTCCGACGACGTCAACCGTTACATCAGGGACGCCGCCGGCGACGCTTTCAGTTCCAAGCATTTCCGGACCTGGGGCGGCACCATCCATGCCGCGTCGTTGTTTGCGCAGACGGAACTGCCAGAAAGCCAGGCGCAGCAAAAGCGGGTGATGAACAGCGTCATCGACAGAGTGGCCGAGCGGCTGGGCAACACGCGCGCCGTCTGCCGCAAATGCTATATCCACCCGCAGGTTTTCGAGGCCTGGTCGAAGGGGCGATTGCTTGATGAAATGGCGCAAGCCAACAAGCGCAAGCGGTCCATTGACGGTCTCGATGACGAGGAAGCGCTTGTGCTGAGATGGTTGAAGACGCACGAAAGGTGACTGGCGGCCACAGGCGGTTGCTTTGTCAGGATTTTTTTATCGACGTCGTGTCGGGATCGGTCTTACTGTTTCGTCCTTTGATACAGAAAAGGACCAACCATGCTCTACGCAATCCTCTGCTATGCCTCCGAAGACGTCGTCAGCTCCTGGAGCAAGGCGCAGGACGATGAAGTCATGGCCAATCTCCTCAACGTTCAGGACAAGTACGCCCAAGCCGGCCGGCTCGGCCCTGTAGCGCGGCTTTTGCCGACGACGGCGGCGACGACGCTGCGGAAAGTCAAAGGCGAATCGGTGGTCATCGATGGGCCGTTCGCCGAGACCAAGGAGCAGTTCCTCGGTTTCTACACGCTGGAATGCGCCGATCTCGACGAGGCCGTCGAATTCGCCCGTGAGCTCTCAGAGGTCAACCCGAGCGGGGGGTCCTATGAGATCCGGCCGGTGTCGGTGTTCAATCCCACCAAGGTGGCCGTATGACCGAACTGGCCTGGATCAGCTCCGCGATCAGCGCCGCCCGCCCGCAGGCGATGGGCGCGCTACTGCGCTATTTCCGCGATCTCGACACGGCGGAGGAGGCTTTCCAGGATGCGTGCCTCAGGGCACTGAAGAACTGGCCGCAGAACGGGCCGCCGCGCGATCCCGCGGCCTGGCTGATCTTTGTCGGCCGCAACAGCGGCATCGATGCGGTGCGCAAGCGCGCCAAGCAGGCGCCGATGCCGGAAGAGGACCAGATCTCCGACCTGGACGATGCCGAGAGCGACATCGCCGAGCGGCTGGACGGGGCGCATTACCGCGACGACATCTTGCGGCTCTTGTTCATCTGCTGTCACCCCGATCTGCCGGCAACGCAGCAGATCGCGGTCGCGCTGCGCATAGTCTCCGGCCTTACCGTCAAGCAGATCGCGCGCGCCTTCCTGGTCGGTGAGAGCGCCATGGAGCAGCGCATCACCCGCGCCAAGGCGCGTATTGCCGACGCCGGCGTGCCGTTCGAGACGCCAGGCGCGGTCGAGCGGTCCGAACGGCTCGCGGCGGTGGCTGCCATGGTCTACCTGATCTTCAATGAGGGCTATTCGACCAACAGCGGCGAGGCACCGGCCCGTGCGCCACTGTGCGAGGAGGCGATCCGGCTCGCCCGGCTGCTGCTTAGGCTGTTCCAGACCGAGCCCGAAATCATGGGGCTGACGGCGCTGCTTTTGCTGCAGCATGCGCGCGCGCCGGCCCGCTTCGACGGAGACGGCGAGATCGTGCTGCTCGAGGACCAGGATCGCGGCCTGTGGAGCCGCAAGATGATCGACGAGGGGCTGGCCCTTGTCGACAAGGCATTGCGCCATCGCAAGCCCGGCCCCTACCAGGTGCAGGCGGCGATCGCCGCCCTGCATGCGCGGGCAGAGAAGGCCGAGGACACCGACTGGGTGGAGATCGACCTGCTCTACGGCCTGCTCGAACAGATGCAGCCGTCACCGGTGATCACGCTCAACCGCGCGGTGGCGGTCTCCAAGGTGCGCGGCCCGGAAGCCGCCCTTGCCATGATCGAGCCGCTGGAGCCGAGGCTTTCCGGCTATTTCCACTTCTTCGGCCTCAAGGGTGGGCTGCTGATGCAACTCGACCGGGGCGAGGAAGCGCGTGTCGCCTTCGATCGCGCCATCGCGCTTGCCAACACGGCGGCGGAAGCGGCCCATATCCGCATGCATATCGACCGCTTGATGAAAGACGGTGCCGTGCGCGCGCCGGCGAAAAAAGCCAACTGAGCGCCATCCGCCTGTCTGGCTCGATCGTCTCTGGCTCAATCGTGTAATTTAGCCTTGGACCATGCCGGGGTGGCGATTTTCCCCTGAAACGCGTAAGGCCACGCCATGACTGTGTCTGGAGTGCCTTTGGCACGCGGGCGAAATGGCGCGAGGCTCTGACCCGACGCCATGTGATGACGACGGGATCTGAAAGGGACAAAAATGACCTTAGCGAAGGAAACGGCTGAGCTTCTGGCGAAACTGGGTGTGGCCAAGGACGCGCTTGTCGGTGGCGACCTCATCGTGCGCAGCCCGGTAACGGGCGAAGAGATTGCCGCTCTGAAGACGATTTCGCCGGCCGATGCGGCCAAGGCCATCGATGCCGCGCACAAGGCGTTCCAGTCTTGGCGGATGGTGCCGGGTCCCCGGCGCGGCGAACTGGTGCGGCTGCTTGGCGAGGAACTGCGTGCGCACAAGACCGAGCTTGGCCGGCTGGTGTCGATCGAGGTCGGTAAAATCCCTTCCGAAGGCCTCGGCGAAGTGCAGGAGATGATCGACATTTGCGATTTCGCCGTCGGTCTGTCCCGACAATTGTATGGCCTGACCATCGCCACCGAGCGTCCGGGCCATCGCATGATGGAAACCTGGCATCCGCTCGGCGTCGTCGGTGTCATTTCGGCCTTCAACTTCCCGGTCGCGGTGTGGTCGTGGAATGCGGCACTGGCGCTGGTCTGCGGTGACGCGGTGGTGTGGAAGCCGTCGGAGAAGACGCCGCTGACCGCACTTGCCTGCGAGGCGATCTTCAAGCGCGCGGTGAAGCGTTTCGGCACTGATGCGCCGCAGGGCCTGGCGCCGGTGCTGATTGGCGACCGCGCCGTCGGCGAAATCCTGGTCGACCATCCCAAGGTGCCGCTGGTTTCGGCCACCGGGTCGACCCGCATGGGCCGGGATGTCGGGCCGCGCCTGGCCAAGCGCTTTGCCCGCGCCGTGCTCGAGCTCGGTGGCAACAATGCCGGCATCGTCTGCCCGACCGCCGATCTCGACATGGCGTTGCGCGCCATCGCCTTCGGCGCCATGGGCACGGCAGGCCAGCGCTGCACGACACTGCGGCGCCTGTTCGTCCATGACAGCGTCTATGACGCGCTGGTTCCGCGGCTGAAGAAGGCCTACGAGAGCGTCTCGGTCGGCAATCCGCTGGAGACGTCCTCGCTGGTCGGGCCGCTGATCGACAAGGCGGCGTTCGATGCCATGCAGAAGGCGTTGAAGGAAGCGGCCGCCCATGGCGGCAAGGTGACCGGCGGCACGCGGGTCGAGAACGGCCACCCCGATGCGTATTATGTGCATCCGGCGCTGGTCGAAATGCAAAGCCAAGTCTCGCCGGTGACCGAAGAGACCTTCGCGCCGATCCTCTATGTGATGAAATATTCGGATTTCGACGCCGTGCTCGACGAGCACAATGCCGTTGGCGCCGGCCTGTCGTCGTCGATCTTTACCCGCGACCTGCAGGAATCCGAGCGCTTCCTCGGTGTCGACGGTTCGGACTGCGGCATCGCCAATGTCAATATCGGCACGTCGGGAGCCGAGATCGGCGGTGCTTTTGGCGGCGAAAAGGAAACCGGCGGCGGCCGCGAGAGCGGCTCCGATGCGTGGAAGGCCTATATGCGGCGCGCCACCAACACGGTGAACTATTCCAAGGCGCTGCCGCTTGCCCAGGGCGTCTCGTTCGACATCGATTGAGAACGGCGAAGTTTGCCTGAGGTCAGTGTCGGTGATGCTCGGCGAGCATCAATCGACACAGGTGGAGGGCGTACATGCCGCAGTGACGCTGGACAGCTTCTGACGCTTGTCCAGCGTCGGTTTTTCGTAACGCTTTTTCATGCAGGCCCCTCTCCAATCATAACGCCGCGCATGGCGACAACTTGAGTGCTAGCGAGCATGACACATTTGTGCATCCCCACACGGGGGATGTCGCACCGGTCAGCGGCCTGTCGCCGAACCAAAGGCTTCGGTGAAGGCGGCATCCATGATGGCCAGCTTCACCGCCTGGGCGGTCATGTATTCCTGGTAGAAATCGGGCGACATCCACATCACCGAATTGCCGCGTTGGCCGAGCCAACCGATGCTGCCGAGGTCTTCGGCATCGCGCAGCTTGCGCGCCAGATGGGTTCGAGACAGCTTGAGCCATTTGGCGAAATCACCGATAGACACGATACCCGTCGGGATTCGATCGAGGCCGGCATGGTCCGGATCGACGCCCGCTATCAGCCAGTCCATGACGACGCCGCCATTGTTGAGCCAGGTGAACAGGGAAAACGTCTGCTTGGGCTCACGTACCGGATTGGACGAGAGCAAGCCATCGGCAATCCGTGGCTGCACCATGGTGAGTGCGTCCGGCCGGGCCAGGAACAGGGCCAGGCGGTTCGCACCGTCAAGACTGTCCAGCGTGTGCAGATGCGCCATCAGCCAGAGGGTAACCGGCTCCAGCGAGGTCACCGATGGCTGCAGGGGGCGGATGCGGCCATCTTGTGTCGCGGGCGCATACTCGATGAAACCGTAGTGCAGCATTTCCTTGATGAAGGCGTCGGCGGTGTTGCGGCTGGCCACGGCATGCTGCCGGATCACGTCGATGAAACGCGCCGCTGTCAGTTCTTTGCGATAGTCGTCAGGCTCGCGCCTGAAATACAGGGCAAGACCGATATGCGCCATCAGCCAGCGTTGCTGCGTGGCGAACACCGAGGAAAGCCGCGGGTTCGTCTCATAGGTCTGGTTCATCGCCTGCGCCTGGACGCGAACATAGCGATGCAATGCCGGATGGCCGGCAATCTCTTCCAATGTGAGCGCCATTCTCCCCCGCTGCGATAAGCCCCCTTGCCGCGAAGACGCAAAACCACATTTTCAGCCTTCGCGGCCCGTGTCCAGACGCTGGCCGTCAATAGTGAGTGAATGTGTACAGTGGGCACAAATCGTGGAGGCGATTCATTGCCTCGGGGAGACGCAGAACCAACTTATCTACTTGTTCTGACGCAATTTCAGACGGAAGACGCGCTTCACGGTTTGCCCCTCGCGCGGCGCTGCTCAGCCACTACCTTGCGATGGCGGAAAGCAGGCCTCAAAGGCGCTGTCGACGACCGCCAGCTTGGCGGCCTGCACGGTCATGTATTCCTCATAGAAGCCGTGCGACACCCACATCACCGAATGGCCACGCTGGCCAAGCCAGCCGATGCTGCCGAGTTCCTCGGCGGTGCGCAGTTTGCGGCCGAGATGGGTCCGCGACAGCTTGAGCCATTTGGCGAAGTCGCCAATCGACACCACGCTGGTCGGTATCCGCTCCAGGCCGGCATGGTCGGGATCGATGCCGGACATCAGCCAGTCCATGACGATGCCGCCATTGTTGAGCCAGATGAACAGGGAAAAGGTCTGGTTGGGTTCGCGCACCGGCTTTGAGGCAAGCAGGCCATCAGCCACCAGCGGCTGCAGCGTGGCAAGCATGTCGGGCCGGTCCAGGTATCTGGCCATCCGGTCGCCGCCATCGATATGGTCAAGCGTGCGCAGATGAGCGATCACCCAGCCGGTGAACCTCTCGATGGTGGCCGCTGTCGGTTGCAGGGGATGCGTGCGGCCGTCGCCGCCCGCCACATACTCGGCGATGTTGTAATACAGCATCTCCTTGATGAAAGCGTCCGCCGTGTTGCGGCTGGCCACGGCATTCTTGTGCACGACCTCGATGAAACGCGAGACTGTCAGTTCCTTGCGGCGGTCGTTCGGATCGCGCCTGAAATGCATGGCCAGGCCGACATGAGCCATCAGCCAGCGCTGCTGCGTGGCAAAAATGGCAGCCAGTCGCGGGCTCTCTTCGTAGATCTGGATCAACGCCAGCGACTGCTCCTGAACGAAGCGATGCAACGCCGGATGGCCGGCAATATCTTCCAAATTCAGCACTATCCTCCAGCTCTTTCGAGTCAACTCCAACAGCGTGGTTTCGTTGCCCATTTTCCAGCCTTCAACACTTGTGTCCAGAGGTACCAAATGCCGAGAACTGGACCGGTCAAAGTGCGACAGGTTGGCGGCGCAACTTGCTAACTAATTGCTATAGCTTGAAAAACCCCTCCCAATAATAGTCAGCCGAACAGCCGCAGGTTGAATTGACCTTCATCAGGGCCGGGCATAGTTTCCGCGTCATCCGAGGGGCGGGGGGCTGCCTTTCGGACATGAATTCGAGAAACGGCGGCAAAGACGAGCGATCAGAGATCGCCCGGCGGCGAAGCCGTGCCCGCATGTACCTCGAATTACGAGTGGCTGGGTGAAGTATAGAAGCAATTGCTTTTGTGGTGGGCGGCCGTGGTGGCTACATGCGCATCAACAGGCCACCGTCGACGGCAAGCTCGATGCCGGTGATGTAGCTCGCGGCGTCGGAGAGCAGGAACAAGGCAGCGTTGGCCATGTCCTGCGGCGTACCGATGCGTCCGAGCGGTGTGTACTCGGCCACGGCCGAGCGCTTCTCCTCGGTGTCCCAGCGCGCCTGCAGCGGGGTCAGCGCCATGCCGGGGCAGATGGCGTTGGAGCGGATGCGCTCGCCGGCAAGCTGCATGGCCAGCGATTTGGAGAGCGCGCAGACCCCTGCCTTCGAAGCCTGGTAGGCGTCTTGTGGTTTCGGATCGCCACGATACCACTGGATGGTCGAGAAATGCACCATGGCGCCACCGCGCCCGCCGGCGCGCATATGCGGAACGACCGACCGTGCGGTGTGGACGAAGGATTTCAGGTTGATCCTGAAGACCTCGTCCCAGACGTCGAGGTCCATCTCGAGCGCCGACTTGTCGCGGCCGAACCAGAGCACGCCGGCGACATTGGCGAGATAGTCGATGCCACCGCGTTCGCGGCCCGCCGTGCCGACGACCTGCTCGACGAAGGCGGCGTCGGTGAGATCGCCCTGGGCGAAGGTGAGCCTGTCGTCATAGGCGGCCAGCGACGCTGGACGGGCCTTGACGTCGATGGCGGTGACGGAGGCGCCGGCGTCGAGCAGGGCGAGTGCGATCGCCTCGCCCATGCCACCGCCGGCGCCGGCGACGACCGCATGCCTGCCAGTGAAATCATAAACGATCATATGAACCCCTCATCTACATTCGCCAATGCGCGATGCCGGGACAATCATGACGCGCTTCCAGCCGCCGGGCAAGGAAAGCGCCTGCGGCGCGCATCAGCATGTCAGCCTATGGCGTTCGCGGCGTCCGATTTCTGTGCCGATGCCTTCGGCGCGGCCTTCCGCGACAATTATGCCGAAAGTCGGCGGGCCGAGCAGGCAGCGTTCGATGCCTGGCAGGCGTCGCACATCACCGACTTCGAATGGCAGCGCTATTTCGTCAGCTAAGGAAGGGCGCCGTTCACTCGGCTGCCTGAACGCGGTTGGCCTGGATGAGGGCGCGGATCTCGGATCGGCAGGAGCCGCAATTGGTGCCGGCCTTCAGCGCGCCGCCGATGGCTTCGACGGTGGTGCAGCCGGCTGTCACGGCCGCCATGATCTGGTTGGCCCCGACGCTGAAACAGGAACAGACAGTGGCACCGGCATCGGGCCGATCGGCACCGGCGCGGCCGGCGACGATCCGGAAGCGTTCGCGCTGGCTGGCGTGAGGCGCTTCCAACTGTTCAGCCGCCCAGCCACGCGAGACGGCGACCGGGCCGGGTGCGACGAACAAGGCGCCGGCAAGGTGCTCGCCGTCGAAAGCGGCTATGCGATGCTGGCCGGCGTCGCGGTCGTGATAGGCGAGCATTTCGGCCGAGGAGGCATTGAAGAGCGAGCCGGCGAAGGCCGTCCAGTCGACAGCGTCGTCGGCAAAGGCTAGCTCGACCCGCCAGCCGCCCTTGCAGCGGGCTGCTGCCCAATAGTCGGCGGTGATCGCTTCGGGACGTTGCCGCGTCACGGCAAAACCAAAGACCTTGGCGGCAAATTTCTCGATGCGGGCCGCGACATGTTTTAGCGCTGGCTGGCCTGAGATTGGGTCAGTGAGCGGCGCGGTCAGCGCGTCGAGCCGGCCTTTTGCCGCGAACTGATCGGTCCAATGCATCGGCGCGAAGACGCTGCCCGGGCGCTGGCGGGGCGTGATCAGGGCACGGACGAGCACGTCACCGCGCGGGCTGGAGATACGCACGATGTCGGCGTCACCGATGCCGTGATGCTGTGCATCCGCCGGGTGGATTTCGACAAAGGGCTCGGCGATGTGCTGGGACAGCCGCGGGCTTTTGCCGGTGCGCGTCATGGTGTGCCAGTGGTCGCGGATCCGGCCGGTGTTGAGGATGAGCGGGTAGTCGGGGGTGGTGCGGCTTTCCGTGGTGGCCCGGATGGCGATGAAGCGCGCCTTGCGGTCGGGTGTGTAGAAGTTGCCGTTGGCGAAGAAGCGGGTGGGTTGCTGCTCGGTCGTGCCGCCCCCGAGGCTCGGCGCTGGCCATTGGAATGGTTCAAGTGATGCGTAGCTTCCAGCATCGGCCCCAGCATGCGCGCCGATATCGAAATCGCGCGCGCCATCATTCTCAAACCCCGACAGTGTCGCGTGCTCGCCAAAAACCTCCGCCGGCGTTTCGTGCGCAAACGCCTCGCCGAACCCCATCCGCCGCGCCACCTCCGCGATGATCCACCAGTCTGGCCGCGCCTCGCCGGGTGCCGTCAAAAACGACCGCTGGCGCGAGATGCGGCGCTCGGAATTGGTGACGGTGCCGTCCTTCTCGCCCCAGGCGGCGGCGGGCAGCCGGACATGGGCGTGACGCACCGTGTCCGTGCTGGCCAGCACGTCCGAGACCACGACGAACGGGCAAGCCTTGATCGCCGCTTCGACGGCGTCGGCATCCGGCATCGAATCGACCGGGTTGGTGGCCATGATCCACAGCGCCTTGATGCGCCCGTCGGCCACGGCTTGAAACATCTCGACCGCCTTCAGGCCGGGCTTTTGGGCAACGGCCGGTGCGTTCCAGAAACGCTGCACACGGTCGCGATGTTCAGGGTTCTCGATCTCCATATGGGCGGCCAGCATGTTGGCCATGCCGCCGACCTCGCGGCCGCCCATGGCGTTGGGCTGGCCGGTCACCGAGAACGGGCCGGCTCCCGGTTTGCCGATCCGGCCGGTGGCGAGATGGCAGTTGATGATGGCGTTGACCTTGTCGGTGCCGGACGACGATTGGTTCACGCCCTGGCTGTAGACGGTCACCGTCCTGGGGGTCGCGGCGAACAGGCTGTAGAAGCGGGTAAGCTCGTCCTCGCTGAGGCCCGTGGCCGCGGCAACGCCGGAAAGGTCGAGCGCCGAGGCGGCGAAAAGCGCTTGGCCGAAGCCGGTCGTGTGCGCGGTGATGTAGGTGCGGTCGAGCGCGTTGTGCTGGCCGAGCCAGGCAAGCAGGCCGGTGAACAGAGCGACGTCGCCATCCGGCGCGATCGCGAGATGCATGTCGGCGATGTCAGATGTCATGGTGCGGCGCGGGTCGATGAGCACGATCTTCATCTGCGGTCGCTTTTCCCGGGCTGCGGCGATGCGCTGGTAGAGCACGGGGTGGCACCAGGCGAGGTTGGAGCCGACCAGCACGATGAGGTCGGCGAGTTCCAGATCCTCGTAGGTTCCCGGCACCGTGTCGGCGCCGAAGGCGCGGCGGTGGCCGGCGACGGACGAGGCCATGCACAGCCTCGAATTGGTGTCGATGTTGGCCGAACCGATGAAGCCCTTCATCAGCTTGTTGGCGAGGTAGTAATCCTCAGTCAGCAACTGGCCCGAGACATAGAAAGCGATCGCATCCGGGCCGTGCTCGGCGATGGTTTGCGAGAAAGTCGATGCGACGAGGTCGAGCGCTTCGTCCCAGCCGGCGCGGCGGCCGTGGATATCGGGATAGAGCAGCCGGCCGTCGAGATCGATGGTCTCGGCCAGCGCCGAGCCCTTGGAGCAGAGCCGGCCGAAATTCGCGGGATGATCGGGGTCGCCGCGGACGGACACTTGCCCGTCCGCGGCGACCTTCGCCAGCACGCCGCAGCCCACCCCGCAATAGGGGCAGGTGGTCCTCACCTCGCGTGCTGCGTCAATCTCCATGGTCAGGCGGCGCGGCTGGCCAGCGCTTCCAGCGCCAGGAAAAGGCGCTCGCCCTCGATCTTGACCGGGATGGTGCGCACCACGCCTTCGTCGGCGCCGAGCGCCTTGCCGGTCTCCAGCGAGATCACCCAATTGTGCAAGGGGCAGGTCACCGCGGTGCCGTGCACGATGCCTTGGCTCAGCGGCCCACCTTTGTGCGGGCAATGGTCGTCGATGGCATAGACCTGATCGTCCTGGGTGCGGAAGACGGCGACCTTGCCTTGCGGCGTGGCAACGCAGCGTGCGCCACGACGCGGGATGTCGGAGAGGGAGCCGATGGCGATCCAGTTCATGTGAATTCCCTTTTTGCGCGTGTTCTTGACCGAAAACCGGTTCCCACTTTTCGGGAACACGCGCTCACTCCGCCGCCTCGGCAAACCCGACCGAAGCCATCGGCCGGAATTCGTGCTTGTCCTTGCCGGACACGCGTTCCGACCACGGATCGACCTGGGCGAATTTCTGGGAAAAGACGAAGCGCTCGTAATAGGCCTTGCGCTTCTCGCCATCGTCCATGATCTGGCGCTTGATCTCGGGGATGCCGATGCGTTTGGCCCATTTGTAGATGCGCTCGAGATAGCGGCCCTGCTCGCGGTACATCTGCGTCAGCGCCACGATGTGCTCCAACGCCTCGTCCTCGGTTCTGACCATGCCGAGCACTTCGGTGCCCTTGATGTCGAGGCCGGCGGCGCCGGCAAAATGGATCTCGTAGCCAGAGTCGACGCAGATGACGCCGACATCCTTGCAGGTCGCCTCGGCGCAGTTGCGTGGGCAGCCCGACACCGCCATCTTGACCTTGGCCGGGGTCCACGAGCCCCACATGAATTTCTCGATGCGGATGCCCAGCCCCGTCGAATCCTGCGTGCCGAAGCGGCACCAGTCAGAGCCGACGCAGGTCTTCACCGTGCGCAGGCCCTTGGCGTAGGCATGGCCGGAGACGAAGCCGGCCTGGCCGAGATCGGCCCACACCGCCGGCAAGTCCTCCTTGCGGATGCCCAGCATGTCGATGCGCTGGCCGCCAGTGACCTTGACCATCGGGATCTCGAACTTGTCGACGACATCGGCGATGGCGCGCAGTTCGGCGGCATTGGTCACGCCGCCCCACATGCGCGGTACCACTGAATAGGTGCCGTCCTTCTGGATGTTGGCGTGGACGCGCTCGTTGATGAAACGCGACTGGTAGTCATCGGCGTAGTCGTTCGGCCAGTCGCAGACGAGATAGTAGTTCAGCGCCGGCCGGCATTTGGCGCAGCCGCAGGAGGTCTTCCATTCCAGCTCCTGCATGACGGCGGGAATGGTCTTCAGGTGCTTGGCTTTGATCAGCCGGCGCACTTCGTCATGGCCGAGCGTGGTGCAGGAGCACATGGGCTGGACTGCCGCCGGGTTGTAAGTGTCGCCGATGGTCAGCACCATCAGCTTCTCGACCAGTCCGGTGCAGGAACCGCAGGAGGCCGACGCCTTGGTGTGGGCGCGCACGTCGTCGAGCGAGGTCAGGCCCTTGGCCGTGATCGCACCGATGATCTTTCCCTTGCAAACGCCGTTGCAGCCGCAGATTTCCGCATCATCCGGCAAGGCTGCAACGGCCGCCATAGGGTCCAGCGGGGCACCCCCCTGGTAGGATTGGCCGAAGATGAGCGTGTCGCGCATCTCCGAAATGTCGGTCTGCTTCTTCTTGAGGTCGTTGAACCAGGCGCCATCGGATGTCTCGCCGTAGAGCACGGTGCCGATGATGCGGTCGTCCTTCAGCACAAGGCGCTTGTAGACACCGGCCGAAGCGTCGCGCAACACGATCTCCTGGCGGTCGTCGCCATCCGCGAAGTCACCCAGCGAGAACAGCTCGATGCCGGTGACCTTGAGCTTGGTCGGCGTGTCCGAATGGACGAACGCGGCCGCCTCGTCGCCGGCAAGCTGGCTCGCGGCCACGCGCGCCATCTCGTAGAGTGGCGCCACCAGACCGTAGACCATGCCATTGACCTCGGCGCATTCGCCGAGCGCGAAGATGTCGGGGTCGTTGCTGCGCATGCCGGCATCAACGACGATGCCGCGATTGACGGCAATGCCGGCCTCCTTGGCGATTGCGGCATTCGGACGGATGCCGACCGCCATCACGACCAGCGTCGCCGGGATGATTGTGCCGTCGGCGAGTTCCACCTGCTCGACCTTGCCGTTGCCTGATATCGCCTGGGTGTTGGCCTTGGTGATGACCTTGATGCCGCGCGCTTCGACCGCGCGCTGCAGGAGGTAGCCGGCAGCGGGATCGAGTTGGCGCTCCATCAGCGTCGGCATGACATGCAGCACGGTGACGTCCATGCCTTGCGCGTTGAGGCCGGCCGCGGCTTCCAAGCCCAGCAGGCCGCCGCCTATGACGACCGCCTTGGCCCGCGACTGGGCGGCAAGCATCATGGCGCGTACGTCATCGAGATCTCGGTAGGTCAGCACGCCGGGCAGATTGTGGCCCGGCACCGGGATGATGAACGGTACCGAGCCGGTGGCGACGACAAGCTTGTCGTAGGGCTCGGTCACGCCGTGATCGGAGGTGACGGTCTTCGCCTGTCGGTCGATGGCGACGATCTTGTGGCCCTTGTAGAGGGTGATGCCGTGCTTGATGTACCAGCCGTCGCCATGGATGATGATTTCCTCATAGGCCTTCTCGCCCGACAGAACCGGCGACAACATGATGCGGTCGTAGTTCACGCGCGGTTCGGCGTTGAAGATGGTGACCTGGTAGCGCCCGGGCGCCTTTTCCAGGAGATGCTCCAGCATGCGCCCGGGGGCCATGCCGTTGCCGATGATGACGAGTTTTTCGGTCATATTGCTGATCCGCTCCGGTCTCACTCAGCCGCGTAGGAAAGGCTTGATGCTTCGGTGGACGCCGCGCGCTCCATCCGCCGGATGGAGACGTGCATCCAGGCCAAGCAGGTGATGACGATGACGAAGAGCAGCATGAAGCAGCTCGACCACACGCCGGTAAGGTCGTTGAGGGCGCCGAAGGCGATCGGCAGGATAAAGCCGCCGAGCCCGCCGATCATACCGACAACACCGCCGACCGCGCCGACACTCTGCGGGTAATAAGCGGGGATGTGCTTGTAGACGGCGGCCTTGCCGAGGCTCATGAAAAAGCCGAGCACGCAGGCGACGGCGATGAAGGCGAGCGGGCCGATCTCGAAATGGAAGGCGATCGGCCCGCTAATGCCGCGCACGACGTAGTCTGCCGAGGGGAGAGACAGAACGAGAGTCGCGACGGCACTGACGGCGAACGTCGAATAGAGCACGGTGCGGGCGCCGATCCGGTCGGAAAGCACGCCGCCATAGGCGCGGAAGACACTCGCGGGAATTGAATAGGCCGCGCCGATCATGCCGGCGGTCGCAAGCCCAAAGCCGTAGACGCCGATCAGGTAGCGCGGCAGCCACAGCGACAGCGCCACGAACGCGCCAAAGGCGAAGAAGTAGTAGAAGGCGAAGCGCCAGACCTGCACATTCTTGAGCGGCGCGAATTCCTGCCAGAAGCTCCTCATCGGTGCCACCTTGCCGGCGCGGCGCTCGCGGATGACGGGATCATCGCCGGTGGTGAACCAGAAGATGGCGGCCATGACGACGAGCGCTGCCGCCCAGATCAGCGCCACCGACTGCCAGCCCCAGGAGAGAAGCACGAAGGGCGCCAGGAATTTGGTGACCGCGGCGCCGACATTGCCGGCACCGAAGATACCGAGGGCCGTGCCCTGCTTGTCGGCTGGGAAGAAGCGCGAGACATAGGATACGCCGACGGCGAAGGAGCCGCCGGCGAGCCCAACGCCGAGCGCGGCAACCAGCATCTGCCCGTAGGTGTGCGCGAAAGCCAGCAGGAAGGTCGCGACCGCCGCCGCAAGCATGGTCGCGGTATAGACCAGCCGTCCGCCAAAGCGGTCGGTCCAGACGCCGAGCACCATGCGCACGAGCGAACCGGTGAGGATCGGCGTGCCGACGAGCAGGCCGAACTGCGTCTCGTTCAGCCCGAGCTCCTGCTTTATGCGCACGCCGATGATTGAGAAGATCGTCCACACCGCGAAGCATACGGTGAAGGCGATGGTGGACATTACAAGCGCCTGCCGGGGAGCACTGTCCTGGCTGGGCGCGGCTGGGAGATTTGCGGTCAATGTCTGGCTCCGGTTTGCGGCGTGGGAGGCGCCACGGATATTTTGTGGGTGAATGGTCAGCGGCGCGGCATCGATGGGTGCAACGAGACCGGGTTCGCGACCGTCAGGTCCTTGCTTTGGGTCTTGGCGCCGATCGGAAACAGCAGGAGCGCGGCGGTGAACAGTGCCGCCGTCAGCGCGCTGCTGGCCAGAAAATCGCGGCGCGTGAAGTCCGCGAGGGACGCGCCAGTTCCGATCCGTTTCGTCATCGTCGTCTCCGGTTGGGCGCCGCTTGGACCAGCGCCGTCGATCGCGCAAAAAACAAAAAAGCCGCCGGTCAAGTCTTCGCGCGTCCGTCCATCCGGGATCGCGCATTGACCTGAGCGGCAGCTTTGCCTGTGGCGCCCGCCATTGGACGCCGTGTCACTTGGCCCTTGCGGGCCTACACTCTTGAAAGCAGGAAACGTGCCAATTCGACGGTTCCCCGGATTGTCGAATAAAATCAATGTGAATCGCAACCGAGCTACTTTTGACCAAGCACGGCAGCGGATCAAAGATTAGTCAGACTGCCTTGCACGGCAGCATAATATTTGTGCAGTGCGGTAGACTGCCTATTGCCGATGCAGATTGCCAATTGCCGATGATTGCGCGTTTTTCGGTCATGACTTTACTCCGCGGCCGTTACGAAGCGGTGGCGCTCGTAGAGGAACTTCAGCACCGCTTCGCGGCAGCGCAGGAAGGTGCGGTCGGAGGAGAGCTCGACACGCCGGCGCGGTCGGGCCAGCGGCACGGCAAGCACCTCGCCGATGGTCGCGGCCGGGCCGTTGGTCATCATGACGATGCGATCGGACAAGAGCACGGCCTCGTCGACATCGTGGGTGATCATGATGGTCGTCGAGTCCAGCCTCGAATGGATGTCCATCACCGCGTCCTGCAGATGGGCGCGCGTCAGCGCGTCGAGCGCGCCGAACGGCTCGTCGAGCAGCAGGATCTTCGGCTCCATGGCCAGCGCGCGTGCAATGCCGACACGCTGCTTCATGCCGCCGGAGATCTCGGCCGGGCGCTTGTCCCTGGCATGCGCCATCTGCACGAGGTCGAGATTGCGCATGATCCAGTCGTGCCGCTCCGCTCGACTCTTGCTGCGCCCGAAGACCTTGGATACTGCGAGGTTGATGTTCTCGTAGACCGTGAGCCAAGGCAGCAGCGAGTGGTTCTGGAACACGACCGCGCGTTCGGGTCCGGGGCTGTCGACCTCCTTGTTTTCGAGCAGCACGGCGCCGGCGGATACATTGGTCAGGCCGGCGATCAGGTTGAGCAAGGTTGACTTGCCGCAACCGGAATGGCCGATGATGGAGACGAATTCTCCCTTGTCGATGGTCAGCCTGATATCCCTAAGCACCTCGCTGACCTGGCCGCCACGGGCAAAGGATTTGTCGATATGGTCGAGCTTCAGATAGGTCGTCATCTTGCCCTCCTCATTTTGCCGTTGTGCCACGGGTGACGAAGGCACCCACCGCCGCGACCAGCCGGTCGAGGCAGAAGCCGGTGACGCCGATATAGGCGAGCGCGACGATGATGTCGGGCAGCCGCGACGAGTTCCAGGCGTCCCAGATGAAGAAGCCGATGCCGACGCCGCCGGTCAGCATTTCGGCGGCGACGATGGCGAGCCAGGACAAGCCGATGCCGATGCGCAGACCGGTGAAGATGTAGGGGGCCGCGGCCGGCACCATGATCTTGACGAAGAACTCGAACGGGTTGAGCCGCAGGATGCGGGCGACGTTGCGGTAATCCTGCGGGATGTTGCGCACGCCGACGGCGGTGTTGATGATGATCGGCCAGATCGACGTGATGAAGATGACGAACAGAGCCGACGGGCTGGAATCGCGGAACGCCGCCAACGACAGTGGCAGCCAGGCCAGCGGCGGTACGGTGCGCAGGATCTGGAACACCGGATCAAGGCCGCGCATCGCCCAGACCGACTGGCCGACCAGCGCGCCGAGGGCTACCCCGACCACCGCCGCCATGCCGAAGCCGATGGCGACGCGCTGCAGCGAGATAAGCACCCGCCACGCCAGCCCGATATCCTGCGGGCCGTTGTCGAAAAACGGATGCGCGATTAGGTCGTAGGCCTCGTTCCACACCTGGCTCGGCGGCGGCAGGCTTGATGTGGGTGACGAGCAGGCGACCTGCCAGACGACGAGCAGGACGAGGATGACGACGGCCGGCGGCACCAGCGCCGTCGCCAGCTTGCCGGCAATGGCGAGCAGGTCGATGCGGCGCCGGGCTTTGGCTGTGAAGGTGACCAGTTCGGCGGGCTTTGCCGGAAACGCCTTCACCTTGGTGTCCTCGATGGTTTGGATGGACATGTCTTGGAAAAACTCCTGGGCGTTGGGCGACAACGGCGCGAGCGCCGTTGCGCCTAAGCCGATGCCTTGATCTTGAGGCTGTCGAGGTAGGCGGACGGGTTGGCCGGATCGAAGACCTTGCCGTCGAAGAAGGTCTCGACGCCACGGGACGAGGATGCCGGAATGTCGGTGGCCGCCACGCTGAGATCCTTCGCCGCCTCGCGCCACAGATCCTCGCGGTTGACCTGATCGACCAGCGCCTTGACGTCGGTGGTCGGTGCGAATTTGCCCCAGCGGATGTTCTCGGCGAGGAACCACGAATCATGGCTCTTGAACGGATAGGAGACGCCGCCCTTCCAGAACTTCATGTAGAGGTCGGTGCCCTTGGCGACGCGGCCATTGCCGTAGTTGATATCGCCCTTGAGGCGACCGATGATGTCGGCGACGGGCACGTTCATCCACTGCCGCTTGCCGATGATAGCGGCCATCTCGTCCTTGTTCTCCATGGCCTCGCACCATTGCTGGGCTTCCATGACGGCCATCAGGATCGCCTTGGTGGCGTTCGGGTTCTTCTCGATGAAGGCGGCACGCAGGCCGAGAGCCTTTTCCGGATGGCCCTTCCACAACTCACCCGTGGTGGCGGCGGTGAAGCCGACGCCCTGGTGGACCAGCTGCTCGTTCCACGGCTCGCCGACGCAGAACACGTCCATGTTGCCAACCTTCATGTTGGCCACCATCTGCGGCGGTGGCACGACGATGGTCGAGACGTCCTTGTCGGGATCGATGCCCCCGGCGGCCAGCCAGTAGCGTATCCACAGGTCATGCGTGCCGCCCGGGAAGGTCATGGCGGCCTTCACTTCCTTGCCGGCGGCCTTCTTGGCGGCGAAGGCTTCCTTCAGCTTGGAAGCGTCGAGGCCGACGCCGGTGGCGGCGTACTCCTGAGCGACGGAAATGCCCTGGCAGTCGTAGTTCAGCCGCGCCACGATCGCCATCGGCATCGGCTGGTTGTTCTGCGTCACCTTGCCGGTGTGCATGAGGTAAGGCAGCGGCGTCAGGATGTGGGCGCCGTCAATGCCGTTGGCCTCGCCGCCGAGCATCAGATTGTCGCGCGTGGCGCCCCAGGAGGCCTGCTTCAGCACCTCGACATCGGGCATGCCGTATTTGGCGAACAGGCCCTTCTCCTTGGCGATCATCAGGGGCGCGGCATCGGTCAGCGCGATGAAGCCGAGCTTGGCGCCCGTGACTTCCGGGGCGGCGGTCGCGGCATAGGCCCCAGAGGGGAGCAGCGCACGCGCGGCTGCCAGGGTTGCCGCAGTGGCAGCACTTGCCATCAGAAAATTGCGACGGGTCATGCCCTCAAGAGGGGTTTCAGTCTTGATGCGTTTCGTCATCGTCATCTCCCGTTGGGCACTGCTCGGGATCAGCGCCGTCGATTGCGTGTTCGGTCAAAACAAAAAAGCCGCCGGCCAGGCCGCGCGCGTCCGTCCATCCGGGATCGCGTGTTGACCTGAGCGGCAGCTTTGCCTGTAGCGCCCGCCATTGGACGCCTGTTACGTGACCCGAGAAGAGTCTGCCTATTGCAAGGCAGGAACCGTGCCAGTTTCGGAATGGATGATAAATACCAATAAAATCAATGATATGGTGCAGTTGTCGGCGCACGGCCCGCAGGGCGAGCAAGCCAAAGATTGTTCATCAACGCTAGTGCACGCACAATTTTTGTGCAATGCACAAGAATGGCGCGAAAATGATCAGGCCTCCGCGCGGGCCGATTTCTGGCGTGCTATGTAGGCATCGATCTCGTCGGGATCGAAGATCTGGCCGTCGAAGAAACCGTCGGGACCAAGCACCAGGCCGGCCCCGGTCGCGCCGACCGCGGTGGCGACCTTGAGCGCGCCCTCGACCTTCGCATTGGCGCCGGGTAGCGCCACGCCGAGCGGTTTCAGCGCCGAGCGGTAGAGGTCGGGCCGGTAGCATTCGCGGGCAATGGCGAGGTTTTCAGGCGTGTGCGCCACGTGCCCCCAGCGCACCATCTGCGTGTAGAACCACAGAGCATGGCTCTTCCACGGAAAATTCGCCGCCTTGTCGAAAGGCAGGAAGAAGTCGTCGATATCTCGCTCCGCTCCGCCGCCCAATTGGAGATGGCCGGTCAGGATCGGCATCTGCACAGCGGGCGGCAGACCGAGGAAGCCGGGCTGCGCCATCACAGCAGCCAATTCTGCGTGGTTGGCGGGATCCTGGCACCAGCGCGCCGAATGATGCAGCGCGCGCAGCAATGCCGCCAGAGAATCGGGATACTCGTCCGCCCAGGCCTTGCGCACGCCGATCACCTTCTCCGGGCTGTTCTTCCACAGCAGCGCCTTGACGGTGACGATATGGCCGGTGCCGGCGGCGACCGCAGCGCTGTTCCAGGGCTCGCCGACGCAGTAGCCGTCGATGCGCCCAGCGGCCAGCGCGTCGGCCATGAAGGGCGGCGGCACGATGACGATCTCGATTTCGCGGTCGGGATCGATGCCGCAGGCGGCGAGCCAGTAGCGCAGTTCGTAATTGTGCCCGGAATGCGGATGCACCACGGCAAAGCGAAGCGGCTCGTGGCCAGCCGCCACACGCTCACGGATGAATGCGCGAAGTGCCGTTCCGGCGCGTGCCGGATCGAGATCGGGTTCAGCGCCATGCGCTGCCATGCCGGCCCAGACGGCGTTGGAGATGGTGACGCAATTGCCGCCCAAGCCCAGCGAGAACGGCACGATGGTTTCGGAAGCGAGCGGCGTCAGCCCGAGATTGCAGGCGAGCGGCATCGGTCCCAGCATATGCGCGAGATCGAAGTGGCCGATGGCCATGCGGTCGCGGATGTTGGCCCAGGAGGTCTCGCGGTGCAATTTGAGCTCAATGCCTTCGCGTGCGGCGAAGCCAAGCTCGCTTGCGGCGACCAGCACGGCGCTGTCGAAAAGCGGCATGAAGCCGGCAGTGATCTGGTGCTCGGCGCCCATGCTCATTCGTCCTCCGCCGGCCCCAGCAACCCGGCGGCAGTCACCAGGCTCTGGGCGATATCGCTGATCTTGCGGTTCTGGTTCATCGCCGTCTTGCGCAGCAGCGTATAAGCGGCCTCCTCGGAGAGGCCGCGCGACTTCATAAGAATGCCCTTGGCACGATCGATCACCTTACGGCTCTCGAGCTCGCTGCGCGCCTCTTCCAGCTCGCGCGCCATGCGCGAGAAGGCATTGAAGCGGCTGACCGCCATGTCGAGGATCGGCTTGACGCGCTCTTGCCTGAGCCCATCGACGACATAGGCGGAGACGCCGGCGTCGACCGCCGCCTCGATCGACGCCTGGTCGGAGCGGTCGACAAACATGGCGATCGGGCGCTTTACGGCGCGCGACAGCTGGAACATGTTTTCGAGCATATCGCGGTTGGGATTTTCGAGATCGATGACGATGACGTCAGGTTCGATCTCGGCGATCCGCCGCGCAATGCCGGTCACGTCATGGATAACCGTGACCCGCTGATGGCCGGCCTCGCGCAGGCCGGCCTCGATGATCGAGGCGCGGATGCGATTTTCATCGATCACCAGGACGGCTAGGGAGGATCGGACCATGCCTGCATTGTGGGCAAGGCCGCGAAATTGTGCAATGCGGCATAGCCACGTCTTTTAAAGGGCGTGGCTATGCCGCATCATCGCTTACCGCTGTGGATTGCTTCCTGCTCGGAAGCAGATCACGTCGTCTTGCTCAAAAGGCAGTATGCGGGTTAACCGCAGACGCGAACCTGCTCGATCACCCTGTGATGGTGGCGCCAGTGCTTGATGATCTCGATATGACAGCGGTGATGCCGATGGTGGCGGCGATACTCGCCATCGTAGTTGTCATCATACTGCGCGTTCTGGTCATCGCCGTACTGGTTGTCGTAATTATGCCGGTGATGCCGGCGAATGACGATCTGGCCGTTGTCGGACTGGTCGTCCGGTGAATACTGGTTGCCGTCGTCCGATTGGATGATCACGCTCGCGGCTTGCGTCGGCGCAATGACTGCGGCTGTGGCGGCCAATGCCACCATGGAAGCCAGGAATAGCTTTTTCACGTCTCGTTCTCCTACGGTTCAATGCGTATCAACTCGCGGAGAGAATTAGCGTTCCCAAATAAATCCCGAGCTTTCAAGGCCGTGCACGACAGGCCGGGCCTATAGGCGAACGAAGGCTGTCAGCGGCAAATGGTCGGAGGCGACGCGCGAAAGCGGCGTATCATGCGCTTCCACCGCTGCGATCATTCCGTGCCGATTGGTCATGATCCGGTCGAGCGCCAGCAGCGGCAGGTTTGAGGGGAAGGTGGGGACCGCCGGCGGCTGCGGCCCAAACGTCGAATGCAGCGTGTTGAGCGCCGAGCGGTTGCCGAGCCGCCATTCGTTGAGGTCGCCGAGCAGGAGCGTCGGCTTCTCGTCGGCGCTGCTCATGATGTCCAGCACGACGCGGGCCTGTTGCGAGCGCGAATGGCGCAGCAGACCGAGATGGGCGGCGATGACGCGCAAGGTTCGGTTTCCGTCGAGGTCGATCTCCGCCACCACCGCGCCGCGCGGTTCCAGGCCGGGAAGCCTGATCTGATGCACGTCGCGGACGACGCCCTTCTTGAACAGGAGGACATTGCCGTGCCAGCCATGGCCCTTGCCGGTGGCTGAAATCGGCACTGGCACCAGGCCTGTTTCCCGCTCGAGGCGCGGCAGGTCGAGAAGTCCGTCACGGTCGCCGAAGCGGTTGTCCGCTTCCTGCAGGGCGATGACGTCCGGATCGATTTCGCGGATGACGCGGCTGGTCCGCTCGGGATCGAATTTGCGGTCGACGCCGATGCATTTGTGGACGTTGTAGGAAGCGACCAGCGTTCCTGTGGTAGCGGTGGCCTTGTGCGCAGCGGCGTTTGCCTTCTGCATCCGCCTGTCGCGAATGGACAAAAGCATGGTTGCGGGGAGGCTGCGTTCGTTCATCCGCACCGTGTGCCTGCCATGCCTGCTGGTCTCACCATGCACCTCAAATAGAGTCTTTGCGCTTATGTTCCATGATCGACGTCAAACTATCGGGCAAACACGTCGTTTTGTTAAACCCAGGGGCTTTTTGTAGAGATAGGGTGAGAACCCATCTAGAGATAGGGTGAACCCAGCCACAGGATACGGTCGAACAGCCGGATGATGAACGGCCGGGCTTGCAAGGCGTCCAGCGTGACAGGGATAGCCGTTTCGATTGCCGATCCAATCCGGGCTTCGATCTCGCGGGCAAAGCCTGCGTCGAGGACCTCCAGATCGATCTCGAAATTCAACCGCAGCGACCGGGCGTCGAGGTTGGACGAGCCGACATAGGCCCAGACGCCGTCGATCGAAAGCAGCTTGGAATGGTCGAATGGGCCTTCCGTGCGCCATATGCGGCAATAGTTCTTGAGGATCTGGTCGAATTGCGCGGTCATGGCGCGGTCGACAAGGAAGAGATTGTTGACCGCCGGCACCACGACATCGATCTCGACGCCGCGCCGGGCGGCGGTGATCAAGGCGCTGATCAGTTCCCGGTCCGGCAGGAAATAGGGCGACATCAGGCGGATCGACTTGCGCGCGACCGAGAAGGCGCCGATCAGCAGTTTGTGATTGGTCTCATTGCTGGCATCCGGCCCGGATGCGACCGCCCGCACCAGCATCGGCTGGCCGGCTGCCGGCGACAGCGGGGCAATCCGCCAGGCATCGCCCTTCAGTGCTTCGCTGGTGGAGAAGCGCCAGTCTTCGGCAGCGACCGAGAACAGGTCGGCGACGACAGGTCCGCTGACCTTGAAATGCGTGTCCCTGGCATTGTTGGAGCCGGTGAACTCCTCGGAAAAACCCTTGCGGATGTTCATGCCGCCGGTAAAGGCAACCGTGCCGTCGACCACCAGGATCTTCCGGTGGGTCCTGAGGTTGGCGTAGGGCAGGCGCAAGCCCATGACGATGTTGCCGTTGAAGACATCGGCGGGGATGTTGGCGCGGCGCAGATGGCCGAGGATACTGGGGACGGAGTAACGGGCGCCGACGGCGTCGATCAGCACGCGAACGGTGACGCCGCGCTGGACGGCGCGGGCCAGCGATTCGACGAAAACCAGGCCGACGGCGTCATTGTCGAAAATATAGGTCTCGAGCAGGACACTGCGCTCGGCGCCATCGATCGCCGCGCACATGGCGGCATAGGCCTCGTCGCCGGTCTCCAGCACGTCGATGGCATTGCCTGGGTTAAGCGCGCGCCGCGCCACCCTGTCGCCCAGCGTCCGCAGGCCGGTGAAGCGTTGGCCGTAACGCTCGACGATCAGCGCCTCCTCGGCGACGATGTCACGCTCATGCTTGGCGGATACTGCGTCGCCGGCAAGCGGGCGTTGTGCGGTGATCGTGGCGCGGCGGATGCGGTTGATTCCGGCGACGGCATAGATCAGCACGCCAAGGATCGGCGACAGCACCATCACGCCGACCCAGCCAGTGGCGGCCCGCACATCCTCCTTGGTCATGACGGCGTGGGCGATGCCGACGGTCGCCATCACCACCGAGATGATCGCCAGGATTTGGGTCCAGTGAGTCGCAATAGTCTCGAACATTGCCGGGACTATCCAGCGAGCGGTTGCAGAAGGCAATGCGGCCGGTCATGCCTCTCGTGGCCGGCACGCCAGGGGTCAGCGTTCCGGCCGGTATCGATGGACGAGGCCTTGATGCGGCCGGTCAGGCGGCGATGCCAGGCGATATCGCGCCACATGCGGAACGGCATTCCTGCATTCCTATTGGCGGGGCCAGGCTTGGTCGAGGAAATCTATTTGGTCAGAGATCGAACCGATCAACCTCCGTACAATGCGGTTCAAAAGAGCCCATGCTAACCCAAGGGAAAGCATAGAGAAGGCGTGGCCCGGCATCGTCCTATGCCGCCTTGGTGGTCCAACGCTTCCTGTACTTTGGTGCCACATATACTGTATATCAGAGGGAACGAAAATGGCGATATAACACTTTAATCAGAGGCGGGGGAGGCGCCGAATGATGAGAATCAACTTCGAAGGGCCTCCTGTGGGGGACGGGGACATATCGGCCAGGTGCCAGCGCCAGTTGCTGCCTCTGGTCCGTGAAATCGTCCAGGCGGCGGTCGCGGCCGGCTGGAACCAGGACGATGTTCTCCTGGCTTTTGTGGAACTCACCTGGGATCTGTACGAGAAACGTCGCGGCGATTTGTAACCGCACGCCCCGCCCCGCGTCGTTGCTGTATCCGATCTCGGTGGCAAACCAAGCGTCGGCCTGGGAAGGCCGCACCAAGGCCGTATGGCGGTGTATTAAAAACAGTGGAGAACGGGGAGCCGATCATGCCAGGAGTCGACGAAAACTCTCGCATGGCAAGACTGGCGGCGGGCTGAAACAGAATGCTCGCCGACTTCCTGTATCGGTCGTTTTTTCTTTCTTTTCCCGAATAAAAATTTTTCTTTGCGCGGGGGAGTTCTTCCCTATCCAAGGCCTCTGCGTTACGCTGGTTTCGGGTCGGGCATAAGGGGGGTCAGGCGGCAGCAAGACGGCCGAGGCGATGCAATGAAAAATGCGGACGAGGCTCGGGAGAGCGGCGTTTCCCGAGGCGTCGATCGGACAGCCCGATATGTCCTGGACATCATTCCAGAAAGTGCCGGCCCGAGACGCGCCACGGCGCGCGGCAGCGTCATCCATTCCGTCCGCGGTCCCGGGTCGCAGACATTCCTGGCCATGGAACATTCCGCAGGCATTGTGCTGAGGCCGGGGCGCAAATTCAGAGCCTCGCTCGGCAGCGACAAAATCACGGAGTACGATGCGCCGGTCGGATGCCTCATCATCAATCCCGCGGGGGTCGACAGCACCTTCGCCTGGTCGGAGACCAGGGAAAACGCCGTCGTCTCCATATCGCCGGAAGCACTGTCGGAACTGGCGGCTCATGAGTCCGATATCGCCAACACAGAGCTCGAGCCGCCTGCGTTCGGCACGGTCGACCTGAGGGCCCTCAACATAGCCCAGATGATCACCGCCGAGCTGACAGGAGCGTTGCCACCGAATGAGCTTTATCTGGATTCGCTGCTGACGGTGTTCGGCGTGCATCTGCTGCGCACCTACACGAGCCGCAGCAGGCCGGTCGTGTTGCCCAAAGGCGGGCTCTCCGCCATTGGTGCTCGGCGTGTGCGCGAATATCTCGACGAGAACTTCGTGCGAAAAGTCATGGTCGCCGAACTGGCTTCCGTCGCGGGGGTTTCCCCCAATCATTTCATCGCAAGGTTCGCCAGGACCTTCGGGATGCCGCCGCATCGCTACCTGATCAATCTGCGCCTGGATCTGGCGGAGAAGCTGCTCGTCGGTGGCAAGTTCGCAATCGCCGAAGTCGCCTACCTCGCCGGCTTTTCAGATCAGAGCCATCTGGCGGCCACCATGAAGAAGTACCGGGGAAGAACGCCAACCAGGGCCGGCTCTGCTTCGGTCAAAACCTGAGAGCTCAAGGTATGGCAAAGAGACCACACCCGCTGCTCAATGATCAAAGACCGGAATTTCCTACAAAGGTTGCGGAGTTTTCCAAAATACGTCCGTCACGTACATGCCCAAACGTGCGTGGGAGTCATTCGGAATACATGCGGCCCCGACGTTGTCGCCATCTGGCCGGATCGATGAAATGAACGGTGCTGGCAATGCGAGCGTTCGATCAATCACGAATTGTTTTTCAGGGGAACAGGGAGAGCAGCCTCGGGTTGACTTCCATCTGGGAAGTATCAGGAGGCCGAAACATGCGGCGGCGTGATGATGATTCCGCGGGATCGGTGTCCGGAGCGAATTCCGCGCAACAGCCGGCGCTGAACGTAAAAGGCGGGCTTTCCGCCCGTAGCGCCCGCCGCGTGCAGGAATTCCTGGGTCAGAACTTCACACGCAAGCTGGCGCTTGCCGAGATGGCGGCGGTTTGCGGGCTTTCGCCCTATCACTTCATGCGGGCTTTCTCCAGGACGTTCGGGATGCCGCCGCACCAATATGTTCTCGATCTGCGGCTGGACTTCGCCGAAAGACTGCTTGCCGACAGCCGCATGACGATCGCGGATATCGCCCATCTGGCCGGCTTTTCAAGCCAGAGCCATTTTACCACCGTCATGAAGAAATACCGGCAGGTGACGCCCCTGCAGGCGCGGGTAGGAAAGCTTAACTCGAAGATTAGGTGAGGCTGCGCTTGCTGTATTGCTTGATTACTTGGTTCTAAAGCGATGGCTAAGGTAACGAGCCGTTAACCTCCGTCGAGTTGCTCCGGTTTTTTCTCACGACACAGCAATTTCGTGAAATACTGCAAGCAGGAATCATGTCTTCCTGCTGGGGATTGGAATTGTCAGACGATTCCATGCCGGCCAGCGGAGAGGGAACCATGACCGACAATCGCATTTCGAGCGGCTCGCTTGTTCAGCGTCACGCGGCGCAATTCGCCGGGCAGTGGATCGCCGGGGCCGATCATGGCTCCCGCTCGCTGCGCCGTCGCCTGATGGCGATCCTGCGCATGGCACATCGTGTGCTCGGCATGCGCCGCAAGGGACACGGCCTCGGCATGCTCGGCACCGGCAGGATGTTGGCGGCGCTTGGTATAGTCGGTTTCGGAAGCATCGCCACGCCTGCTCTGGCACAGTATGCCGCCGGCGGCGGCACGGCGAACGGCGCCAGCTCGGTAGCGGTCGGTCCGTCCGCCACTGCGAACGGACTGCGAGGCATAGCGGTTGGCTCTGGAGCAACTCAGGCAGGCATCGATTCCATTGCCCAAGGCACCAGCGCCAGCGCTGGCAGCCAGAACGCCGTCGCGATCGGCTTCCAGTCGATCGCCTCACAGCTCAACTCCATCTATCTTGGCTCGCGGACTGTTGCGGGAACGGGTGCCACTGCCACGAGCGCCATCGGCATCGGCACGGATGTGACGGCATCCCAGGTCGACGCCATTGCGATAGGACGTCAGTCCGTCGGATCGGCACAATACTCGGTGGCTCTCGGCCTGAACGCGAAAGCCACAGGCGCCGGCGGCGCGATGGCGTTGGGCCAAGGCACGGTCTCGAGCGGTGTCAATTCGGTCGCGCTCGGCGTCAACTCTAGTGCCACAGGAGCCGGCGCCAACGCCTTGGGCACTTTCTCCGTTGCTTCGGGAGGGAACTCCACCGCCCTCGGCACTAGCTCCACGGCCAGCAACAATTATGCGACAGCTGCAGGCTGGGGGGCCGTAGCCAGCGGTGCCAATTCCACTGCCGTAGGCCGTCAGGCCGCTGCCAGCGGCATAAACGCCTCCTCCTTCGGGACTGGTTCGAGTGCGGTAGGAGACAATTCTCTCGCGGCCGGCGTCAGCGCCAACGCCGGCGGGGTCGGCAGCACCGCGCTCGGCATCGGCACCTCGGCGGGCGGCGCCAGTTCGGCTGCCGTGGGCTTCCAGGCCCAGGCCGCCGGCACCAATGCTGTCGCCGTTGGTCCCCAGGCAAATGCATCGGCGTCAAACTCGGCAGCGTTCGGCAACGTGGCCACGGCCTCGGGCCAATTCGCGCTGGCTCTAGGCAACTCGGCCGTGTCGAGTGGGACAGGCTCGGTCGCGGCTGGTTCTGGAGCCCAGGCCACGGACGTCTCCACCACCGCGCTCGGCAACAACGCCACGGCAACCGCCGCCAGCGCAACCGCGCTGGGATTGGGCGCCACGGCGGGCGCGATAAACAGCACCGCGATCGGCAAGTCGGCCAATGCGAGCGCGCAGGACGCCATCGCCATGGGCACCAGTGCCAAGGCCAGTTCGGCCCAGGCCGTTGCCGTGGGCATCAATGCGGTGGCGACCGGCGGCAAGGCCGTCTCCATCGGCTCCGGCAACACCGCTTATGGCGATGGCGCTGTCTCCATCGGTGATCCCAGCTATGCCAGCGGCACCGGCGCCTTCACCGGCGGCGCCAACAACATCGCCAACAGTGACGGCACGGCAACCGCCACCGCCGCGAACCAAGCCGCGGGTGCCGTCGCCATCGGCAACAACAACAAGGCGATCGGACAGGGCTCCGTGGCGCTGGGCAACGGCACCACGGCGGGCGCCGCCGGCCTCGCCGGCAATGTCGCGCTCGGCAATGGCGCGACGGCGGCGGCGAGTTCCGGTGACGTGGCGCTGGGCTCTGGCTCGGTGACCACAGCGGCGGTGGGCACGCCCAATGCTGTGATCAACGGCACGACCTATGCTTTCCAAGGCACCAATCCGACCTCGACAGTGAGTGTCGGCGCCCCCGGCGCGGAGCGCACCATCACCAACGTCGCCGCGGGGCGGATCAGTGGATCCTCGACCGATGCGGTCAACGGTTCGCAGCTCTTCGCCACCAACCAGGCGGTCGACGCCATCGGCGCTGTCGTCAACAACCTTAATGTCGGCGGCGGCATCAAATATTTCCATGCCAACTCGACGGCGGCGGACTCGTCGGCGACGGGTACGGACTCCGTCGCGATCGGACCTGTTTCGACCGCGACGGGGACGAACGCCATCGCGGCCGGTACCAATTCGAGCGCCTCCGACGCCAACGCCTCGGCTATCGGCAGCGGCGCCGTTGCATCGGCCCTCGACGCAACAGCGATGGGGTATATCTCCAAAGCCTCGGGCCAATACAGCACCGCCATCGGCGCCAACGCCAACGCCACGGCCACGTCCAGCACGGCGATCGGCCAGAACGCACTCGCAACCGCCGTTCAATCGACCGCCCTTGGCCTAGGAGCGAATGCCGGCGCCCAGAATGCAATCGCGCTGGGCGCCCTCGCCAACGCCGGCGGAGTAGACAGCACCGCTCTCGGCATCGGCACCGTAGCCAGCGCCGACAATTCCACTGCCGTCGGACGTGAATCCCGCGCCACCGGACTCAACAGTACGGCGCTCGGCCGCGGCGCCCAAAGCAGCGCCCTGAACTCCATCTCTCTCGGCGCTGGGACGAGGGCGTCCGGGATAGGCGCCGTCTATGTCGGCTCAAGCACTTTTGCAACGAGCGCCAGTGGAGACAACGCCATCGGCATCGGCACGGACGTGACGGCATCCGAGGACGACGCCATTGCAATGGGGCGCGACAGCCAGGCGACTGCAACCAACGCCATCGCGGTCGGTCTACAGTCCGCTGCGCTCTCCGCCGACTCCGTCGCCATCGGCACGGGCGCGACTACCGATGGCGGCCAGGCCGTGGCCATCGGCGCCGGCAACACCGCTTACGGCGACGGCGCGGTGGCTATCGGCGATCCCAGCTATGCCAGCGGCACCGGCGCCTTCACCGGCGGCGCCAACAACATCGCCAACAGCGACGGCACGACGAGCGCCACCGCGGCCAATATGGCCAACGGCGCCGTCGCCATCGGCAACAACAACAAGGCGATCGGGCAGGGCTCGGTGGCCCTGGGCAACGGCTCGACGGCGGGTGCCGCCGGTCTTGCCGGCAATGTCGCACTGGGCGACGGCGCGACGGCGGCGGCAAGCGCCGGCGACGTGGCATTGGGCTCGGGCTCTGTGACCACAGCGGCGGTGGGCACGGCAAGCGCCGTGATCAACGGCACGACCTACGCCTTCCAAGGCACCAATCCGACCTCGACGGTCAGCATCGGCGCACCCGGTGCGGAACGCACGCTCACCAATCTGGCGGCAGGGCGGATCAGCGGATCCTCGACGGATGCGGTCAACGGCTCGCAGCTCTTTGCCACCAACCAGGCTGTCGACGCCATCGGAACCACGCTCAACAACATCAATGTCGGCGGCGGCATCAAGTATTTCCACGCCAATTCGACGTTGCCCGACTCTCAGGCGCTGGGCACCAATTCAGTCGCCGTCGGCCCGAATGCGGTGGCCAACAATGCCGGCGATGTGGCGATCGGCCTGAATTCGGCGTCAGGAGCAACGACCAATGTCGGCGGAGCCACGATCGGCGGCGTGAACTACACCTTCGCCGGTGGCACGCCGGCGGGCGCGTTCTCGGTCGGGTCGGCTGGCGCCGAGCGCCAGATCCAGAACGTCGCGGCCGGACAGTTGAATGGCGGCTCGACCGACGCCGTCAACGGCTCGCAGCTCTTCGCCACCAACCAGCAGGTGACGCAGAACACGACCGATATTGCCAACATCGGCAGTGGCGTCACCAATCTTGGCAACACCATCAGCAACATCGCCGGCGATACCTCGATCGCCTATACCGACGCCAATGGCGTGGGCATCCGCTACGCCCGCACCAACGAGACGGGATTGGCGCAAACCGATTCCTTCGCGCAAGGGGTCGGCTCCACCGCTGTCGGCTACCAGGCGACCGCGACCGGCGTCAGCGGTCTGGCGCTCGGTCGTGGCACACAGGCCAGCATCGATGGCAGCGTCGCCCTTGGTTCCGACTCGGTTTCCGATCGCGCCCTGGCTCCGGCCAGCGGCCAGATAGCGGCCGGTCCGTCCAACTTCATCCAGTACAACACCACCGACAAGACGCTGCTCGGCGCCGTTTCGGTGGGCACCGCCACGTCCTACCGGCAGATCACCAATGTCGCCGACGGCACGCAGGCGCAGGACGCGGTGACGGTCCGCCAGCTGCAGGGAGCGATTGCCTCCGTCTCGGTGACGTCAACCAAGTATTTCCATGCCAATTCGGCGGCGGGCGACTCGCTCGCGGTCGGTGCGGAATCGGTCGCGGTCGGCCCGACGACGGTCGTCAACGGCGACAATGGCGTGGGCATCGGCAATGGCGCCATCGTCGACCAGACCGCGCCCGGCGGCACGGCCATCGGCCAGAACGCGCATGTCATGCTGGCCGACGGCCTGGCGCTCGGCACCAATTCGCTGGCATCCGGCATCCAGTCGGTGGCGCTCGGCGCCGGCGCCCAAAGCACCTTCATCAACAGCGTCGCGCTGGGCGCGCAGTCCATCACCTCGGTCGGCGCTCAGACCGGCTACACGGCCTTTGGCCTGACCGCGCCGCAGACCTCGGTCGGCGAGGTGTCGATCGGCGGCGCGGGAGCCGAACGCAAGCTCACCAATGTCGCAGCGGGCTCGGCCGATACCGATGGCGTCAACGTCTCCCAGCTTAAGGGCGTGTCGCAAAACATCGCCAATTTGTTCGGCGGCGGCACCACGGTCAATCCCGACGGCTCGATCACCGGACCGACCTACACCGTCCAGGGCAACACCTACACAACCGTCTATGACGGGCTCACGGCGGTCGACAACGCGCTGACCAACATCACCAACGGCGGTGGCATCAAGTATTTCCACGCCAATTCGACGCTGGCCGACTCCACCGCCAGCGGCACCGACAGCGTCGCGATCGGACCGGCCAGCGTGGCCAGCGGCACCAACAGCCTCGCCGCCGGCAATGGCTCGACTGCCACGGGCCAAGGCGCGGTGGCGCTCGGCCAGGGCGCCAAGGCCAACAACGCCAACGATGTGGCGCTGGGTTCGGGCTCGGTGACGCAGACCGCGGTCGGCACGTCCAGCACCGTCATCAACGGCAAGACCTACACCTTTGCCGGGACCACTCCGGTCGGAACCGTCAGCGTCGGCGGTGCCGGCGCCGAGCGGACGATCACCAATGTCGCGGCAGGACAGATCAACGCCAACAGCACCGATGCGATAAACGGCTCACAGCTCTACGCCACCAACACGGCGGTCGAGGATTTGAAATCGGGTCTCGGAACGCTCACCCAGAACGCGGTGACGTATGACACCAATCCGGACGGCAGCAAGAAGAACAGCATCACGCTGCAGGGCGGCGACGTCAACGCGCCGGTCGTCATCTCCAATGTCGGTCCCGGCGTTGCCGGTACCGATGCGGTCAACGTCAACCAGCTGAACCAGGGGCTGGCCACGAGCATCAACACGTCCAACACCTATACCGACAAGGTGGCGGCCACGACCTTGCAACAGGCCAACAACTACACCGACCAGAAGCTCAGCCAGCTCAATTCGGACATCGGCGGCATCCGCGATGAAGCTCGGCAGGCGGCGGCGATCGGGCTCGCCGCGGCCTCGCTGCGCTATGATGATCGTCCCGGCAAGCTGAGCGTCGCGGCGGGTGGCGGCTTCTGGCGGGACTCGAGTGCCTTGGCCTTCGGCGCCGGCTACACCAGCGAGGACGGTCGCATCCGCGGCAATGTGTCCGGAACTGCCGCTGGTGGGCATGTCGGCGTCGGCGCCGGCATCAGCTTCACCTTGAACTGAGGCGGGAATGAAAGGACTTGCCGCACTGACTTGCCTGGCGCTCTGCGGCGGCCTCGCGCCGGCTGCCGGGCAGGTTTCCGCGCCGGCTGCAGGGCAAGTTTCCGCGCCGTACAGGATCAAGCCGTCGGATGTGGTGCTGCCGCCCGACGTGAAATTGGGAACCTATCAGCGCACCATCCGTCCGTTCGAGAACTGGACGCTGATCTGCGACGAGAACCTCAAGGCCCGCAAGAAGGTCTGCAACGTCTCGCAGATCATCGAGGACGCGTCCGGCAAGATGGCCTTCAGTTGGTCGCTTGCCGCCACGCAGGATGGCAAGCCGTACATGATCCTGCGCACCGCGCCGAATGCCAGGAGCGACGGGCTGGTGTCGCTGAAGTTCGACGGGCTGGGCCAGGCGATCGACGTTCACCTGAACGGCTGCAACGAAATGGTCTGTGTCGGCATGTTGCCGGTCGGTCCGGTCATGCGCCAGCAGATCTCCCGGAACGCGACGCCGGCGATCTCCTATCCGACCGTCGACGGCAAGACGATCACCGTGACCGCAGCAACACTCAAGGGGCTGACGGAGGCCCTTTCGCCAGTCAAATAACCGGGGCAGCACCATGAGCCAGCAGGACCAGTTCATATCCGCAAAACGCAGCAGTCCGACCGTCGATGCGGATCGGCAGAAGCTGGTCGAACCCAAGCGGCGGCGGTGGCCACGTGTCGTCGGATTCTCGCTGCTGGGGCTTGTCGTGGCGGGTCTTGGCTTCGCCGCCGGCAACTATGCCGCGATCGCCAATCTGGTCGGCAGCGCGACGGCCGCACAGGCTTCGACGGAGACCCCCGCGCTTCCGGACACGCCTTTCCTCGAGCATGTCAAGCAAGCCGGGGTGCAGGCCTGTTCGACCGTCTATCCGGTGCTCGGACAGATTTTGACGACCGGAACCAAATACAGCGTGAAATCCCTGTGGAACGACCAGGCCGCCGACAAACATGCCGTCCAGGCCTTTGTCGGCATGGACTATGCGACGGAACGCTATAGCGGGCCGGCCGCCGGCGTCGTTTTCGCATCACCCACCGCTTCGGGTTGCGAGGGGGCGATGGTGCGGGTGGCGCCATTTGCCAGCCCGTGTGCAGACATCCCGTCCATCCTTCCGCAGGGCAGCAAGATCACCGACCATCTTGGCCAGGTCGAGGTGTACGAGCTCGGCGGCAATGCCGGGGAAGCCTTGCTCCTGCCGACGGGCAAAAGCTGCGTGGTGATCTCCGTCGCTTCGGCGGCGAAGTAGGCGAGCGAATAGGATCAAGGAAAGGGGTGCCGACCATGAGATTGCAGGCTTTGGCAGTTTTGGGTTTGACCTTGTTGTGGAGCGGACAAGTCGTCTCGGCTGACCTGGTGGCGCCGCCGGAGCCGCAGCAGGAGGAAAAAGGCATCTGGGCGGCCATCGCCTATTCGCAGGCCGACAGCAAATACGGCCTCTTCTGGGGCGCCGACAAGCGGCAGGAGGCGAAGGACATCGCGCAGAAATATTGCGAGAACGCCGGCGGAAAGGCCTGCAACGTCGTCGCCGTCTTCCGCAACCATCGCCATTGGGATGATGACGACGAGACCGGTTTTCCCTACAAGCACTGCGGTGCGCTCGCCGTGGCCGACAAGGTCGAGAACCGTTTCACGCCCTGGGGGGTGAACTCGGCCGAGACCCGCCGGGAAGCCGAAGACCTCGCTTTGCAGGCCTGCCAGGCGTCGGGAGAGAAGTGCAAGGTCCGTGAGTGGGTCTGCACATGAAGCGTGGCCTCAAGGCCGCCTGCGCCAGCGGGGCAATCGTATTCTCATTGATGTCGCCGGCATCGGCACAGCAACAGGTGGCGGCTGTTCCAGATGGCCCGTCATCGCTGCGCGAAGTCTACCAGGACTGGAGCGTGGCTTGCTCCGTCCAGGAGAATGCGAGGGTCTGCTCGCTTTCGCAGGACCAGGTCCAGAAGAACGGCCAAAGGCTGCTTGCCGTGGAGATACAGAGACGCGCGGACGGGTCGACGACGGCTACCTTGCTTCTGCCCTTCGGCATCCTGCTCGATTCCGGCGTGACGCTGCAGATCGACGATCAGCCGCCCTCGTCCCCGCAGCGCTTCAGGACCTGCCTGCCAACGGGTTGCATCGCGGTGTTTGCCATTGACCGGTCGGTGCTTGGAAAGCTGAGGGGAGGCGAGGTGCTGAAGCTCAATGTCACGACAGACGCAGAGACGCCGCTGACATTCCCGGTGTCGCTGCACGGCCTGAGCGCGGCGCTTGACCGCATGGTCGCATTGAGCGCACGGTGAGGACAAGGGCGGCTGCCTTCGATGCCGGCCGCCGCCCGGTCCCGTGGAACGTTGGTGTGCCGAGGTCGTTTAGTCCCGGTGCCATTGCCAGCGGATCGTGATCATGAAGAAGACCTACGTCAAACCCACGCTTGTGAAACGCGAGAAACTGACCCAGCGCACGGCGCAAATCGTGGCATCCGGGGTCATATTGGGCGAGTAATCGCACTCCGCGGGCCGGAATTCCTTCGCCCATGCCAGATATGCAGATGTAGTGGCGTCGATCGGCATTGAGTTGTTGACGGCCAACCTCATGCCAGGCGCTATTCGAATCCGGCGCACGATTCTCGATCGCGGGTTCAAATGGCAGAGATGATCACCGGACACGAAGCCCGAAACCGAGATTACCTCTGATGGTGGGCAGCGCGTTGCCGGCATTCATCGCCGCACACGGCTTGCTGCTGCTTTTTCCTCTGGCGGTCGTCGAAGGCCCGATCGTGACTGTCGTTGCCGCGTGGCTGGCTCAGCAAGGGCTGTTCGACATCAGGCTGGTGCTGGTCGTGGCCACCTTGGGTGATCTTGTTGGCGACACCCTCTACTATCTTCTGGGACGGCATCTGAACTATGTCATGCCGAACCGGCTCAGGGCGTGGCTTGGACTGAACCACGACCGGATCGAAACGCTGATCGGCCATTTCGAAGAGAAGGGCGGACAGACGCTTCTGTTTGGCAAACTCACCCATGTGGCGGGTCTGCCGATATTGGTGGCGGCCGGCGCCGCACGCATGCCTTACCCCATTTTCCTCGGCTATAATTTTCTGGGCACGCTGCCGAAAATCGCTGTTTTTGCAGCCCTCGGCTGGTGCTTCGGCTCAGCCTGGCAAAGGATCGACGGCGGCATCTTCTACGCATCCATTCTGGCAACCGTCGTGCTGACGGCATTCGTCATCGGGCGACTGCGAAAAGTGTAAGACAGCGGAGCCGGATTCTACCGGGCCCGTCCGTCCTCGAGCTCCAGCGTCGAGTCGAAATAGCTGATCCACCTGGTATCATGGGTGACAACGCAGATCGCGACTTCGCGGCTGTCGGCCAGATGGCGGAAGACCTTCATCACCATTTCCGCCCGCTGGCCATCCAATGCGGCCGTGGGTTCATCGGCCAGGATAACGGTGGGATCGTTGGCGAGCGCCCTGGCAATCGAAACGCGCTGCTGCTCGCCACCCGAAAGCTGGGACGGGTAGTTGGCGCCGCGATGCCCCATGCCGAGCGCGGCGAGCAGCCGGCCGGCGCGTTCCTGCGCCTTTTGGCGGCCGACATCATTGACCTGCATGGCGATGGCGACATTCTCGGCTGCGGTGAGGAAGGGGATCAAATTCGCCTTCTGGAAGACAAAGCCGAGATGGGTACGCCTGAAGGCCCGCAGCTCGTTCAGCTTTGCGCCGGGCCGGGAAATCACCTTGCCGTCGAACAGGACCTCTCCGGTGGTCGGCGTCTCCAGCAGGCCGGCGATCATCAGCAATGTCGTCTTGCCCGAGCCGCTCGGCCCGACAACGCCGGTGATGGCGCCAGGGCTGAGCGTCAGCGAACCGGCGGCCAGCGCCGTGACCTGCGAGCCGCCGCTGTCATAGACCTTGCTGGCGTTGCGCACCTCCAGGGCGGCCAGGCGTCGCTTCGACATCAGGCCAGCACTTCCTGGGCGCGGACCGCGAGCGCCCGGCGGATGGCAAACCAGCTCGCTGCAAGGCTGAGCGCCATCAGCACCGCCGACAGCACGCCAAGATCGGATTCGGTGATCAGGACGGTTCTCGGGAACCTCGGATAGATGGTGAACGAGATCGCGATGGCCAGGACAAGCCCGCAAAAGCCGATCAGGCCGGCCTGCTGGGCGATCATGCCGATGATCACCCGGTCGCGCGCACCGATCAGCTTCAGCAGCGCGATCTGCGCGACCTTCTCGATCGTCATCGTGTAGATGGTCAGCGCGATGACGGCGCAGCAGATGAGCAGCGTCATCGTCGTGAAGGCCAGGATCTGGACCCGGAGCTTGCCGAGGCGGCCGTCCAGCAGAAGCGTCTCCTGATCCTGCTTTGTCAGCACCTCGACATCGCCCCAGCGCTTGATCGTGTCGCGGACGACTTCCTTGTCGGCGCCAGGCAGCGTTTCGACGATGACGGCGGCAACACTTCCGGTGTCGTCGCCGAGACCCATGCGGGTTTTGCCCTTGGCCGCGCGGTTGAGCAGGATCGCCTCGCTGGGCAGGAGCTGGTTGATCACCTGGGCATCGGCGATGGTGACGAACAGCAGGCCGTCACCGCCCATGTCGACCTGGCCCGTCGCCACGCCGACGATCGTATAGGTATCGCGTCCAAGCCGGATCTCGTCGCCGACGACGAGGCCAAGGGTCTTGTCGGCGATCGCCTCATAGCGGTTCGACTGGAAGTAGCGGCCGGCGATCAATGGTATCCAGCTGCCGCTGTCGCTGGGAAAGTCGACACCGGTGATCGACATCCTGAGCGGCAGGCCGTCGAACTGGAATTGCTGGTTATACTGGATGAACCGTCGCGTGGCCGCCACGCCCGCGACGCCGGCGACGCGGCGATCGAGGTTGGCCGGAACGGCGGAGGATTCCGCGAACGGACCGGACTTGCCGCCTTCGACCACCCAGAGGTCGGCGCCGATGCCGTCGATGACGACAAGGGCTTCATAGACGATGCCGCGATACATGCCGAGCATGCCGATCGTCGCCGCCATCAGCAAGCCGACGCCAAAGACGGTAAGGACGAACCGCAACAGGTTGTGCCTGATATCTTTGATCGCGAGGTTCACTCGCCGGCTGCCCTTATCGTGACCGCCTGGTACTGGAAGCGGCCGATCGGACCCAGCACGACATCGCCGACATCGAGGCCGCGTGTGATCTCGATATCGGTGCCGCTGGAGTAGCCTAATGAGACGGGCGCCCAATAGGCTCGCCCATCGTGCGAAATCCACAGGCCGACCCGTCCCTGGTCCCGCGCCAGGAAGCGCTGGGGAATGGCGATGCCGGGGGAGGGCGATTCAGCCTGGATGACGACACTTGCCCGTTGCCCCACGGCCCAGGTCGCGGGCACTTCGTCCAGTTTCAGGTCGACGGTGAATTCGCGTGTCTCCTGATCGACCTGTCGGCCTATGCGCACGATCGAGGCGGTGTAGGCGCGCTGCGGATTGGACGAGAACGCGACCTTCGCCACCTGGCCGGGGCGCAGCGATGCCATGGCGGATTCGTCGAATCTGGCAAAAACCAGCAACGACTTCGGATCGACGATCTGCATCAGTTCGACGCCGGGCGAGAGCAGGTCGCCGACCGTGCGGCTGCGCGAAACCACCACGCCATCGACGGGGGAGCGGATGGAGGTCTCGGCGAGGCGGCTGCGCAATTGCTCGACCTCGGCCGACGCTGCCGCCGACTGGGCCTTCGAGCGCTCGATGGTGACGGTTGCCCGCGCCAGTTCGGCCTCGGCCTGCTTCTGGGTGCTTTCGACAAGGTCGAATTCGGACTGGGAAATCGACTTGCGGTCGAGCAGGGTTCTCCTGCGTTCGAGATCCGCCATGGCCGTGGCGGCGGCGATGGCAAGCCGATCGCGCTCGAGTTCGGACTCATGCACCGTCTCCGCCGCCGCGCGGTCGTTGGCGACCGCCGCCACAAGCTGGAATTCGAGATCGGTGGCGTTGAGGGTGGCAAGGATCTGGCCGCTCTTGACCTCGTCATTCTGGTCGACGCGCACGTCCGCCAGGAAAGCCTGGATGCGTGCCGTCACCACCACCTGGTTGGTCGCGCCGAGCAGTCCCGGCCCGGCGATCTCACGCGCGATCAGGCGCTGCCTGGCGACATAGGATTCGACATCCGTGGGCCAGATATACCATCCCGAAAACAGGCCTACCGCCGCGAGCACGACAAGCAAGGTTGAGATTAAGCGAACCACGTGCCCTTACCCGCTCCGGCTGTGCCGGCCCCTGCTATTCCTCAAGTGACGCGACATCAAACCGCCGACTGCTCGATGGACTCGACCGCCGGTTGCCCGGCCAGCAGCCGCTCGGCGATCTCCCGCAGAATTTCCTCGGCCTCGGCATGGTCATAGCCGAGCCTGTCGAATGTCAAGGCCAGGCCAAGGCCATCACCGGTCGGGAAGCTGCGAAAATCCATTTCGCTGATGCATGGTCTTTCCCGGCGCATGTCGGGCAGCGGCGTCACCTTGAACATGCCGAGATCGAGCTCGCCGGTGGCGTTGGAGCGCTGCAGGGGCGCCGACTGGGTCGCGCGCGTCCATTTGTCGACGGTGCGGCTGCCGACGACGAAGAGCGCGGTGTACGATCCCTTGGCGACGACGTCGTCATGGATTTCGCCAAAATAATTCGAATCCATGAAGGGCGCGAATTGGGTCGCCTCGTCGATCTGTTCTCCCAGTGCCGCAGCCAGCGCCTCCAGCGTCTCGGAGCCGGAGGGGCGCACGCGCACGGGCATGTCCGAGGCGACGAAATTGACGTAGTTCTCCAGCCGCCGGTCGTGGCGCAAGGCGGCAGGAATCTGCAGGATCATGTCGTCGACGCCGCCGCGCGCGGCGATCATCTGGGCGAAGGCGGCGATGACCATCGCCGTTTCCGTCGTGCCGGCGGCCTTGGCCCGCTTGCGCAAGATCTCCTGCTGATGGCGGGGGATCGAAAGCGACACTTCCGCGCCGAGGCTGCAATCGACCAGATCGACATTCGGCCGCTGCCCCTTCGCCTTGCGTCCAAGGTTCGGAATTTCCGGCAAGGGCTCGGCAAACACCTTGCGCAGGAAGGCGTCGCGCTGTGCGAACGAGCCGGGCCTGCCGACATGGTCGAAATCGCGGATGAACTGGTCGATGCCCATCTCGACAGGGTCCAGCGGCAGATCGAGATAGGCCTTGACGGATTCCTCCAGGATAAGCCCCAGCGAATAGCCGTCGAGGACGAGATGGTGGGCCTTGGCAACGATGATGTCGCTCTCGGCGCCAAAGCGCAGGATTGTTATGCGGAACATCGGCGCCCGGATGTCGATGCTTTCCTGCGCCAGTTCTCTCGCGCGCCGCATGGCCTCGGCCTCGTCGGCGACTTCCTCGACCGAGAAGAACTCCGTGGGTCGCCTTTCCAGATAGGCGCCGTACCCGGTCCCTTTCTGGAAGAAGCGGGTGCGCATCACCTCATGGCGCTCCATGATCCTTTCGATCGCACGCTTGAGGCGGCCGGTGTCCATCTGCGGCCGGATCTTGAGTTCCTTGCTGATGGTGAAAGCGATGCGCGCATAGTGGGTCGCCTCCGGATGCTCCTGGAATTGCAGCAACGCCATTTGCGTGCTGGTCACCGCGATTTCGCGTTCGACATTGGGTACGCCGTCGAGCGGCGAGCTCCTGGCCGGCATGGCCGGCGGCTGGCCGCCGGACCAGTCGCGGATGCTCCAGCGCGTCGTGTCGACCCGAAGCTGTCCGGGGAACCCGATCTGCGCGCCAAGTTCATCCAGACACGCGTCCAGCAGTTGCCGTGCCGTCGTCTCGTCAACAATTTCGAGATCGATGCTCAGCCGGATCAGGATGCCGGCATCGCGAACCGCCACGCCGAGTTGGATTTCGTGCATGCTGACCGGGACCGCATCGAGGCCAAGGGAAGCCCCTTGCCCGGTTTGGTCGTGCTCGACAAAAGCGAAGCCGAACTGGCGCAGCGCGATATGGCGCAGGCGCAAATCTTCCTCAAACGCCAGTTCCAGCGACGCCGTGTCCATCAGGCGGTGCGCGCGACCGTTGGTGTCGGCGCGCTCGATCTGTTTGAGAAGATCTGGGCGGGCTTGATCGGAGGTTCGCAGCACGATCGGATAAGAGCCGTCGAGCGGGCCAATCAGCCCATCGGGCGCTCCGTCTCCGCGTTCGCTGAACTGTCTGTCCAGGATGATCGCATCGACGGAGAAACGGCTGGCCAGCGCCTTGGCGTAGGCGGCCAGCAAGGCTGCGTCCAGCGTGCCCGACAGCGCGTCCTTAGCAAGCGTGGCTTCCAGGATCCCGACCTTGCCCCGGTTCGATCCCATGCCGGCGGGCGCCGAAGCCCGGCGGCGTCCGGGGATTGGCGCGATGGCGGGCGCGTTGTGGAGGACTTCCTTCCAGTAGGCGATGTCGCGGCGATGTCCGGCCGATCCCGGCTCAGCTTGCGTTGAGCGCACATGCTCGGCGAAGGTGTGGCCCGTTTCGGTCGCCTCGCCATCCTTTCGCAGCAACAGCGACAACAGGAGATGGACCGACGAGGCGTCGGCGGCGGCGCGATGCGCCCGCACCTGCAGATCGTGACCTCCGTCCGGGCGTGGCGATACGCCGACGCGCCACAACGGACCAGGCAGCGCAATGTCGCCCAGGCGGTTACCCGGCAACAGCGGTTCCAAGGCCGGCGGGGCATCGAAAGCGATCTCGACAGCGCCGGATGGCGATATCGCGCCTCTCATGCGAAGCGCATCGTTGTCCTCAGCCAAGCGAGTGAGGCGCGCCGACAGCGCCTCCAGCAAAACGCCTGAAACCACCTTGGCCTCGGCGAAAATCTGGTTGTCCGCCTTGGCGATGGTCGAAGACATGGGCCTGACGTCGAGCATGATCGCATGGACCTGCCGCCCCAGGGGGCGGAACGCCTCCATTGCAACGGCACCCTCCGATTTCGCCTGCGCGGCCGAGAGCTGCAGAGCCGCCTTGAGCTTGGCCTCGAATGCCGAGGCGACAAGACGCGACAGTCCGGCGATCGTCGGCGCCTGCAGGAACTTGGCAACGGGGATGTCGACCTCGACCTGAGCCTCGACGCGGTTCTTCAGCTCGAAGGATGACAGCGAATCCAGCCCGAGTTCGCTGAGCTTGCGGTCGTCCGCCAATGCAGAGGCCTCGACCTTCAGCACCTTCGCCACTTCGCGCCGGATCATGTCCGCGAGCAGATCGTTCCACGCTTCGCGTGGCGCCGCGATCAGCTCGGCCTGAATGCGTGAACGGCCGCCCGTGCGCTCGCCCAGCAATTGCGAAATCCTTGGATTTGTCGCCGCCCCGGGGTTCGTGCGCGCGATCGCCGCCCAGTTGAGGTTGGCAAAGCCAAGATTTTCGGACTTTGCGCGCAACAGATAGGCGAGGGCGTTGGCCGCCTCCGAATCCTGCACCGGCTTGATGCCGACGCTGTCGAGATAGTTGGTCATCGCCTCCGACCGGGCAACGAACCCGCTACCGGCGATCATGCCCCAGGCAGCCGAGGAGCCGGGCAGGTTGCGGCCCCTGCGATAGCTGGCGATGGCGTTGAGGACGGAGTTGGCCGCGGTGTAGTTGGCCTGTCCCGCAGAACCGATCACCTGCGCGATCGAAGAGAAGTTGGCCAGGAAATCCAGATCAAGGCCGTGCTTGACGGTCGCGACATGCAGGTTCCAGCCGCCGGCAATCTTTGGCCTGAGCACGCGGTCTATCTTGCCGGCATCAAGTTGCGAGACGAAGGCATCCTCGATGACAGCGGCGCCATGCACGATGCCGCGTAGCGGGTGCTCTGCCGCCGCATGTTCGCCGATCAACCGGTCGACGGCCACCGCATCGCTGACGTCGAGTGCTGCGCGCACGATCCTTGTGCCGCGCTGTTCCATACTCTTGATGGCCTCGGCCGCTTCGGCGTCGGGCATACCGCTTCGGTTGGCGAGGATCAGGGTGCCTGCACCCGATCTGCTGAGCCAGTCGGCGATGGCAACGCCAAAACCCTTGAGGCCGCCGGTCACCAGATAGGCGCCTTGGGCCGAGACATCGAATTTGCGCTGCAGGTCGAGTTCGACGTCGATCGCCGGCTCGTCGAATGTGACGACCACCTTGCCGATATGCTGCGCCCTGGACAGCATGCGCATGGCTTCCGCCACGCGCGATGCCGGGAAGCGTGTGGCTTGCAGCGGCCTGTAGGTTCCAGCAGTGACCTTTACCTCCACCTCCAGAAGCAGTTGCTTGAAGAGATCAGGCTTCTCGAGAGGAAGCGTCGAGAGGTCGATGACCGAATAGGCGTTGTTGCGATAGAGCGAGCGAAGGCCGATGGGCTTGTCGTCGGCGAGGTCGCGCTTGCCGATTTCGACCATGCGGCCGAACGGCGCCAGGCACTCGAGGCTCTTGTCGATGCCGCTGCCCGACAGAGCGTTCAACACCACATCGACGCCGCGGCCATGGGTCGAGGCCCGGATCTCGTCGGCGAAATCGAGCGCGCGCGAGTTCATCACTTCATCCACGCCCAATTGCTTGAGGAAGGCGCGCTTGATGTCGCTGCCCGCGGTGCCGAAGACCCTCGCGCCGCGATCCCGCGCGACCTGGATGGCGGCAAGGCCGACACCGCCCGAAGCGAGATGGATCAGCGCGGTCTCTCCGCGCGCCAGCCTGCCGACATGGTCGAGCGCATAGTGGGCGGTGAGGAAAGCCGTCGGCAAGGTCGCGGCGTCGATGAGATCGAGCCCGTCGGGCACGCGCATGACATAGTCTGCCCGAACCCTGGCGAAACGCCTGAGGTAGCCCTTGCCCATGCCCATGATGCGATCGCCGGGCTGGAGATTTGTCACGCCGGCGCCGACCTTGCTGACGGTGCCGGAAAACTCCAGGCCGAGGTTTCGCCAGTACGCCTCGTCATTCTCGAGCTCGTCCGGCAGGATGCTGGTCGCGGCCATGATGTCGCGGAAATTCAGGCCGACCGCGGCAATTTCCACCAGCGCCTCGCCGGAGCCCAGCTCCGGTTCGACCGTCTCGCGCAACACGATGTTGTCGATGATTCCGGGCCTGGTCATGGTCACAGTGAAATTCGACGGGTCGCGCCTCACGTCCAGTGTCCGTGACGACGGCGCCAGCTCCTGCAGGGCCAGCTGTTCCAGGCGCGGGACATAACGCTCGGCGCCGCGCAGCACGAATTCGGTTTCCGCCGTCTCTTCCAACAGGACGTCGCAAACCGCCGTTCCCGACAGCAGCGCGCTTTCGTCCACATCGAGAAGGCGAATGCTGAAGCCTTTGCACTCATTGGCCATGGTGCGGGCAACGCCGATCAACGCGCTTTCGCAGAGGCCCGAAAGCGGCATCGGCCCATCGCCCGCGACGAGCCGGCTCGCCGATGTGACGACAACCAGTTCCGGCCCCGGGCCGGGCGCGGCGGATAGCCGGTCAAAGACTTTTGCCAGCGTGATCAGCTGATGGACCACAGGCGTGATGGCGGCCAGAAGCTGTGTGCCATCGGCCATCTCATCAAGGGGCTCGGTGACGGCCGCACGGAACAGGATACCTGCATTGCCGTGCGATGCGCCGATGAAAGCCTGGATGGTCGCCTGGGCTTTGTCAGCATCGAGATCGAGGAATGGGATCGGGTCGGCCATTTCGACCGTCGCCCCGCGCCGGGCCAGTTCCGCCAGCGCCCCTTCGAGGCGCTGCCATCCATTGCCCACCACAAGCCATCGCGGGCAGCGCAGAGGCGTGGTCGCGGGTTTTGGCTCCTGCCTGATAAAATGCTCATCGAAGACGCTGGGGCCCGAACCGCCAGCCTGGTTCGTGCTCCTGATCTTGCCGAGTGCCTTGGTCTGCAAATCGTCTATGACGATCAGCGGCCGCCCCTCCGCCGAGAACACGCTGAAGCGCATTGTGTCCGGTTCGAAGCTCGGCTGGATATCGACGACGACATCGGCCGTCATCGGAGATCCCAGCAGGATCTTGCGCGCCCCTGTCGGCAGCCGCAGCTGATAGGGGGTCTTGTCCTCCTCGGCAGGCGGCAGCGGCTCACCGGGGATCCACAGGCCATCGCGACGGGAAGAGAGGCCGATACCAGCTTGCAGCACGGCATCGAACAATCCGGGAAACGCGAAATAACGCTTCGACAGTTCGGTATCCCGAGCCGTCAGCCTGGCGATGACCCGGTCGCCGTCGACCTGAAGGCCATCCAGCGACTGAAAGGTCGGGCCATAGTCGAGCCCATGCCGTTCGACGAGGCGATAGAACTCGTTCTTGTCGGTCAGGAATCGCCGATCCTGGAGAAGATCGTCCGGGGCGGGCGCAAGCTCGTACTGATGGCCGAAACCATAGGCCTCGGCACGGGTTCTCCAGCGGTCTTCCGACCCCCTGTGAAGCGTCGAGACGCGCAGCCGGCCGGCGACCGGATCAAATGTGGTTGAGAGCAGGATGGCGTCGTCTTCGGCGATGGAAAGCGCCTCATGCAGCTTGAAATCGCGCAGCTCCACCGCGGCGCAATCGAAATGGTCCCGCAACGCCGCGCCCATGATTTCGATGTAGCCGACGGCCGGAAACAGGCAGTCGCCGCCAACGCGATGGTCGACCAGGAATTTGAAACCTCGCAGCGTAATCTCGTTTGTCCAGGATGGCCCGGCCATGAAGTCGCGCCACCCGAGCAAGGGATGCCGGGGTGCTTCGAACAGGAAGTTCCTTGTCTCCTCGGACGTGTTCAGCAAATGCTGGTTGTTCCACGGCAGCTGCGGCGCCGACACAGGGCCGGCGGCTGATTTCGGCCGTTCGGGCTCGACCCCGGAGACATGCAGATGGCCCTCGGCGCGCGCCAGCGTCCAGAAATCGTCGGCGGCGCGATCGAGCGAATTGATCGCAAGAACGTCCGCCCCGCGTTCTTGGGCGATGCCGCGGATGAGCGGCGTCAGCGTTCGGTGCGGGCCGATTTCCAGGAACGCGTTGATGCCGTAATCCAAGGTGAAGTCCAGCGCCTTGGTGAAACTGACCGGCTGGCGCAGATTGGCCCACCAATAATCGGCGTCGAATTTCGTTTCGAATATGCCTGTCACCGTCGAGATGATCGGAAGCTTGCCTTCCTTCCAGGCAACCGGGCCAAGCTCGCCGAGGAACCATTCCTTGCAATCTTCCAGATGCGCGCTGTGCCAGCCGAAATCCATGGTCATGCGGCGCGCCGTTGCGTCGGGATAGGCCTCCGCGACCTCGGCCAGCACGCCAACCACGGCGTCTTCCATGCCGGCGATAGTCTGCGCGATCGGGCCGTTATAGGCGGCGATGACGACGCTGCCGTCGTCGGGCAGGAAGGGTGCAAGCTGCTCGACCGTCAGCCCGATCGTCGCCATGGCGCCGCGCCGCTCGCTCTTCAGCGGGATGAGACCACGCTTGGCGATGATGCGGGCCGCGGTCTCGATATCGATGACACCCGACACATAGGTCGCCGCGACCTCGCCGAAGCTGTGCCCGATCAGAAGCTCGGGGCGGACCCCTTTCTTTGTCCAGCGGTTGTAGAGCGAAATCTGCGTGGCGAAGATGGATGCCTGGGTCACATCGGCATCGTTGACGCGGGTCTTTGTTTCGTCGCGCAGCATTTCCTCCACGGTCGACCATCCGACCATCGGCTGCAGCACTTCGTCGAACATGTCGGCGGTGCGGCGAAACGCCGGATCTTCCTTCAGCAGGCGCCGGGCCATCGCCCACCATTGGCCGCCTTGGCCGGAGAAGGCGATCGCCAGGCGCCGACTGGAGGCACGGCCGGTGATGATGGTCGGGCCGGCGGGGCTCTGCTCGACCGTTCCGGTGGCGAGGTTGCGCAACTGCGTCCGCAACTCGGCATGCTCGGGTTCGACGATCAGTGCCGCGCGTTGGGTGAAATTGTCGCGCGCCTGGCGCAGATGGGTCGCCAGGTCCTCGACCGGGGTCTCCGCCAGGGAACCTCCGTCGTCGAGCGCATCCGCCAGGCGTTCGGCCCATAGCTGCAACCCGGTCGCGCTTCCGGCCGAAATCGGGATGGCGATGGGATGGCTGGTTTCGGCCGGCCTTGCCGTCCGCAAGGCACGCGCGGGCAGTCCGCCCCATGCTTCCACGGCAATGGAAGCGTTGGTGCCGCCGAAGCCGAACGAGTTGACCACCGCCAGGGCAGGGCGCTCGTGATGGTCGATCGGCGTCGGCTTTGTCGCGACGGTGATGTTGAGCGCATCGAAGGGAATGCTGGGGTTCGGTCGGTCGAAATTGCGGTTGGGCAGCACGATGCGATGCGACACCGTCAGCAAAGCCTTGATGAAACCGGCGATGCCCGAGGCCGATTCCAGATGGCCGAGATTGGGTTTGAAGGACCCGACAGGAAGCGGCTTGGATCGGCCGTTCACGCCGAAAACACGACCGATGGCCGTCGCCTCGATCGGATCGCCGACCGGCGTGCCGGTTCCGTGAGCCTCGACATAGTCGACATCGGCCGGATCGATGGAGGCGCCTTCCGTCAGCGCTTCCAGCATTGCCTGCTGGGCTTCGCCGCTGGGCGCCGTGAGCGTCGGTGTGTAGCCATCCTGATTGACCATCGAATGCCGGATCACCCCGTAGATCCGGTCGCCATCGGCGATGGCACGCTCCAGCGGCTTCAAAAGGACGAGGCCGCAGCCTTCGCCGCGAACGAAGCCATCGGCTCTTTCGTCGAATGTGTAGATGCCGCCGGTCGGCGAAAGCATGTTGGCGCCGGAGAAGGCGACAAAAGGTCCGGGGTCGAGCATGCAGTTGACCCCGCCGGCCAATGCCATGTCGCAGGTGCCCATGCTGAGGTGACGGACGGCCTGATCGATAGCGACAAGCGCCGATGAGCAGGCGGTGTCGAGGGCTATGCTTGGCCCCTTCAGATCGAAGCGATGCGAAATCCGGTTGGCGGCGATGGAGAAGGCCGAGCCGGTGCCGGCGAAGATGTCGCCGCCGCCGGCGCGCCCCCGGCGCAGGTTCTGTGCGAAATCATTGGTCGAGATGCCGACGAAGACGCCGGTGCGCACGCGTTGCAGGTCGGCCAGCGTGCAATCGGCGTCCTGGACGGCCTCGAAGGCAATCTGCAGCGCCAGGCGTTGCTGCGGATCCATCGATGTCACCTCTCGTGGCGACATGTCGAAGAAGCTGGGATCGAAGCCGAAGACGTCGCTGGTCAGGAAGCCACCCCAGCGAGAGCGCATCTTGCCCGGCGCGTCCGGGTCGGCGTCGTAGAAGGCGTCGATGTTCCAGCGATCCGCCGGGATATCGACGATGCCGCACTGTTTTTCCAGAAGAAACTTCCAGTATGAGCGAGCGTCGTGGATCGCCCCGGGAAAACGGCAACCTATGCCGATGACGGCCACCGCCTGCCGCTGGGTCGCAACGGTATCGTCTACGGCCTGGTCACCGCGATGGATATTCATTCAGCTGCCCCCGCAGATCATCTGCCGCGACCCGCCAAAGCCGCCTGTACATTTGAATTTCACTTCTTACGGCTGGCAAGCAGTCATAACCAACTATGCACTGGTCAATGATGCATTTTCAGACGCTGTGACATCTTTGGATCATGATTTGGATGATGCGCACGCCAGCGGCGGCAGCCAGCACTGGATGGCTGAGAGAGGATCGATGCTTCGACGACCTAATCCCGTCCTTCCAGGTTTGGTGAATCGAGGTCGCAATCGTCGGATGTCCCATCGCATGCCTGCGCGGGAACGCTTCCCCAACGATGTCAAAGGTGTGCGGGGTGCGGTGGTGGCGGGAGACCGCTGTTTTGGTTGTGTCCGGGCAGGCGCCCGGCCTGGGGTGCCTGGCTTGGGTCGCCTATGGTTATTTTTCCCGCATCGCCCGGCGGAAATTCTGCGTGATCGGCTCGGCGAGGTAGGAAAGCACGGTGCGGGCACCTGTGCGGATCATCGCCTCGCTCGACATGCCGGGCAGGAGCTTGCGGCCCTCCAGCTTGGTGAGTTCGCCCTTGTCGATCAACACGGTCGCGGCGAAATAGGGTGCGCCGCTGCGCTCGTCCACCATGCGGTCGGCCGACACGATCTCCACGACACCGTCGAGTGGCGGCAGGTTGTAGCGGGCGAAGGCCGGAAAACTGACGTGCGCGGGCTGTCCCGGAGCGATCGTCTCGACATCCTCAGGTTTGACCATGGCTTCGACCACGAGTTGTTGCCCGAGCGGCACGATCGTCATCAATGTATCGCCGGGTTTCACGACACCGCCCGCTGTGTGGACCTTCAGATCCATGACGATGCCGTCAACCGGTGCGACGACATCGGTACGGGTAAGCACGTCCTTGGCGGAACGCTCCTCTTGTCTCAGGTCAAACAACTCCGCCTCGACCTTGCTCAACTCGTCCACGGACTCGTTCAACCGCACTGTGCTGAGGTTCAAGATTTGCATGTCGATCTCGGCCATGGCGCTTCTGGCACGGGCGATCGCCGCGATGTTGGTAGCGCGCTCCCCTTCGATCTCCTGCTGTTGTCGTCTGAGCAATAGGTTCCGCTCGCGGGTGGTCAGCCCCTTCTTGAGCAGACTCTCAAGGTCTTTGGTCTCACCCTCGATCGCTTCGATCTGCTTGTCTTTAGTGGCGATAAGCTGCTCCAGTCCCGTTGTCTCTTCCTTGGTCTGGCGACGGCGCTGGTTGAGAATTTCCTGCTCGTCCGCCAAGTTGTGGTGTTTCGCCGCGAACACGTCACGCTGTGCGGACACCGCGTCCTTTACGGCGGTGGCGGGGTTTGCGAGCAACGCCGGATCGAACTCGATCTCGGCCTTGCCGTCACGCTCGGCCCTGAGACGCGCGGCCAGCGCCTCACGCGTTGCTATCCGGTTCTGGATCAGGTCGAGCTGCGCCTTTGCCTGCGTGTCATCGAGCCGGATGAGGACCTTGCCCGCCTTGACGACGTCACCGTTGGCGGCGTTCAGCTCCGCGATGATGCCGCCCTCGAGGTGCTGGATGAGCTTGCGGTCGCCGGCGACCTTGACGACGCCCTGCGCCACCGCTGCGCTGTCCAACGGGGCCAGGGCCGCCCAGCCCCCGGCCACGCCGAAGAACAGGAACATGATCGCGAACCCGGTATACTGCACGGCCGTGAGACGCAGGGGTACCGGTTCCTGCAGGGAGGGTGGCGGGACGGGTAACGGCACGACGTTCATCGCTGTTCTCATTTCATGCCTGGTTCGCCACGACAGCCGTGCTCAATGGGCTTTGACGCGACGTAGTTTTTGAAGGGGGACGTGGCCCGTTGCCGGCGCCGATCACGGTGGCGGAGATTTCCGGCATCGGACTCGCCGGCACCTGAGTGACCTGGCGGATGCGCGCGGAGAGTTCATTGAAGACATAGTCTCGTGAACCGAAGAGGTCTTGCTGGCCCCGGTTGAGGACCAGTATCTTGTCGACCTTCTCCATCATGTTGGCTCGATGCGCGATCAGGATGATGGTCGCGCCCGCCGCCTTGACCGCGCCGAGGGCGGCGATCAAGGCTTCCTCACCGTCGCGGTCGAGGTTGGAATTGGGCTCGTCCAGGATAATGAGTGGCGGGTCGCCGTAGAGTGCCCGCGCCAGCCCGATGCGTTGGCGCTGGCCGCCCGACAATACCGCGCCGGATTCGCCGATCTCGGTGCCGTAACCCTTCGGCAGTCCTTTGATCAGTTCGTGAACTCCCGCCAGCTGCGCGGCCTTGACCACGTTGTTGAAGACCGCCGGGTTGATATTGGCGAAGCGGCAGATGTTTTCGGAGACCGTACCAGCGAAGAGCTCGATGTCCTGCGGCAAGTATCCGACATAGTGACCGCGATCCTCCGCCGCCCATTGGGCGACGTCCATGCCGTCTAGCAACGCACGTCCCCCGGATGGGCGCCAGGCACCGGCCAGTATGCGCGCCAGGCTGGTCTTGCCGGCTCCGCTCGGGCCGATCAGCGCCATGGCTTCACCCTGATTGAGCCGGAAGCTGATCCCCTTCAGGATAGGCTCGCCACCCTGTCGGGCCAGCACAAGGTTGTCGGCTTCGAACCTGCCTTTCGGTCGTGGCAGCGGCATAACCGGCGTGGCCTCCCGGTGTTCTCCGGCGACCGCGGTGAGGCGCTTGTAAGCGGCGCGCGCTCCGACCGTCGCTTTCCATGTGCCGATCGCCTGCTCGACCGGGGACAGTGCGCGCCCCATCAGGATCGAGGCGGAGATCATGATGCCAGGGGAAGCCTCGTTGCGAAGCACCAGGTAAGCGCCAAGGCCCAGTATGGCCATTTGCAAGGCCAGCCGGTGGCAGCGTGCGATGGCCGCGATGACGCCGCCACGGTTGGCGGCAAGAACCTGTCCCTTGTTTGCCTCGTCCTGCTGCGCCTTCCAGCCTTCCAGCAGAGGCTTCAACATGCCCATCGCCTGGACGACCTCGGCGTTGCGGATCGCCGCCTCGGCCTGCACATAGGCCCGCGACTGTGCGTTCGCGGCCTCGGTCAACGGCTTGCGCGTGAGGTATTCGTTGAGCACCGCCAACGCAAACAGGACGATCCCGCCGCACAGCGCCAACCAGCCCAGCCAAGGGTGCATGAAGAATATGGCGACGAAAAACAGCGGTGCCCAGGGCGCGTCAAGGATCGGGAAGATGCTGGGGCTGGTGAAGAAATTGCGGACTTGATCCAGGTCGCGCAGCGGGCGGGCATTGGCGTGACCGGGCGCCGAGGCGGCATATTCCACCGATGCTGTCAGGAGAACCGGTCCCAACCGCGCGTTCATCCACGACCCGACGGTAGCCAGCAGACGCCCGCGCACCACCTCCAGCCCCGCCATTGTCACGAGTGCCCCTGCCGCCATCAGCGACAGCATCACCAGCGTCTCCAGGCTATGGCTGGACAACACCCGATGATAAACCTGGAGCATGTAAAGGGCCCCGGTCAGCATCAGCACGTTGATGCCGCCGCTGAACCAGACAAGCGGCCGGAGGGCGCGCCTGGCCTCTTTCATCACCACCTGCAGGGCAGGGGGCTGTTGCTTGGTTTTCATCGTTTCTATCTCTGCGTGCGGGATGACATATCGTGCAACAGATCGTGGGTACGGGGGCAGCATTTGGCTGCCCCCGTTGGTCAAGTGTCAGGCGACGTCGACAAGTATGTGCTGGAACAACGGCGACGTGGGCGTCGTGTCGCCGTCCGCGTCCGCGACCCGGAAGGCGAAGTCGAGGTGGGCATCCGGCGTCGTCGTCTGCGTCGAGGTGAAGCCGATGTCGGTGATCTTCAGCACGTCGTTGTCGGTGGGGTCCCAGTTCTGTAGAGCGAAGGTCGTGCTACCACCACCGGGGCCGGTCGCCCGCTGCAGGTCGATCGCCGTCGGCGTCTCCTGAAGGCCGGCTAAGTTCGGATTACTATCGGGGCCGGTGAGACCGTTACCAGACTGCATGATCTGGACACCCTGAAGCACCCAGTTTTCGCCTGCACCGTTGTAGTCGTTCCTCTCGACGATAACGAGACCGTCGTTGTTGTCGAGCGGGAAGTCGGCAGCGTAGGCGGTAGGTACCTGCCCTGTCTTGAAGATGTCGGCGTTTGAGACGTACATCGCCTTCGTGGTAAACGTGTCGGCGGCGGTGCCTGTGCCGCCCGCGATCCCGTCGGTACCGAAATTGACGAGGTTGAGGATCAGCATCAGGTCCTCGCTGTTGCCGATACCGTCGAACTTGATTGCCATATCGTTGGCCGTCTGGTTCGGGACGTTATTGGCGCCGTCGTCGGTGATGATGCCGGGGCTGTGGTCGAAGAACCGCAACGTCAGCAGCTCACCCTTCTGGATCGTGTCACCGGCAACCCCGTTCGTGGCTTGGGTTGCAGAAACCCAATCCTCGAAGTTGCTGCTGATCTGCTGGCCGGCATTGAAGATGGTGTCGTTAACACCGCCGACAACCGGATTGCCGTCACCCGTCGCGTTGAACCCGAAGGGGCTCCCGTTGGGGTTCGAGTTACCGGTGAACTGCACGAAGAAGTCCCGGTCGGTCTGATCGGTCGTGGTGCTGGCGTCGAAAAGCTTCTCCACCACGATGTTTGGGTGACCGACGTTGCTCACCGGCTCCTTGGACAAGAGCTCAGAGGTGTGCAGGATGTCCTTGGTGAAGCCCTCGACCGTGTCGTTCAATGTGATGGTGTAGGTGTCGGCAACTTTGTTGAAGACAAGGGTGCCACCCGCCGTGGCCGTCTGGTTGCCAGCCGTGTTCGGGTCACTATCGTACGAGATTTGCCAGTTGAACGTCGCCGAGGTGGCGCTTTCCGACTGGAGCGTCGCGAACGAGCTGATGAACGGGGTCGTGCCTGGTGCCGGCACAAGGCCGGTGAGATTACCGGTGAGCCCGATCTGGATACCGGCAAGGGCACCGTCGGCATCGACGAAGTCAGAGTGCGTGGCGTCGTAGAACGAAGCCGGGCGGCTGTCCGCACCGATGTCATACCCGAAGTTTCCGGTGGCCGACGCGTTGAGCGTGTTGGCCAGAGTCTCGGGAGTCCCGGGAGTGCCGCTCTGGTCACCGTCGAAGGGCACCGTGATCGTCGGAGCATCGTCCTTGAAGATGAGGTTCGTGCCGATGTTGAGGGTGGCCGATGCTTGGTCGCCGTCCTTGTCGGTGATGGTCGCGGTGAGCTGGACCAGACTGTCCGCGGACAGTGTCTTGCTGTCGTCGGGGTCGTTGGCGTCCGGATGCACCACCGCCCGGATCTGGTCGAGGGTGACGGCGCCCGCGGCGTTGACGGAGACCGTGAACACGAGGTCGTGGCTGGTGGCGGTTCGGCCTTCAAGGACGGCGCCATTGAGCGAAAGGACGACCGCCTCATCGGTCAGCGTATCGACCAGCCCGGTTACGCCGGCATTGAAGCCCAGCGCATAGGTTAGCGTACCGGCCCCGTCTGCGCCGAAGGTCGAGCTGAAGCTGGTCACAAAACTCTGCGTGGCGTCAGGCCCCAGCACGGTCTCGTCGACGGTCAGCGTCGGCTCCGTGCCGGTTGTCGAAATGCTCGGCCCGTCATCCTTGAAGATGAGATTCTGGCCGATGTTGAGGGTGGCCGGTGCGTGGTCGCCGTCCTTGTCGGTGACAGTCGCGGTGAGCTGGATGAGATTGTCCGCGTTCAGCGTCTTGCTCTCGTCCGGGTCGCTGGTCGGATGGACCACCGCGCGGAGCTGATCGAGGGTGACGTTGCCCGAGCCATCGACGAAGACCGTGAACACGAGGTCGTGGCTGGTGGCGGTGCGGCCTTCAACGACGCCGCCATTGAGCGAGAGGATGACCGTCTGATTGGTCGCCGTGTCGACCAGACCCGAAGGGCCTGCCACGGCGCTTAGCGCGTAGGTCAACGTGCCGGCCCCATCGGTGCCAAAGCTGGAGATAAAGTTGCCTGCAAAGCTCGCGTGGGCGTCCGTTGTAAGAACCGTCTCGTCGACGGTCAGCGTCGGCTCATTGCCGG